>NZ_CP061310.1:317292-634585 GCF_018687975.1 Polynucleobacter sp. es-EL-1
ACCAGAAATTGTTGCAAAATATTTACGAATCCTAATCTTAATAGTTAGCATATTATATTTTAATTTAGAAAAATACATGATTCTAAGGTGTATTAAAAAGGTATAGAATTATTTATTTTAATAAATATTATGAAAATTGCAATTGATATATCTATTACAGATAAGACTAAAACTGGAACATCAATTTATGTTCTTGAGCTTATAAAAGCACTCAAAAAAGATCTACCACAAAATATAGAATTAATATATCTAAGAGGACCAAAATCCATTAAACACAAAAATATAATTACACAAATATTAAATGTACTAATACAGGTCTATTGGTTAAATATTAAAATCCCATTAAAAGTTTATAGTCAAAAAATTGATTTAGTTCATTTTCCGGCAAATATAGTACCTTTTTTTCGATTTTGCAAAACTGTAGTAACAATTCATGATGCAAATTTTATGAGAGAGCCTGAAACATATAATAAATTATGGAGTAAATATGGTTTAATTCAGTATATAAACTCATCAAAGATTGCAAACAGAGTAATTACGATATCTGAATTTTCAAAGAAGGATATAGTCAAATATTTTCATGCTAAAGAAGATAATATTTCAGTAATTTACCATGGCTGCAGAAGCTTGCCTATAAATAATGATGTGTATGAAAATAATTTTGGTAAATACGTTTTATTTGTTGGCGGCGCTTTTCCCAGTAAGAACCTACCACGATTAATAGGCGCATTTTCTAAAACCTCTGAATTAAATTTAGTAATTACTGGTGGAGAAGGATCTGATATAGATAATGTAAAAAATTTAGCTAGTCAACTAAATATGAAAAGAAAGCGTGTATTTATATTGGGATTTGTATCAGATCAAGTGTTAGATCAATTATATAGAAATGCTCATATGTTTATATTCCCTTCTTTAACTGAAGGCTTTGGATTTCCACCACTGGAGGCAATGAGATACGGTATACCTGTCACCTCATCTAATTCTGGGTCCTTGCCAGAGATATTGGGCAAGGCTGCATATTTCTTTAATCCATTGCACGAAGATGAGATATCTGAATCAATCAACATAGTTAGTGGCGATGATAAGCTCCGTAAAAAATTGATTGAAGAGGGGTATGAGAGAGTTAAGAAGTACTCCTGGAAAAATTGTGCAAAACTCCATCTAAATGAATATATAAAAGTTTTTAATAATGATTTTAAATAGAAAAATAATTTTCAAATATATACCAAGAAAATATATATTACCTCTATATTATTGGTATTTGAAATATACAAATAGATTAGATAAAGAGTTGAAACATATTTCAAATCTTATAAAAGATGCACGTGTTGCGATTGATGTTGGTGCTAATCGCGGAGTTTATGCTTTTCATCTTTCGAAAATTTTCAATGAGGTGATTGTCTTTGAGCCTCAAAAGTGGTGTATAGATATAATTAAAGATGCAGAAATTAAAAATATTAAGTTGTTTAATTATGGCTTATCTAATACAGTTGGTATGACTAAAATATATACTCCACTTGATCCGAATAAAATGCCAATAGATGCATTTGCTTCATTAAGACCCATAGAAAACTCTATAGAAAATATCATTCCTATTAATAGATTAGATTATTATGATTTTTCAAATGTTGATTTTATAAAGATTGATGTTGAAGGGCATGAGTATGAGGTCCTTGAGGGCGCAATTGAAACTTTAAAAAGGAATAAACCTTTATTGCTAGTAGAAATCGAGCAAAGGCATCAGACGAGAAATATTATTGAGGTTTTTAATTTTTTATCATCGATTGGATATTCTGGATATTGGCTTAATAATTTAAAACTAATATCAATAAAAAATTTTTCTGTTGAAAATAATCAAACACCATTTTTAAATAATGTTAATAACTCATCATATATTAATAATTTCTTTTTCTTACCTATATAAACTCCTGCATGAATAGCAATTCAAAAATCGCTCTTATATGTTCGGTGCTCGGTGAGGGGCGATGTGGCGTTGAAGACTATACCTTGAAACTGTATAAAAATTATTTTTCGCTTGAAAATAATATGGAGATAATATTCGTTAATAATCTAGGAGATTTTTTAAAAGTACTAAAAAATATTAACATTACTATGATTCATGTTCAATATCCAATGCTTGCATGGAGAAAATCTTTTACACCTATAATATCTTTGGTATTTAACAAATTATTTTTTTACAAAAAAATAATTTTAACAATTCATGAATATTCTCAAGCACACAAGCTTAGAAAATATATTATTTTATTTTTGGCATTTTTATCAGATCATATTGTTTATACAAGTATATATGAAAAAAATCAAATGCCAAAAGTATTAAATAAAAAAAGTGTAATTATTCCAATAGGTACTGGAATTTCTAATACTTACCCTAGATGTGATAATCGCAAACTATTTGATGTAACTTATTTTGGGCTTTTAATGCCCAATAAGGGTCTCGAAGATTTTATTAATATAGTTAAAAATTTAAATACAAATAATTTGAATTTTGCAGTCATAGGAAATGTAGTTGCTGGACATGAGATGTGGTTGGATGGTATTAGAAAACAATATCAATTTATTAGTTTTTATACGGAGTCATCAGAAGAAAAAGTATCTCAGTTATTACAAGCAAGCACTTTAATGCTCTTGCCTTATCCAGATGGTATTTCAGAGAGAAGGGGTACATTTCTAGCATCCCTTAATCACTCCCTTCAAGTGGTCACTACAGATGGAGGTTTTGTTACTGATGAGTTGAAGGAAACTGTACATTTATATTCAAATCAGTGTGAGGCGGTAGATATTATTCAAAAATTATTGTTATCCAAAAATTTTTGGATAAGCAATGGCGTTTTTGAGAAATACCTTGCTCAGAGGAGCTGGTTCAGCATAGCAAAAAAGCATTCCGAAGTTTATCGGTCTTTGCATTGAATATGGGTATAACACTCGTAGGATATTTATGCCTATTGTCTGCCCCTTTTCTGTTCTTTAGACCATTACATTTATGTAACTTGGTTGTATTTTTTTCTATATTTTCTGCTACAGCGGCAATCAACTTTAAGTTGATACAGTTCGGTTTGCAGCCATATCATTTTTTTGCAATCCTGCTAATCTTTAATAGAATAATTTTTAAGCCCAATTTTCTAATAAGATTTTATTGTAACTACACCTTTCAGGGAGCCACATTTTTTCTATTCATATTTTTTGAAATAATTTCAACAATAAACTCTGGATCAAGTTTTACATCCATTGCGCAATTAATGCATCTAACATTGGGCTTTATGACTATGATTTGCATTGCATCTTGCGTTAATAGCGAGAAAAAACTTATTGATTCGCTTCGTTATTTTTTGTTAGGTGGAGCCTTTGCTGCACTTTGGGGAATATTACACTTCTTATTGCATATTCTTGATTTGGAATATCCAGCGTTTTTATTTAACAATAGCATTGGGGTTGCAGCATTGGGGTATGTGAGCACACTTTTGGATGGGACCATTCCTAGAGTTAGCTCTGTTGCAACAGAACCCTCATATTTAGTGCGTAGCACTATACCCATGATCGTAATTCTATATATTTTTTGGAATTTTCGATTCCATCTTACTAGTAGGGCAGCAACTTATTTCTATCTAATTTTTTTGGTAGTAGTTACTATTTTATCGACATCTACACTAGGATTCTTCGGTCTTTTTATGTTGTATTTAATTTTTTTATTTACAGCTAGACCATCATTTATTGCTAAAGTCCTTAGTATTTTTGTGCTTGCCTTTGCCTTTATGCTGCTTTATAGCGAGCCATTCTACATTGTTTTGAATGAGTTAGTTTTTGAAAAATTTACTATCGGTAGTGGTGGGGATAGATTAAATACTGTTTTGATAGGCGTTGAAAATTTTCTCGAAAGTCCATTTTTGGGTGTTGGCCCTGGGATGCTTACTGTACATGATCTTTTTGTAAAAATGTACTCAAACTTTGGGTTATTTGGCGCCACTTTTTACTTTGCATTTATATTTTTTACGCTATATTCTTCTTATAAAATAATAATAAAAATTAAATTAAAATCTCGAAAGTTGTATATCTTTTATCTTTCAATACTTCTTGCTAACATCACCTTGTTGCTACTTGATGTGGTATCCGGAATGAGTTATACCTACGGAATCTTTTGGGTGTTATTAGGCCTTTTAATGTCATTAAAAAATTTAGATGAATATAAAAAAATTAAAATTGTTTGACAATTTCTTAAGAAGTGTAATTAATAAAATACAAGTTTTTAAGACAAAAAAATCGGATGATGTAATTCTTCCTGACCAAATTTTGATTATAAAGTTATCTGCCTTTGGGGATTCATTATGTTTGATCCCTTCTTTGAGGTACTTTTCAAAATCTTTTCCTGACTGCAAAATTGATTGGTTAACCACAGGACGATCATCCCCAAAAACTTTCAGTGAAATTAAATTTATTCATGAAATTATTATCTTTCCTTTGAATATTTTTCGCGCACTAATTTTTTTGCCATCTCTGATTTTTAAAATAAAAAAATATGATTTGGTGATCGACTGTGATCAATACTACGCGCTATCTGAGTTGATTGCTTTATTTTCAAGGCGCAGCGTTGGATTTTCAACGCCAATTAAAGGGTCAAATTTTTCTCATAGTATTTCTTATGACCCTCTTCTTAATGAGATATTACAATTCAAGTTGCTATTCGATGAGATTCCAGTCCCAAGAAATAATTCTGATGTTAGTTTTCATGCAGATTGTCTTGAGTTGACAGATAACTATCAACCAACTGATTTCTTAAAAAACGCGATACTTAATCTTGATTTGCAAACTAAGCCCCTAATTGTTCTCTATCCAGGCTCAGGAAGTAATGCAAAAATCAGAAGATGGAGTGCAAGTAACTATATTGAATTATCTAATTTTCTATCTGAGAAATTCACTGTTGTATTTGCTGGTGGCGCGGATGAAATTGATTTGAAGACCATCTTGTCTAGTTCCAAAAAATCTATTGATTGGATTGGTAAATGGTCTTTAACTGAATGGGCATGGATTCTTCGGCATCACACTAGTATGTTTGTGGGGAATGATGGCGGACTTTTTCATTTGGCCGACTCTCAGGGTGCGCGTACCTTGGGGATTTTTGGTCCCAGTCTTTATTCTAAATGGGGTTCAATCAACCCAAGGTCAAGACATATTGAAATTTCATCGTTGGAATGTCGCCCTTGTTTGCGTGGGCATTTGGGGCAGGTTGCAACCGTATGCGCGCGAAACGACGTTGCATGCATAAATCAAATTACGGTATCCCAGGTTCTTGCTGTTTTCCAGGATGCAATTAAATATGAAATATAAGATTATTTCTCTTGTAGTAATTTCCTATTTCTTAAATCAATTTTCTTTTTTTCATTCTATGAAATATTCTTCATTGACTGAGGCATATTATGAATAAAGTTGGAGGTATTTTTTTATTTGGTGGGAGTGGCTTCATTGGAACTCGTCTTGCAGATCGGTTGGATTCTAAATGCCATCATTTTTTGATTATTGATAAATCGCGAAGTATTAAGTACCCTGGTAAGACATTTATTGCTGATGTTCGGAATGCATTGCAGGTTCATGCTGAAGTATTCCCTAACTCAGTAATAGTGAATTTAGCAGCTGAACATCGCGATGATGTTTCTCCAAAAGTTTTATATGACCAGACAAATGTTCAGGGGGCAATGAATGTCTGTGATTTAGCTCGGTCCAAAGGCGTTAATAAAATAATATTTACCAGTTCAGTGGCGGTGTATGGCTTTGCTCTCCTGGGAACAGATGAATCAGGAGCGATTGCACCCTTTAACGCCTATGGCCGCACTAAGTGGGAGGCTGAGCAAGTATACAAAAAATGGCAAGCCGAAGATCCTCATAAGCGGACCCTGGTAATTATTCGCCCGACAGTAGTATTTGGTGAAAGAAATCGTGGCAATGTTTTTAATTTGCTAAGGCAAATTGCCTCGGGTAAATTTATAATGATTGGTGATGGTCTGAACCGAAAATCAATGGCCTATGTTGAGAATGTTGCGGCATTTTTAGAATACTCATTAGATTTCAAGCCTGGTGTACATATCTATAACTATATTGATAAGCCTGATTTCACAATGAATGCTCTAGTTAAGCATGTTAATAAATTATTAGGTATGTCTTCCGATATTAAATTTAGGCTGCCATTTTCTGTTGGTCTTTTAATTGGATCTTGTTTTGATCTAGTTGCAAAGATTATTGGTAAAAAATTTCCTATAAGCACAATCAGAGTTAAAAAGTTTTGCGCTAATTCGGTATATGAGTCAGCTGTTGAGTCGACTGGCTTTATTCCTCCCGTGACTTTAATGGATGCGATTGAAAAGACAGTCCGTTTTGAGTTTATTGAAGACCACAAAATTGAGCAGGTTTTTTATTCTGAATAGTGATTGCGCTAGTTCTTCCCGTTTAATTGTTGACGAGAGAATCAGCTTGGCAATTTCCAAGCTCTAAATATCTCATAACTGTATCGGTTTTTGACCATCTTCCACGCTGCATAATAATCGGCATGCTTGCGCCGGAATTTAATAAATCTTGAGCCGCGCCCACTCGCATAGAGTGACCGCTGATCCCCTTAACGGAGGATTCATCTAGTCCGGCATTTCTGGCGATCTTCTTGTAGATGCGATTGATCTGACCAGAATTTAGACCGCTACCACAAATGCTACCACCACGATCAATGCCGACCATGAGGTATTCCTGGGCTTTGGGAAGCTCTTTTATCCAATCCATCAATGCTAGGTGGGCTCTTTGACCAAGATGCAACCATTTCCCTTTGGAGTCTTGATCCGTTTTACTTTTTCTTAAAAGAATGGATGAGGTCTCATTGCCATTCTTAACGTTGATTTTTATATCCTTGACCCGAAGTGATACCAATTCACTACGTCTGCATAATGTGTCATAGGCCACCAGTAATAATGCACGATCTCGAATCCCCCTAATGGAGTCATCGGTAGCTATCAGAAATTTTTCTAGGACATCTGTATTAATGCCACTAGCTTGATTTGAGGAGCGTCCTAGCTTACGATGCATCCTTCTCATTTCAAGGGCGACATCTGGATCCTTAGTTGGATCATCGAATCGATTGAGTTTATGAATCGCAGATAACCCACACAAGGCTCGCCTGATACTTGCAGAAGATCTGCCGCTAGCTGTTAAATTGGATATGTACTGAACAATTGAGTTTGGATGGGATGGTAGGGCATTTGCATTTCTGTCTACGCAATATTGGATGAAATCATTAAAGTCTGCACGATAAGCTCGAATGGTAGAGGGCGCATACGCGCCTTCAATTTTGATAATGGTTTCTTGTAGTAGTTTGATTGCTCGATTAATGTCTGAGGAAGAAGTAGCTTGTTGTTGGCTATGTCTGGTAAGGTCAACGAGCTTAAGCTTTCTTTTGACTGGACTTTTGGGGCCTAATTGTGCAGAATCTTGATTATTAAGCATATTTTGAACCTCTTTTGTTCAATTTAATAAAAAATTAGTTTAATAAAGAAACAATTTAATTCATTATAGGATATAATTAATTTGATTACAAGCGCTCAAATTCGTGCTGCAAGAGCGTTGCTTGACTGGTCTCGCCAGACACTTTCTGATCGTTCTGGTGTGGGAATTTCTGCGCTAATGCGCCTAGAGTCCGCCACTGGTATTCCAGGTGGAAATATCAAGACATTTGAGGCTGTCCAAAAAGCATTTGAAAAAGCAGGTATCGCATTCATTGGCAGTCCCGACGATGGTCCAGGCGTTCGGTTATTTATTAAAGGCTAAGTAATGACCAAATCCTCATCCATTACAAAAGCCAAGCCATTGGGCGGTCCAAAAACAGATGAAGGCAAAAAGATTGCTTCTCGCAATTCCTTAAAGACGGGTACTTATTCAAAACAGATTGTGTTGCCCAACGAGAGTCAGCAGGAGTTCGACCAGTTGGTTGAGCAATTTCAGAAGGACTTCTATCCCAAGGACGCGGTGGAGATGATGTTGGTCCGCGAGATGGCTGTCATCACCTGGAAGAAGCTCCGACTCGAAAGGTTAGAGCATGACTTCTGCGCGCGCCAGTTGGCAGCACAAATTACTGTGGAAGAGTTTCTTTCCATTAACACTCTGTTTACAGATATGACCCACCGGTTCTGGGTCGACAATGGGGTGCTAAGTGGGAAGGGGGCCGAAAGTCTCGCTAGGCTTATTGGGCTACTAAAGCCGCATCGCAATTTAAATATGAACGCTGAACAGTTAGGACTGATTAAGAAGGATTTCCCTTTTGCCTACGATTCAGTCTTGGCGGATTACTACCGGCACACATCCCAAGCCGATGTTGAGCCCAGCCTTGAGGAGATTGTGACAACGGTTATTTTGTTTGATGATCTATCCAGCAAATATCTTGTCCCGAACTCTGTCAAGAGAATGTTGCCGTACTATCAGGGCGGCTTGCAGTGCGTTAAATTCCGCGAGCAGATCGAGGAGGGCGTTATTCAGATTCGACAAGAGCGTCTCCTCAAGATGATGCAGTTGGGTGGAGTGCAGCGTGCCAGTGATGACCTCAACCGGGCCATGATTCGAACGGTTAACGAGTACCGCAAGCATCACGAGTGGCGGATTCAGAATCGAACCGAGCAATTGCCTGATGGGGATGCCAAGCAGCTCACTGCAGGGTAGGGTGCTTATCTATTTACGAATGAGACGTATTCGTAAATGAGAATGAGTCCGTTTTGTAGATTCAGCTAATTGATGAGGTAGGGTGGAAATACGCCCGCTAATGCCATGTATCACACGCTTCTTTATTGGTGTTAAATGTCCAATTTGCCTTAACCTAGATCATTAGGGGCGCATCCAGCCCGGGGTCCTGAAGGTCACGATCCTCTTGTAAAGCCAGACGTAGCTAACCATAAAGATCAGTAGGAATGTAATTTGAATGACATTCGAGTCCCACCAGAGTAGAGCGGGGGCAATGGCAAATAGGGTGAGGGCCCACAAGTAGGGTGAGGTCTTGGCATTGGCGGTAAATAGATCATCCTTGTGGGCATGACAAATAGGGTTGAGAATTCGCCTATAAATTAGTGTGTGCAGATGAATGCCATCGGGATGTCCCGGGCTTTTGCCTTGGCGAAACTTTCTTCTATAAATGGTGAAAAGTGTTTCGACAATCGGATAGGCATTGATCAGCAGCGCAAACCAGGGCGAGATGCTTTCATGTCTGGCTACTAACATCACAGTCACAACAGCAATCCAAAAGCCGATCAGGTAGGCGCCACCATCACCTAAAAAAATGAGACCTCTAGGATAATTCCAGAGAAAAAATCCTAGGATGGATGCCGCCATCACCAAACTCAAATACATCATGATTGAATCGCCTACGGCGAAGCTGACATAAGCAAGACCCATTAAGGTGATTGCACCAACCATGCTGGCAAGGCCATTAAAGCCATCAATAATGTTATATGCGTTAGCTAGGCCAGTAATAGCAAACACGGTAAAAATAATGGCAATTAAGGAGATGCTCAGTAGGTAGTCAACTCCAGGAATGTCCAGCCTATTAATTTGTGCGCCAAGATAGATGCACGCAAGCAATGCTGCAATTGCAGTGAAGGCGAGTCTGGTCCTGGCGCTTACTATTTTCGTCAGATCTTCGGTTAAGCCAATAGCAAAGGCGGGTACTGCGCATATCATGAGCAAGGCTTCGGTAGTAAGGCCATCATCAGATTGCAATCGTGAGAGGGTAGATGCAAAGATTCCAATGGCAATACTTACACCACCAATACGGGGCACGGAAACCTGATGGAATTTTTGTGGTCCTGATAAGTCTGAATCGGCTGACAGGTGGCTATGTAGGCTCTGAAAACGAATAATCAGCAGGGTTGCAATAAAAGATAAGAAAAAAGAAGCTAATAGACCAATCATCGTTTAATTATAAATTCTTTAAGTGAAATCTGGTTAATAATTAGAGGGGTCAAGGAGATTTATTTGATCTAAGCTCTGTATTAAGTGGTATTAACTTTTTTCTACTTTTCTATTTTCACAGATCTTGATGGGTGAATTGATTTGTTGCTGCATCAAGTATTAACCCCCTCTATTTTCACTAGGCCGTGATAATCATGAAGATTTCGGTTCAATAAAATCACTATGATATTTGAAAACTTTGTTAATCTTTCCTAATGATGCGAAATCGGATTATTTTAATTATCGGCATTTTCTTAATCGCTTTTGTAGTGGTGAGTATTGCATTTAGTGCGCTATGCCAACCTTCTCAAGATAATGCCGTAGTCAATGCCGTTTCTAGTGCGCTGTCATCACCACAGCCTTTACAGAGCTCACCTCAGCCTGACCCATTTTCATGGGAGCCTATCTTGCACAAATTGCTTGGCCTGTTTGCTAAAGCTTGCCCACGCTAAATTGATGAATCGTTCTCTAGTTTAGGGTACTAGACTTAAGAATAAGAACTCAAAAAAGATAATCAAATGGACAACCCCTTGCAGGAGGGTAGTTCTACCAATCGCCAGCGTTAATGCACCAATAAAGAATGATAGGTACATCAGCGTCATATTCAGGCTGCTGATACCCAAACTTAGTGGCAAATTAAAGAAGATGGCAACGGCCGCCACCGTCGGAATGGTCAATCCAATACTGGCTAAGGCGGAGCCCAGCGCCAAGTTCAAACTGCTTTGTAAGCGATTGGCTCTAGCAGCCCTGACGGCTGCAAAGCCCTCTGGTAGAAGCACCAACATCGCAATGGCAATACCAACTACCGTTTTGGGGGCGCCTGCAGCTTTGACTCCTGCCTCAATTGCGGGGTTGAGGGCTTCAGCAAGGCCAACAACTGCTGCAAGGGAAATGAGCAATAAAATCAGGCTGGTTCCCGTCTTGAGATTGCTGGGCTTTTCTGCATGAGTCTCACTATTGGTCTTTTGATCTTCTGCTTTAGGAAGGTAATAATCGCGATGGCTGACCGTCTGAAAGAATATAAAGGCTCCATATAAAGCAAAAGAAGCTACCCCTGCAAATGCGAGTTGCCCTTTGGTAAAGTCTGGCCCAGGGGTGCTCACGGTCACCATCGGCATGACCAGAATGAAAGTGGCTAAAGCAGTCAGCACTGCTAAAGCAGAATTAGTACCTTCATTACGAAAGGACATCTCATGATGCTTAAAGCCACCCATGAAGATGCATAAGCCAATGACACCGTTCATCACAATCATGACGGTAGCAAATACTGCATCACGCGCAATAAACTCTGAACCCTCATGGCCGGCAAACATCATTGCAATAATGAGAGAGACTTCAATGATGGTCACACTAATGGCAAGTACTAAAGTTCCGTAGGGCTCACCAGTTTTGTGAGCAATGACTTCTGCATGGTGAACTGCTGAGAGGACTGCCCCAATCAGGGTAATACTCATTAAGGCAATGAACCAAGTTTGATTCAGGAGTGGGGTCAGGATATCCATTTATTAGGGCGCTTACTTTATATGCCTGTTATCAAAAATACGTTTTCAGGAGGTCAATAGTTAATCACTCACTCGTAAGCCCATATTGCTACTGAGTTTAACTAAATACCAAACTCATTCCAATCCACAGAAGGGCAAAAGCGCTTAATAGGGTTGCTCCCAGTTTCTTGAGGAAATACTCTAGGCTGTTGATATAGACCTGATCATTACGACCGAAGTAGCGATCAAAATGCTTCCACACCATAGAGCCAACTAGTACTGGTAGCAAGATTGCTAGGATTCCGAAAATAATGGTCATGATGTTTTCACTCAATATGGCTGATTTGAACATCCAGATGCTCTAAAAGGATGTTTTGGTGTCAAACCCTGAGATAATAGATGGGTAGCCTAATTTGTATTTACCTTTTTTATTTTTTGAAAGCTGTCCATATGACCGAGTTGTCCCTTACCCAAGTAAAAGAAATCCGCGCCGCTGTTTTAGGGGCTGCTGCCAAAGTGCCAGGTACTCTCATTGGCATGGGTGTTTTATTTATTGTTCTGGGCATGATTGGTATTGCGGGGCAAACCTTGTTTTCTTTTGTGACGATTAATGTGCTGGGCGCATTCTTGATTTTGGGTGGTGTATTGCAGTTTGCTCATGCCATTAAATCTATTGGCTGGAAGAGTGTGTCAATTCAGGTAGTGTTGGCAGTTTTGTATATTGCCGCTGGTTTATATACCTGGGCATTTCCGATTCCTGCGCTCGAAGCCATTACGCTTTGGTTAGCGGCTATTTTCTTTGTTACCGGTGTGCTGCGTTTGATTTCAGCATTTCAGCATCGTCACTTTAATGAGTGGATTTGGTTGGTATTGTCTTCAGCCATCTCTATTTTGATGGGCGTACTCATTATGAGTGGCTATCCAGAGAGTAGCTTGTGGCTGCCTGGATTATTAATTGCCATTGAGCTTTTATTGCAAGGCTGGTCATTGCTGTTTCTAGGATTGGCAGCGCGTTCTTTGACTAAATAATATCGGGGGAAATGTTTTAAACATTTATTGATCATGACAATGAAAAAAACAGACCTCTATAAGAACCTGGCCTTAACTACTGCCCAGCGTATGAAAAATGCCGCTAAGACGCCAAAGCCGGGTGCTGCAGAGCGTATTGCGAAAACCAAAAAAGAGCTCGCTAGCAGCAATCCGATGCTGGCCTCTTTGATGGGCAAGGCTAAGTCAAAATAAATCCTGTACTCAGATCATTCAACATTTACTCGTCAATGGATTAAGTCAAAGCGAGCAAGTGACTGCATTGAAAAAAGATAAGACACTTTTTCTGATTGATTTGCTAAAAGTGAGTGCAGCTTTGCTGATTATTCTGCATCACCTATCCAGTTATGGGCAGATAGCTATAGATGCAAAATTAGCCTTACCAATGCTTATGGAGTATTTATTTGAGTATGGCCGGTTTGCAGTACAAATCTTCTTGGTAATGGCAGGCTATCTGGCCACCCAATCGCTAACCCGTTTTGCTAAACAAAAATTTAGTGCCAACCTGGCCTTGCGCATCATTATTAATCGCTATTTACGTTTATTTGCCCCCTATACGGTAGCGCTAGTGTTCACCATTGCTTGTGCCTGGCTTGCCCGCTTTTGGATTGACGATGAATTTGTAGGGCAAACAGAAACCTTGGCGCAATTTGTGGCACACCTCTTTTTCTTGCAAGGTATTTTAGGTTTGGATTCTATTTCTGCGGGTGTTTGGTATGTAGCGATAGACTGGCAACTCTATTCTGTATTGGCTATCCTGCTGATGTCCTTTAGCTCGTATCAAGCTTTAGTTTGGCTACTGAGTATTGTGTCTGTTGGCTCGCTACTGTATTTCAATCGCTCGAGCCAATATGAGGCTTACTTCATTTACTTTTTAGGCTCCTATAGCCTGGGAATGCTTGCCTTTCTGGCGAAAAACTACTCAGACCCAAAGATCAGAGGATTGGCAAAATTCTTATTATTTGCTCTTGGTGCAGTGATCGCAATTTCTTCCTTTCAAGAATTATGGGCTCGCAATGTTTTGGCATGGTGTGTAGCACTAGCTTTATTTATCTGGGGTAATGCAAGCTATCCCGCTGTTAATCCCAATAACGCCGACCTAAAACAAAGAGCCTTACAAGCGATTGCTTGGGCCAGCCCCAGATCGTATTGCGCCTTCTTGATTCACTTTGCATTTATCTTGCTAGCAAACACGATATACATTGCTTCAGGTTTGTATGCTCATACCAACGGCACGATGGCAATTGGCATGATGGTTCTCGTAGTGATTGCGAGTGTAATTGCATCGAATTACCTCTATCGCTTGGTTGAGATTCCATCGACCAAATTAAAGATTTAGAAGATTATTTTTTATCTTATAGGGTTGAAAACCATTTACTGGTTAGGTGAATTTACCACCCTCAAAAAGCTGTATAATTTGCACACGACTCACCCAATAACCGTTCGGTATATCCGATTGCTTTTTGGGCGACAGACCACCTTCGGGTGGTTTTGTCTTTTCTGGAATGGGAAAATTATCAAAACTACTATTTATATTGATGGTTACAACCTCTATTACGGCTTGCTCAGAAATTCAAAATTGAAGTGGCTGGATATTGTTAAGTTATTTGCTGAGTACATCTTAGATAAAAATGCAGAATTAACTCAAGTACGCTATTACACGGCGCCTGTGCTCGGAAGGATGTCGGATGACCCGATGTCAACCCAACGACAACGGCTATATCTTCAAGCCCTAACAAAAATGTATCCTAATTCCTTGGAAATAATCCAAGGAAAAATTTTAGCGACAACACCCTTCCAAAGATTGGTGAGGCCGATTAATGAAGCTCCCGAATTAAAAATAGTTCAGGTTTATGACTTTAATGAAAAAAAGACCGATGTTAATTTGGCATCAGATCTCATTAGTGGAGCTTGGACAGGCGCATATGAGCAGGCCGTAGTTTGTAGCAATGATTCTGATCTTGAGGGTGCGTTAGCGGCGGTAAAGAGGCACCATGCCCAATTGCGAATTGGCTTAGTTGCGCCAATTCAAAGTAAAAATCATCGACATATTTCGGGCGATCTAGCAAAACACTCCGACTGGAGAAAGATTCTCGGAGTTTCGCATGTTGCTAATGCGCAGCTGCCATTTAAGATTCCGAATTCAAAAATCCAAAAGCCTGACTCTTGGTAGGGGGGGTTTATATCCCCATATCCTTGAGGACGCGGAAGATTTCTCGATAAGCCTTAGGTGGCTTATTACTTTCTTTTTCCTTGCGCGCGTTGCGAATGAGGGTGCGCATATTCTGAATATCCATATCGGGATATTGCTCAATCATTTTGGTGAAAGCGGCATCATCGGCGATCAGTCGATCACGATAAGACTCTAAATGGTGGAGCTTGGCGGTCTCCGCTTTACTAACACCCTGAATGGCATCCAAGCGCTTCTGAATCGCATCCAACTCTTCTTCATCCAAAAAGCGCATGAGTTTGCCAAGATATTGTTTATGGCGACGTATGGCTTCAAAACTTTTGATTTTGTTAGTTTCAGCAATCGCAGCTTTAATAGCCTCATCTAGCGGAATAGTCTTTAATGCGTCGCTACTGAGTGCAGCCAGAACTTCCGCCAATTTCTGGCGCTCTGTCATTTGGCGCTTGAGCTCTGACTTGCTAGGACCATCATCAAGATCATCTTTCTTGGGGGTCCGGTTCTTTTCATTAACGTGCATAGGTTTATTTTAGACGGGTATTGGTCTTTAGCTATTCTTTGTTTATTTTTTGTTTTAGTAGCTTCAGATCTGCGCTAGAGAATAGCTGACTCCTACCTACGATTGAAGCCGGCTTTAACCTGCCAGCCTGAACATGCCTACGTAGCGTAGGAAGTGAAATCTCTAAAAATTCTGCAGCCTCTTGTGCTGAAAAGCTTGCATTTCTGAGGTGGCCAAATACTTGCTCATGCGTATAGTCGGCCTCTTGGAAAGCATTGATTGCAACTAAAGAGAAAAATTTGATGCGCTCATTGATGGGCATTTTCTTAACTTGATCAAATAGATCTTCGGCTGTTAGGACAATGCTCATAATTTCCCTCTTTAGCTAGCAGCGCTTATATTGATAAGATATTAGTTCAACCCGACTTGCTTGGCGAATCAACAAAAGTAATAGGCAATACCTGATTGCTTAGCATGGTGAATAATGGGTATTCGATTGCATTCTTAACAGTAGCGCTATGAAACAAGCCTCTTTGCTTAATCCATACGACTTCATCATCATCGGCGCAGGTAGTGCAGGCTGCATGCTGGCTAAGCGCTTGACTGAGAATCCCGCCAAGCAGGTACTGTTGATTGAAGCGGGCTCTCATGACAACTACATTTGGATTCATATTCCAGTGGGTTACTTATATTGCATTGATAACCCCAGGGCCGATTGGCGTTTTAAGACTGCTGCAGAAAAAGGCTTAAACGGCCGCTCATTGATTTACCCCCGCGGTAAAGTTCTGGGCGGCTGCTCCTCGATTAACGGCATGATTTATATGCGCGGCCAAGAGGGTGACTATGCCAATTGGGTCCGAGAGACCGGTGACGAGGCATGGTCTTGGGAAAATGCCTTGCGTCGCTATAAGTCCTTTGAGGATTACCATGGCAACGCTAATCAATGGCATGGCAAGGGCGGCGAGTGGACGGTATCACGGCAACGTTTACGCTGGCCCATTATGGATAACTTTAAGCAAGCTGCTATTGAAGCAGGCATTCCGGAGTCAGAGGATTTCAATCAAGGTGATAACTTTGGAGTGGGGTATTTTGATGTCAGTCAACGCAAAGGTTGGCGCTTAAATACTGCTAAAGCATTCTTACGCGATGCAGTTAGGCGACCTAATCTCACAGTCATTACCCAGGCTGTAGTCAATAAGCTCTTGATTGATCCGGTGAGCAAAAATTGCTTTGGGGTGCAATACCTCAAAGACGGTCAAACTCTTGAGGCGCATTGCCAATCTGCCGATGCTGCCAAGCAAGGTGAAGTGATTCTGAGTGCGGGCGCTATTGGAAGTGTGCAAATTTTAGAGCGCTCAGGTATTGGTGCAGCTGATCACCTCAATCGCTTAGGTATTGAGGTGATTGCTGATTTGCCAGGCGTTGGTGAAAATCTGCAAGACCATTTGCAGTTACGCATGATCTATAAAGTTAGCGGTATTCAGACTCTCAATACCAAAGCAAACTCTTTGCTTGGTAAGTTATTAATCGGCATGGAGTACGTCTTCAAGCGTAGCGGCCCGATGTCTATGGCTCCTTCGCAATTAGGTGCTTTTGCCTACAGCTCTCCAGAGCACACTTCACCGAATGTGGAGTATCACGTGCAACCCTTATCTTTAGAGAAGTTTGGCGAGGATCTACATACCTTTGATGCCATTACGGCCAGTGTCTGTAATTTGCGCCCTACGTCGCGTGGTAGCGTGCATATTGATTCAAAGGACCCACAAGCACCACCAGTGATTGCTCCCAACTACCTATCTACAGATGCTGATCGCCAAGTGGCGATTGAGGCATTGCGCCTTACTCGCAAGATTGTCGAAAGTCCTGCGTTAAGACCCTATATGCCTGAGGAGTACAAGCCGGGCAAAGATTATCAATCGGATGAGGAGCTCATTAAAGCTGCAGGTGATATTGGTACGACGATTTTTCATCCGGTGGGCACTTGCAAGATGGGGCGTGACGATGATCCTATGGCAGTACTCGATTCTCAATTGCGGGTGAGGGGAGTTCACAACCTGCGAGTAGTAGATGCTTCCGCAATGCCGACGATTACCTCTGGAAATACTGCAGCGCCAACCATGATGATTGCGCAGCGCGCAGCAGAATTGCTCTGCGGTGAGTGACTCAGCTAATCGACTGCCAAATCGGCTTCCTAACTGCCTACCCCTTAGTCATCTTCTGTTGGCACTAGCCATTGTGGCAATTTGGGGAACCAATTTTGTTGTGATCAAAAAATCACTAGATGCATTTCCACCATTTTTGTTTGCAACGCTGCGTTATGTCTTTGCCTTATTGCCTGCCATCTTTTTTGTGAAGCGCCCTAAAGTTTCTTGGCTCAACTTAGCAATGTATGGACTCTTTATTGGGGTGGGGCAATTTGGCATTTTGTTTTATGCCATCAATGGCCACATCACTCCGGGCTTGGCTTCTCTGGTAGTGCAAACCCAAGTGTTTTTCACGATTGGCTTTGCGATGATCTTTGCTAAAGAGCGGCTTTACTGGCATCAGGCCATCTCCATTGGGATTGCGATGATCGGCCTCTTGGTGATTGCGAGTCACATTGATAGTCAAACCAGTTTGCTCGGAATTGGTTTAGTCATCTGTGCTGGTTGTGCTTGGGGAGCAGGCAATACTGTCAGCCGACAAGCAGGTGCGATCAATATGTTTGCCTATGTTGTGTGGGCTAGCGCATTTTCTATTCCACCTCTGTTATTGCTGTCGCTGTATTTTGAGGGGGGATATTCCAACTTAGTTTTAGCGATAGAGTTAGCGCCCTTAGGAGCTTGGGCAGGAGTCTTCTGGCAATCTTGGGCCAATACCTTATTTGGTTACGCCGCTTGGGCCTGGCTTTTATCTAAGCATCCGGCAGCTCTAGTAGCACCAGCTCCTTTACTCGTTCCCATCTTTGGCATGGGAGCAACGGCGATTTTCTTGGGTGAATCACTACCTGGGTGGAAGTTCTTAGCAGCCGGCTTAGTCATGATGGGCTATCTGGGCACCATTTATGGTTTATCGTTCACAAAACATTCCTTGAGGAAATTATGAAGATATTAATTGTGGGCGCCGGTGGCATAGGTGGATATTACGGATCAAAGTTGATGTTGGCTGGTGCGGATGTCACTTACTTATTACGCGAGAAACGCCAAGCGCATATTGAGCAGCATGGACTTGTAGTGGAGACACCAAAAGGCAGTTATACGGTGCATCCTAAAACTGTTACTGCAAAAGAGCTCAAGCCGATCTATGACCTCATTATCTTGGCATCCAAAGCCTTTGATTTAGAGGACTCTTTGCAGTCGATTGCTGGGGCCTCCAGCCAAGGTCTCATCTTGCCTTTCCTCAACGGCTTAGCGCATATAGAGCAATTAGATCTACGTTTTGGTCGCGAGCGCGTGTTGGGCGGTATTGCGCATATTGCTGCCACGATTACTGAAACAGGCGCAGTAAAGCAATTAACGGATTTGCATGTTCTGACCGTCGGTGCGCGCACACCCAGTCAAGAGGCTGTGGCAAAAGCTTTTTATGAGTTGTGTCAGAAGACGGACTTTAATGCCGTCTATAGCGAAAATATTGAGCAAGCCCTGTGGGATAAGTGGACTTTCTTGAGTACCTTAGCGGGGATGACCACTTTATGTAATGGCTCTATTGGTGAGATTGTTGCTACCCCTTATGGCGATGCACTGACTAAAACCATGTATGCACAGTGTTGTGCGATTGCAGATGCGCATGGATTTGCGATCGCTGCTGGCGTGCAAAGCAAATCAATTGAGATGCTCACGGCAAGCGGATCGCCTATGACGGCATCGATGTTGCGAGATTTAAACGCTGGCAATAAAACGGAGCATGGACATATCTTGCTCGAGATGATCAATAAGGCACAGGCCAAGCAATTAGACTGCGATTTGATCAAAATGGCCTACACCCATATTGAAGTGATCCAGCGCCGCCAAGCTGCTTAATGAATGCGTAAGAGTATTTGCTGATGATCTTGCGTATTCTGGGTATTACCCTGCCAATCTTCGCGATCGTGTTCGCAGGTTTTGTATACGCAAGGTATAAAAAACCCAATATGAGTGGTGCCAATCACACCATTATTGATTTGGCATTACCCTGTTTTATTTTTATCTCTTTATCGGCTAAGCCACTGGATTTCACAAGCGCGGGCTATTTGGTGTTGGCGGCAGTATTGATCGTCGTTTTTTCTGGTCTATTGGCTTTGCCGCTGGCCAAATATTCCGGCACGGGAGCTAAAGCTTTACTGCCGTCCATCATGTTTACCAATGTCGGTCCGATTGGTATTCCGCTCACGGTCTTGGCGTTTGGGCAAGATGGATTGGCGCCATCAGTACTACTCATGGTGCTCTCCAATATTTTGATTTTCTCGCTGGGCTCGGCAGTGATGACAGGCAAGATGGATGCCAAAAGCATTTACGCCAGCCCCTTGGTATGGTCGATGGGTCTAGGTCTGTGGTTTGGTCACTATCAGATGACCTTGCCTGACTGGCTAGATACCTCGGTCACCATGGTCAGCACTATTTTGATTCCCCTGATGTTGATCTCTCTGGGCACTCGCCTAGCCGAAGGGAAAATCGAGCATGTCAAAGCGGGGGTCATTGCTACCGTGCTTTCTATTGTGTTGCGCTTAATAGTTGCCTACATGGTGATGTGGGCTTTCCCTCTGGAGCCCATTCAGAAGGGAGCACTGATCATATTTGCTGGTCTGCCCCCTGCGGTATTTAATTACATCTTGGCTGATCGCCATAATCAAGAACCTCATAAGGTAGCCTCCATCGTTATGGTGGGGCATCTGCTATCGGTGATCTATTTACCCTTGGTCATTTGGCTGGCTATTTACACCGGTACACCCTAGATTGACGCCTGGCCCAATCGCATTGAAGTTACTCCCTTGGGATAAAACCTGTTTGTTAAAGTGGATATAAAGAAAGTTTCTTTATCTGCCGGCTATTGGGTTGGCGGTGGTGGGGAGACCCTTGTAAATAAAGCCTTGGCTTAGTCTTGGCCTTTGGGATCGGAGATATTCAGCTCAGAACTAGCGTAAACCCCAATTGAGAAGCTTGTAGGGAGGAATACGATCTTCCGTGTAGCACTACCGATTAATAAGAGAAGAATTGGAGATATTCGATGTCTATCACTGCCAAAGATGCAGCCCCTGTAGTTGTTCAAGAAGAAAACACAAGTCAATCCCGTAGAAAGTTTTTCAGCAAAGCGGGCGCCGCTGCTGTAGCTGTTCCACTGGCTGGCTTCCCAATGATTTCCGTAGCTCAAGCTCCTGTTGTATTGAAAATGCAAGGTGCTTGGGGTGCAAAAGACGTCTTCAATGAAATGGCTGAAGACTACGTCAAAAAAGTAAACGAAATGTCTGGCGGTAAGCTCAAGATTGATTACCTCGTTGGTGGTTCAGTGGTTAAACCATTTGAAGTAACCGACGCGGTTAGTAAGGGTGTTCTAGACGGTGGCCACCAAGTTGCGGTTTACTGGTACGGTAAGTCTAAAGTAGCCTCATTGTTTGGCTCTGGCCCAATTACTGGTGCTAATGCTGAGCAGACACTCGGCTGGATTCAGCGTGGCGGTGGCGATCAGCTCTATCAAGAGTTGCTCCAAAAGTTGAACCTGAACATCAAAGGTTTCTTTGCGTTCCCAATGCCAACTCAGCCATTAGGCTGGTTTAAAAAGACTCCACCAAAGAATGCTCAAGAGCTCGTTGGTTACAAGTATCGTACCGTGGGCCTTGCAGCTGACTTGATGCAAAGCATGGGTATGAAAGTAACTCAGTTGCCAGGTGGCGAGATCGTTCCAGCGATGGAGCGTGGTGTGATTGATGCATTTGAGTTCAACAACCCAACTTCTGACCGTCGTTTCGGTGCTCAAGACGTGGCCAAGAACTATGTCATGGGCTCATTCCACCAAGCGATGGAATTCTTTGAAATCATTTTCAATAAGACTAAGTACGATTCTTTGTCTCCTGAAAACAAGGCAATCCTCAAGTATGCAGCTGAAGCAGCTTCATCTTCAAATACTTGGATGGCTCAGGATTACTACTCTAAGGACTTGCAAGAGCTGATCACTAAGGACAAGGTGAAAGTTACACGTACACCAAAATCCATTATGGATGCACAACTTAAAGCTTGGGCTGATTTGACTGCTAAATTAAATGCAGAAGACCCATTCTTCAAGAAGTGTGCTGATTCTCAATTGGCCTGGGCTAAGCGCGTTGCTTACTATGGCTTCTTGAATGACGCAGACTACAAAGCAGCATATGAGTATGTGTTCAAAACTAAGCTTCCAGTATAAAATACTGATCTAGTAATAAAGAAAGGCCGCTTTATTAGCGGCCTTTTTTGCAGTATTAAACAATGTCTCTAATATTTATCAGTATTAGAGACATTAGTACTAAAAGCGCTAAAAGCGTACTGAGGAGAAAGCAATGCTGGGTTATATCAAGTGGGTTGATGGCCTCTCGAAATCCATAGGCCATGCCTTTGGATGGACGGTAGTTCTATTGACCCTGGGAACTTGTTACGAAGTGTTTATGCGCTATGTGCTCAATAATCCAACGGATTGGGCATTTGATATGAGCTATATGTTTTATGGCGCATTGTTCATGATGGCAGGACCATACACACTATCTAAGGCCGCCATGGTCCGAGGCGATTTTTTGTATCGCACCTGGAAAGAAACCACCCAGGCCAAGGTTGATCTTGTCTTGTACTTTCTCTTCTACTTCCCTGGTATTTTGGCCTTGATTATTATTGGCGGTCGCTATGGTTTTGATGCCATGATGATTCGCGAGGTCAGTGTGAATAGTCCGGTTGGGGTGCCCGTTTGGCCTCTCAAAATGGTGATCTTCTTTGCAGGTTTAGGCTTGTTTATGGCTGGAACCGCTGAAGTGTGTCGTTGCCTCATTTGCATCAAAACAGGCAGCTGGCCTTTTAGAGATCAGGACGTCAAAGAACTCGAAGAAGTTCTTATTGAAACCCATTCAACTAAAGTGGAAAGCACATAATGAGTGATCCAGTCATCGCCCTCTTTATGTTGGGCTTATTTATTGTCTTTATTTTTCTGGGATTCCCAATCGCCTTCACCCTGATGGCTATGGGTATCGGTTTTGGTTTTTACGCCTATTACGATCCAGTCCTCTCTTTTTTAGATAACCGCATCTTCTACCTATTTGTGCAAAACACATTTAGTGTGATGAACAACGATGTCTTGATATCGATACCCCTGTTCTTGTTTATGGGTTACATCATTGAGCGCGCCAATATTTTGGATCGACTCTTTTTGAGTTTGCAAACTGCTTTAAGACATGTGCCTGGATCCATGGCAGTTGCTGCTTTGATTACCTGTGCATTGTTTGCGACTGCTACCGGTATTGTGGGCGCAGTGGTGACTTTAATGGGCCTGTTGGCTTTGCCATCGATGCTCAAAGCAGGTTACGACCAAAAGTTGGCAGCCGGCGTTATCACCGCCGGCGGTACTTTGGGTATTTTGATTCCACCATCCATTATGTTGATTGTGTATGCCGCTACTGCTGGCGTATCCGTGGTCAAGCTCTACGCTGCCGCCATGGTGCCTGGCTTCTTATTGGCAGGCTTGTATTTGGTGTACGTGATTGTGCGTGTGGTGATTAACCCATCATTAGCACCTAAGCCAAAAGATGTAGATAACGTTGGTTTTTGGGATGGCTTTAAATTACTAGTAACGGCATTCTTCCCATTAGCCTTGTTGATCTTGGCGGTTCTCGGCTCTATTTTGTTTGGCTTGGCAACTCCAAGTGAAGCAGCGGCAATGGGCGCGCTAGGTGGAACGATGTTGGCAGTTGCCTACAAGGCATTTACTTGGCACCGTCTGCGTGAGTCTGTGTACTTGACTGCGAAGACTTCAGCGATGGTATGTTACTTGTTCGTCGGTTCATGGACATTCTCATCCGTGTTTTCTTATTTGGGTGGCGAGCACCTGATTAAAGATTTCATGATGTCAATGGACTTGAACACCGTTCAGTTCTTGATCATCGCTCAGTTAATCATCTTCATCCTGGGCTGGCCACTAGAGTGGAGCGAGATCATCATTATTTTCGTGCCGATCTTCTTGCCACTCTTAGCTCACTTTAATGTTGATCCATTGTTGTTTGGTATCTTGATTGCCGTGAACTTGCAAACCTCTTTCTTGACGCCGCCCATGGCCATGTCGGCCTACTACCTCAAAGGGGTGGCGCCGCCAGAATTGGCTTTGTGGACGATTTTCAAGGGATGCTTTCCGTTCTTAGGCATGGTGCTCGTTACCTTAGTGCTGGTATATGCACAGCCAGTATTGGTAACTTGGTTGCCCGATATGCTCTACAACAATGAAGAGGTTTCCGCCCCTTACGATCCAAATGATCCTAGCGCAGTGAACCCTGAATTCTTAATGAGTAAGTAAGTAAAGATGAGTGACGCAGTCATTACCTTAAATCAGTTAGATGTACCCAAAATTCGAGAGTTGATCTCGACTGGGTCATCTAGCTGCGTTGAGCTCACCGATTTGTTTTGCCAGCAGGCAACAGGGGTCGATGAAAAAATGACTGCGCTCGCTTTTTTTCATCCCAAAGCCATTTTGCGGCAAGCAGCTTTAGTAGATGATGGGCATGCACGTGGCTTAAATCACTCAGCTAGGCTTGAAGGCGTTCCGGTTGCACTGAGTGACAACATTGATTCCATTGATATGTTTTCCACTATCGGATCTCCCTTATTAGAGGGGCGTCATCCGCGTTGGGATGCATCCCTTGTTAAGCGTTTGCGAGATGATGGCGCAATTACTTTTTGCAAATCCAAGATTGCTGAATTTAATCTTGGCCAATCGCCAGAAGTTTCTAACCCATTAGACCTTGAGCGACAAGTTGGCTTAGCTGCCGGAGCTGCCGCTGCTTTAGTGGCTTGCGGTATCGTGCCAGTTGCAGTCGGAACCCAATCGCTGGGATCGATTGCCGAGTCTGCATCTTATTGTGGCGTAGTGGGCTTTAAGCCTAGCAGTCGCTTAATCTCACAATCAGGCATCTTTCGGGCTTCAAAAACACTCGAACAAGTTGGCATCTTTAGTAAGACTGTAGAAGATGCCGCATTGCTAGCTGAGATTGTCTTGGGTTCTGATGAGCAAGATCCAGATACTAAAGGTGTACTCCCAAGACCACTCTTGGCAATTTGCAAAGAAGAGATTCCTTTTAAACCCAACTTTGTTTTCTTGAAAACGCCGGATTGGGTTGATATGGACCCAGAGGCAAAAGAAGCAATTGAAGCTTTGCTAGAAGAGCTTGCCGATCAAATCACCATTATTGACTTACCGGAATCTACCGTTCAGTCAAAAGAATGGCATGAGCTCATTGTGCAGGCCGAGTTCACACAGGCCGTAGAAACACAAGAGCGTCAAATCTCCAAAAAGCCTCCCAAGAGAATTGCGGACATGATCAAAGCAGGCTCGAAGATCACTGCGCAAGAATACCTCCGAGCACTCAATGCGATTGAAATGGTATCAAGCAGTTTTGATGAGTTCTTTGACCGCTTTGACTGTATCTTGACGCCTTCAAGCTTAGGCTTTGCACCATTGAAATCTGAAGCAGCAAGACCTAGTAGTTTGGCAAACTCTCTTTGGGCTGTTACTGGTATGCCAACGATTAGCTTACCCATTTTGCAATCAGGCACAGGGCTTCCTTTGGGAGTTCAGTTGACTGGTAAACAATTCGACGATGCTCGTCTCTTAAGGACGGCGCGTTGGTTTTTAAATCACTTCAATCAATAACTGGAACTATTGAATATGAAAAAATTATTCCCACCTTTATTAGCATTAGGTTTATTGCTATTTTTCTTTTTAGCCTACATTCTCAAGCTGAAGCAGTTCGATTTATTGCTTTTGCTCACCTTTGGTATTGGCCTGGCTGTATATGACTTTTATCTTTCTTATAAAGACAACAAAGATCAGCGCTAATCCGTTTTAAATGCGATTGCTTGTGCTGTAGGCTGATAAGTCGACAGTACAAGCAAGTGATGTGATTCCTGATCTAGGGCTGAAGTAGCCCAATAGCCTCCCGAATGAGGAGTGCGCGATAAGCCATGTAGATGGCAACAAGTACAAATCCCGATAAAAATAGTTTTGGTATTAAGGCGCCTTCGCTGACCAATTCTGAGTTCAGTAGCCCTATTGCCACCGCTAAAAAGAATAGCGCACCTAGCGCCAACATAACCCAGCTCTCTGCCCCGACGACTTGTTGGGTTTGGTTACGGTACGCCAGTACTTGAAATGCCGTCTTTGTCTGATACCCTGAAACTGTCACGCTATCGCCATCGCCAATCTTCATTGGCGAAGAGAACTTTGCCTCAATAGCTTGATCACCTAAGTGAAAACTGGAAATATAAAAACGCTGGTAGTAGACCGAGGAGTGATCGTGAGTTGGTTTCTCGGGATTCACGTACTCTAACAATCCACTTTGCAGATTACTCACTGTCCCCGATATTGATTTCACGGAACTTGAGAGTAGGGCGCTCGGTTTGGAAAAGGTCATGAAGAACACTCCCAATAATATAAAGATAGCAATGATGAGCAGCGACCCCATAGGCTTTCGCATTCTCATGAGATGGCAAATAATGCCTGTAGCCCAGGATATTGTTCATAGAGATTAAAACTTCCTTTACCTAGCAGGCTAAAGGCAATCAATAGGGTAAAGATCGCAAATATCAGCTGAATATTAGGCCCACTCAGTTTCTTGCCGATAAGTTGCCCCAAGAGTAAGCCAGCAAGGGCGGCAATGGAGAAGGGGGCGGCGACAGGAATATTGAGCGTTCCTTGGATGGCCGAGAAAACAGCGCCACCACCAGTAATGATGGCAAGAACTCCCAAGGAGGTCGCCACAATCGATTTGACAGGTAGATCGGTATAGCGTTTTAAGGCAGGAACAATAATAAAACCGCCACCAACCCCTAGTAACCCAGAAAATAGTCCTGCAAGTCCGCCTGCAAACATGAGTGATCTGGCGCAAGGTAGCGTCCAGACTAGCTTACCGACGACTGGATGAACTAGGCATGGAGGAGGTTTGCGAGATACTTCTTCTATTCCTTGAATATCTCGACGAGCCTGCATGAGTAAGCGTATCGCCACATAAAGCAAGATTAAGCTAAAGAGAATCTGTAGCGGCGCATTGGGAATCTGAGGAGCTAGCCAAAGCCCAAGTGGCGAGAGAATAAGACCAAAAATGGCCATAAAGCCAGCTGCCTTATAGCGCAGCGTCTTGTTCCGCAATCCTAATATTGCCCCAATGGATGAGGCCAGTGCCACTGCGCAGAGGGCAATGGGAGCTGCTTCCGCTACCGTGAGGTGTAAGAAAAAGACCAGCAAAGGGACCGATAAAATGCCGCCACCTGCTCCAGTAAGACCCATTAAGAGCCCTACCAAAACGCCAAGCGCTGGGGCGAGTATATTTGCGTAATCCATTGTTTCTGATTTTAGATTAATATAGTATATAAATATATATATTAAATCGCGTTTTTACATTAAGGATCTCATTGTGAGCTCAAACTCCCAAGCTGTCATACATCACTTTTTTGACCCAGAAACATGGACTTATACCTATGTCGTCTATGAAGATGTGGGCAGCCCTTGTGTCATCATCGATTCAGTACTCAATTACGATCCCAAATCTGGCAGAACAAAGACCAAGTCAGCAGATGAAGTTATTGCTTTTGTTCAATCTAAGCAACTGCAGACCACTTGGATCTTGGAGACTCATGCCCATGCAGATCATTTAACGGCAGCCCCTTATTTACAAAGCCAGTTGGGTGGCAAGATTGTGATTGGGGATCACATTACCAATGTGCAAACCGTCTTTAAAGGGGTATTTGGCCTCGATGAGCAATTTGATACCCATGGCGCTCAATTTGATCATTTGCTCAAAGATGGTGAGTCACTCGCTTTTGGCAATCTCTCATTAAAAGCTTTGTATGTTCCTGGCCACACTCCAGCCTGCATGGCCTATGTGATAGGGGATGCCATTTTTGTAGGGGATACCTTGTTTATGCCGGATGTGGGTTCAGCACGTTGTGATTTTCCGGGTGGAAATGCCAATATGCTTTATCAATCAGTGCAAAAGATCTTGGCCTATCCATCAGAAACCAAGCTATATATGTGTCATGACTATCCTCCAGCTACTCGTCAAGCGCAGTGCATGAGTACGGTTGGCGATGAGAAAAAGCACAATATTCATGTTCATGACGGCATTACAGAAGAGCAGTTTGTGCAAATGCGCACCGCTCGTGATAAAACCTTGGAAATGCCGACACTTATATTGCCCTCCATTCAGGTAAATATCAGAGCGGGGCATTTTCCTGAGCCAGACGCTAATGGCGTTTCCTACTTAAAGATTCCCTTAAATGCCCTATAAGAAATAACCCACTTATGAACATGACGATTTCTAAAGCAGAGCTCAAGAAGATGCAGTCTTCAGCAGATGATGCATGCAAGCTCATGAAGGTTTTATCCAATCGAGATCGCATGATGTTGTTATGCGAAATAGGACAAAGCGAAAAGTGTGTCAGTGAGCTTGAGCAGGCACTCGATTTACACCAGCCGACCTTGTCACAGCAGTTAACGGTATTGCGTAAAGAAAAACTGGTGAAGACCCGCAGAGAAGGTAAGCAAATTTATTACTCTTTAGCAAGTCAGGTTACCGTATCGGTCATGTCTTTACTTTACAAGCACTATTGTAAGAAGTAGACCTATAAGTCATCCACTAAAGAGCATTGGGTGAGAACTCAATGCTCTTTTTCTTTAGCAGATGCGCGCCATTTTGGAATCATGACAGTGTGCATTAAAAACATCCCAAAGAATATATTGCCCGTTACCCAGTGAGTAAGGATGGTGGCATCTCGCAAGCTCTCAGGGCCATAGTAGAGTAGTAAACCACTGCCACACAGCATGAAAAGCAATCCTAGCTGGCTAAAGCCATTCATTCTTTTACGTTTTGAATGAAAACCTGCTTTGATGTGGACAGGTAAAACAGAACCTAGAGCCATCGTTGCCAATACAGCAAAGATGCCATGCCAGGCTAAAACAGAGTGCTGACCTAATAGCGCTTTATAAATACCAAACTCATGACCTAGTAAATAGGCAATTCCGGTAAGAGAGCAACTGAATATTGTTAGCAATACAAAGGTTCTTTGCCATGATGGCATTTTGCCTAGGCGATTAGATGCTCTCATGACGCTGTCATCCAGATCGCCTGCGCTGAAAATTGCTCTAAACAAGGATGCAAAACATCGCCTGAAAGACTGATGACTTTAGTTAATGCATCTGCGTAGATACACTCTTGAGCAATCACCGAATACGATCCTGAGAAATCCATACTTTGGGAGGTGAGGGGGTTAATCATAAAGCTCTTAGGGATGCAATCTCGCTCTAAAAAGTAGAGTGCGCTAGTGGCGATGGCACCATCTTGTAGCTGACCAAGAGAAATACATTCACTGGGATTTCTAGGGTTGCGAATATGAATAGATTGAGCTCTTGCGCCAAATACGCGCAGATCACCCCCAGCATTAACGTATCCTGATTGCACACCCGCTTCCTGCAAGGCTTGTACTGCGACATCAACAGCAAAACCTTTGGCAATGCCACCAAGGTCTAAGCAAATGGGTGCGGAAGATTGGACGACGCACGGCCCTACAAATTGAATATTCTCGATACCCCCAAATTGCTGCTGTTTCATCCATCTGGATTGGGGAAGTAAACCTTTTTCAATCAGATGTTGTCCAATGCCGCAATTAAATAAGCCACCTGAACGTTGGTGAATCTCTTGCGCGACAGTAAGAACCTTAGCAGTCCATGGATGAATTGCGATGAACTCTCTGGGCGCATTGCGATTGATGCGAGAAAGCTCACTCTGTGGATTATGAAAACCCATTAATGACTGCACTGTCTCTATTGCATTAAATGCGGCATCTACTGCTAAATCATTTTCATTGCCATCATCGCAAGCAATTTCAACGTAGGTTCCCAATAAAGGTTTGCAGCGCTTCATTTGACTTTGGCTGCTGAAGATGAGGGCTTGAGGGCGAGCTCGTAAAACACGGCTACGCGTTTAACGCCATCAGTCAGATGCTTGCAAGAAAGAGTAGCGCCACCGATATTTTGAATATCTTTATTGAGCTTAATCGGGTTCGCAGCACTTTTGCCAGTAAATTGTTGACGCCACTGGGCTTCTGCTACTTCGTAGCCATAGGATTCAAGATATTCCATTACTTCAATACCCGTGATGCTTCCTGAAGGACTGAGTGCTACAGCATAGGTAATCATTTCATGTTTACCCACGACTTCATCCACAATGAACCAGCCACCTTCTACAGTCTTCCAAATGCGATCTCCCTGAAAGGGGTGCCGAATACTAGAAGCAGTACGTAGCTTTTCTTGAAGATCCTCGGTAATGAGGATGGGGTTTTTGCTCAGCGTTTTATTCGGAAAGAGGAGGGCTTGTGCCTCATGAACTGAAACATAGATTTTGGCTTGTGCAACCATGGGGATGCAAGCTGCTGCTAAGCCGGCGATGAGAAGGGGATTGGCTTTCCAATACATAGTGAGTTCTTTAAAAAGAAAAATGCAATTTAAGTGTGGAGAAGTGTGCTGGCGCGAGAACATAGTGCATCGATCTCATCACTGCAATCCTGTGCGTTGGCTAGCGCCTCGAAAGCCATTAAAGCCCTTTTTTTTGCTGTAACACACTGCGTGGCTTGATACTCGATGAGATAAAGCAATGCTGCTATGAGTAAATTTTGGGTTTGCATATTGGTGATCCTTAGTTCAACGGGAAGCCGACTTTGACAATGAATTCATTGACAGAGTGACTGTCCCAAACGCGGGCATTGGAGCACTCAGCCTCACCACCACCCATACAATTGCCGCCCTTGAGTTGATAGCGCCAGGCGCCAGTGACCCACCAATCTTTCGCGGCGTAATGCACGTTAGGACCTACAAAAGTGGCGCGCTGGACTTGATTACGCAAATTGAGTTCAGAGTAATCATTATGGAAACGGGCCTCTACCCCAGCAGACCATTTGGGGGCAAAACGATAGCTGGCTCCCACCAAAATATCTAACATCGATTCTGGGACATTGCCATTCTCAATAAACTTGAGGCGCTCATTAGCAACCACCACATTACTGGCTAATACCAAGCGGTCATCAATAAAGTTTGATTGCAGTAAAAGGCGAGCTTCAATTTCATCTTTGTTTCTTCCCCATGTGGGCTCGAGATAAAAACCTACACCAACTGGTGATGTCACGGGATTGGTAATGCGATAAATTGCTTCCAGAGAGCCCCCTTCGATTCCGCTCTTGCGATAGCGATTGGCAGGATCATGACTAGAGGGCACCCCATAGCCGCCAGTGCAACTTGGAGCATCTCCGCAGGCTTCGGGATTGGTGTAATTTTGATTGGCGTTCGTATAGTAGGAGTTGATGTAACCCGCAATTTGTAAATCATTAGTAAGGCCATATTCCAACTCCGTTCTTGCGGTCCAGGCCTCATAAGTTCCGGCAGCTTGTATTTGATTAAGTTGTAAGCGCTGCTCAAATTCCAGCTTGCCTTTGGGCTGCAAATCTAAGGTATAGATCCAGCCAAAGACTCCTTCCCCAGCATTAGCAAATGAGAAGTGCAAGGTAGCGGCCAAGATGATGCAAAAGGCAACAAGTCGTTTGATAGTCAATTTCATGATGTCCTATGGGTAATGAGGGGTAAATAAGGAAATTTCTAAATGAGAATGATTCCTAATAATACATTACAGATGAGAATCATTCTCATTAAATAAATGACCACAATAGACTTAATGAATTGAACGGGACAGGCTTGCAGATCCCCGAGCAATACCAAAGCTTGTAAGATCGATCTTCATGAGCCCACAAGATCTTGAAAAGCTGGTGACAATGAAAATGCCTTTCGGCAAGCATGCGGGGCGCGCACTAGCAGATCTGCCCGGAAACTATTTGGCTTGGTTTGCGCGCGAAGGTTTTCCCAAGGGCGAGATTGGGCAATTACTAGAGTTGATGCACACCTTAGATCACAATGGCCTGAGGGGCTTGCTTGAGCCTATTGCAAAGGCGCAACTACAGAAGATGCGTATTGCGGACTAAGATTATTTTGAACGCACGATGGCGATAACTCGATTGCGTTCATAGCTCACCTCATTAGACGGTGGTGGGCTATTTTGCGTCAGGACGACTGGAATATTTTTAGTTGAAGTAATTGCACGTTCAATTTGTTTGGCCAACTCCAAGTTGTGGTCATATTGAACTTCAACGCTAGCTACCCTGCCGGCAGCGATGTTGGTATTGAGAGCTGCAATCTTTTCTGGAGAGAATTGATCAAAGAAGATGGGGTACCAGCTTCCGACCTTGGGCTTTCCTGTCGATGGGGGTGAGGCTTCTTGCGAAGGCCTTGCTGTTTCATCTTGAACGGCTAGGTGAAAATCAATCCCCGTTCTGCTTTTAAGTTCTGCGTAGGAGATTAAAGGGCTGACTTGCGCCTCGTTGGTATTGTCAACCCAGTATGCCCAGGCAGATTGTTTGCTCGGGTCGTAGATTAATTTATAGAGATGGGCTGGAATAGTCACCTTGCTTTTGCCAATGCTTCCCAAGCTTCCAGCAGATCCGGTAAAGACATAAATATCTCCAGTTGACCGCTTGGCATATAAGCGGGTTGCCTCTTCAACCCGTTTTGCCCAAATTCCCTGATTATTAAGCCTAGCTTGCGGCATCATGTTGGCCATAGAAAAGGATTGAGCCATCCCTCTTTCAGTGGTCATATCGCCCGCTGGAACGTTATGCCCCCGGTCAAAACCGCTATCTCGATAGTCGCTCAGCAAAGAGCGTTCTTGGCTGGGTAAGCGTGCCTCTTCATAGAACTGATTGCTACGACGGGGCCTGGGTCCTTGAAGAGCCTCCCCATTTAAGCGCTCCACTGTATAGATGGGCTTCTTATCCAGTGGTGAGTAATAAATGGCGAAGTCATCAAAACAGAGATCTCTACCAGGCTGACTCGTGGAGGGAGTGAGCTGATTTGGGAATAGCGCCTTGCATTGATCAAAGAGGGCGGAGGCACTGAGGGGCATCCCCAGCAAAATCAGAACGGCAATGTGAGTGAGTAATTTCATTGCCCATCAGTGTAGGGGAGCTTTACTTTGGGCGTCCAACTCTTCGATGGGTTTTCCCCTAAAGTTAGCTCCAGAGCTAGTACTTACCGAGGTTTCGATGTCGTTTTCAATTCATGTAATCGCGATCAGTCAGAAGAAAAGAGGCTTCTCCTGAAAAGTTCTACTCCAAAGATCTAGACACTACCCGTAGGAATCAAGGGAGATCAGCACACTAGATATACGGGGCAGTTGGCTGGGATGGGGTGCAAAAAAGTGCAAAAAGATGAAATTTTCCACCCTTTTTTATGATATGAAATAAGCACCTACTAACTTATATAAGTTATTGAATTTAATCAGAAAAATATCATTTTTCCTGATTTCCTTGCATGTCATTCGCAAAGTAAGATCTAAAAGTTATGAAAATTGACTTATATATTCTTGACTTGATATAAGAACCTTCTTAGGATGAGCCATGTTTTTAAATTATTGCGTTGCAACATGAATGTCATACGGTGTTTATGAGGTTGCGCAACAAAATGAATGATTAAATGTTTCTCCCTTAATGCCTTGCAATTGCATGATGCTCAGTCCTCAAGGCTGAGTATGAAGGCCTTATTGATGCAAGCTTGGGCTCCAGTCAATCGTGTAATGCATGGTTTGCTGATCATCTCTGTTTTTATGATTGTAGGGCTTTGGTTATCTGGCAACGGTACTCAGGCTGGTGCCTTTGACTTGGCTAGAGTGCTCTTTCCAGATGAAGCGCGGCAGTTGGTTTGGAAAAACGGCTTTGATAGTCTGGATCAGCCCTCAGAACCCGCTCATATTCTCCAGCAAGGCTTCGCTACCGCTAAAAAACAAACAGTGGCATTGCTCGTGCCTGCAGTTGCCCATTCTCAGGTAAGGCCAATTTCGCACCTTGCTGACCAAATTCCGGCCTCCAAGATCGATCCACTAGCGTTGGATTCCAGATTGATGGCTTCCGTGGAAAATCAACGTGCTGTGGCTGATTTTTTTGAAAAGAAATACAAGCTCGATCGCAGAAAAATCGAGGAGTATGTTTCCAATACGGTGTTGATTGCTAAAGAAGTGAACATAGATCCCGTTTTATTGCTGGCAGTGATATCAGTGGAATCTAACTTCAATCCCCATAGCAAGAGTCATGCTGGTGCTGAAGGCTTGATGCAAGTCATGACTGCAATTCATAGTGATAAATATGCTTTATACGGTGGGCCTACGGATGCGGTAAAGCCTGAAGTCAACATTCGAGTTGGGGCTTATATTTTGAAGCATCTGATTGCCACAGGCGGTTCATTGCGTAATGGTTTGAAGTATTACGTAGGCGCAGCCAATTTAGATCATGATGGCGGATATGCTGACAAAGTCATGGCAGAAAGAAATCAATTAATCACTCTTTGCCTATCAGCACCTGCCAATCAATTGACCCTCAACGGAAAAAATTTACACTCATAATTTGAAGTCGTATGTGAGTATGAAAAATAAAGGCCACTCAATGAGTGGCCTTAGTACTTCTAGAGAGCTTCTTAATTGACGCCGTGCAATTCAACATCAAAGACTAGCGTAGCATTGGGAGGAATTACACCACCAGCACCACGAGCGCCATAACCCATCTCTGCAGGAATAATCAGGGTACGTTTGCCACCAATCTTCATGCCAGCAACGCCCAAGTCCCAGCCTTTAATAACGTGACCAGCGCCTAAGGGAAAGCTAAAGAGCTGCCCACGATCTAAGGAGCTATCAAACTTCTGACCCTTGTGATCAGGTGCACTCTCATCAAACAGCCAGCCTGTGTAATGAACATCAACATGATTGCCGGCAACAGCTTCTTTACCCTCACCAACAACAGTGTCTATTTTCTGTAATTCGCTCATATTTCTTCCTCTTCTGCTCAAATTGAACGGCTAGTATATTCTGAGCTAAATCTTTTTGTTTAAGTAAACGACATGACAAACTTCTGGCTGCAATCTACCTACAATACCCTTGCCATTGGGCCGGATCATCAACTGTTGGTGACAGATGATTTTTTAAGAACCTATCTGTATCGACCAGAATTAAATCTAGTCCCCGAATCTTGTGGGGCAGAGCGCGCTCTCCATCAACGTTTATTAGGAAATCCCCGCCTGCTGGTCTCAGAGGGGGATATTTCGGCTATGGCTGATGAGGATATACAAGAGAACTATCGGGTTTGGTTGCGCTATCGCGAGAAGCTGCTCGCCGCCCCATCCCTAGAAAATTTTTATATGAGTTTGTTTAGGGGTGAGGGTGTTGATGTCCCCCCTTTATTTATTGCAGGATTGGCGCAGATTTTCATTCGACATATTTTGGGCGAAGACTGTCATCCTCTAGATGCGCGAATGGGGGAGATCTTTTTTCGGACCCAAAAAATTACAGTATTAGAAGATGGTGTAGTGATGGGCGCGGACGATGAGGTTGTCACGCGCAATGCGCAAGCAGGTGAGACTGGCAACATCATGGATCTTCTCAAAGGTAAGTCATTATCGATGCGCTCTATCGACTTAGATGTGCTGCATGAAGAAAACGCTGATCTCTATTGGGAAAAAAGTGAAGACCATGACTTTGCAGTTCAGCTCAATTTTGGTCAGCCACCTATTACCCATTTTTGCCGTGTTCTGGAAAAATGGATTGAGCATTTTTTGGGAGTGCAGGTGCGCATTACTCCGATGCAGCAAATTACAGATCCCAAATGGTCATGGCATGTGGGTCTAGATGCCAGCGCTACAGAGATCCTCAATAAACTCTATAACAAGGAGTTGGTAGATCCCGAAGAGTTGCAAAAGGTGATTTGCTTATTTCGTTTGGATTTCATTGACGAGGCAGCAGTGGCTCATGCATTAGTCGGTAAGCCCGTATATATGGCGATTGCGATGAATGATGACAAGCAGCTCAAACTAAAACCTCAAAACTTGTTATTCAACCTACCGCTAGCAAAAGCGTCCTAGGATGATTTAGGCTTTCGTAGATTTTTTCTGAGCGCTTAACCAGATTAAGGCTGCGCCAGTAATGAGTACTGGAAAGAGTGAGCCGATATTCAAGAAGGTCCAGCCCTGAGAAGTAATGAGGGCTCCAGAGCCAAACGAGGTGAAGGCCATCGTGCCAAAGACAAAGAAGTTGATAGCCGCTTGTGCTTTATCGCGTTCTTCCGGTCGATACGCGGTCATTGCAAGTGAAGTAGATCCCGTAAATAGGAAATTCCAACCTACCCCCAACAGAAATAATGCAATCAGAAATTGATGCAGGTCGACCCCAGTTAAGGCAATCGCAATGCATACTAAATTCAGAACAACGCCCACCCCCATAATTTTGAGGGTGCCAAATCGTTGAATCAAAGAGCCGGTAAAAAATCCGGGGGCAAACATACCAATCACATGCCACTCAAGCACAAGCGCAGTATCAGAAAATGGCAGCCCACAGATTTGCATGGCTAAGGGTGTGGCAGCCATCAAGAGGTTCATCACTCCGTATCCTAAGGAAGCGCCAATGATGGCGACCATAAAGACGGGCTGTCGCAAAATAGTCATGAGGTCTCTGCCAGCCGAGAGCGAATGCTGCGATTGAAACTCCTCGGGGAAGTGGATGAACTGCATGACGATGATGCCGATGAATCCAGCAATTGCTAGAGCGAGATAAGCGCCTAAGAATGCGGTATCAAAAACATTTTGGGTCCATGATGCTAGATTGGGACCAATCACAGCGCCCAAAATTCCGCCTGCGAGAACCCAAGAGACCGCCTTATCGCGTTGACTTGCGATGGTCAGCTCTGCCGCGGCAAAACGATACAACTGTCCATTGGCACTGTAATAGCCTGCAATTAAGGTTCCTAAAACTAAAAGCCAAAAGTTTTTGGAGATAGCGGCGTATGCACAGAGGAGCGCAGATAGGACTGCAACAAGAAGGCCCAGCTGAAAAGAGATCTTGCGACCCCACGCATTTTGAGTTTTGGCCACAATGGAGGTAGAGAATGCGCCACCAAGCACATAGCCCATTACGGGTAATGTCGCCATCCAGGCTTGCGGGCTCAAGCTGAGGCCAACTAACCCATTAATGGCTATAAAAGTCACATTATTGGTTAAAAACAAGCCCTGGCACAGGATCAGGAGTACGAGATTGCGGTTGAGCAGGGGGTGCTTGTTTGTCATGACCAGCAGTTTACGGGGTATTTAGATCAGGGATTGGCTTATCAAAACCCCCGAAACAGGTTTTTGCCACTACTTTGGTGCCCAAATATGCCTAAATTATGGGGGTCGATGATTTAAAATGGTGGTCTTGGTCCGGCGCGTATCAATACAGGAGATGCAGCCAAAAGCGCTTTGAGTGTGACGTGCGGATGCGGGAGAGTCTTGGCATAGGCCGATACCTAAAATTTACCAATATTGAGGAAACATCGATGGCTTCAGAGAAATCAAAGATCATTTACACGCTAACAGACGAAGCGCCACTTTTGGCGACTTGCGCATTTCTGCCAATTATTCGCACTTTTACAGCACCGGCTGGAGTGCAGGTTGTAGAAAGTGACATTTCTGTTGCGGCACGTATCTTGGCCGAGTTCTCTGATTGCCTTACTGCTGAGCAGAAGGTTCCTGATAATTTGGCAGAGCTTGGTCGCATGACTTTATTGCCAGATACCAACATCATCAAGTTGCCTAATATCAGCGCTTCCGTTCCTCAGCTACTTGCCGCTATTAAAGAATTGCAATCTAAGGGTTACAAGATTCCGGATTTCCCAGAAGACCCTCAGAATGATGCTGAGAAAGCCATTCGCTCGCGCTACTCTAAATGCTTGGGTAGTGCAGTAAACCCAGTATTACGTGAAGGTAACTCCGATCGCCGCGCACCCAATGCGGTAAAGCGCTATGCCCGCAAGAACCCTCACTCCATGGGCGTGTGGAGCCAGGCCTCCCGGACGCACGTATCGCATATGCATGGTGGCGACTTCTATGCAGGTGAGAAGTCAATGACTATGACTAAGGCATGTGACGTGAAGATGGACTTGGTCACAAAGAGTGGCAAAACCATTGTTCTTAAGCCAAAGGTCTCCTTGCTTGCTGGCGAAATTATTGACAGCATGTACATGAGCAAAAAAGCTCTCTGCGAGTTCTATGAAAAAGAAATCGAAGACGCTTATAAGACTGGCATGATGTTGTCCTTACATGTGAAGGCAACCATGATGAAGGTGTCTCACCCTATCGTGTTCGGCCACGCAGTCAAGATTTTCTACAAAGATGCTTTTGAGAAGCATGGCAAGTTGTTTGAAGAGTTAGGTGTTAATCCAAACAACGGAATGAGTAGTTTGTATGAAAAGATCAAAACGTTGCCAGAATCCAAGCGTGAAGAAATTATTCAAGACTTACATGCATGCCATGAGCACCGTCCTGCATTGGCGATGGTGGACTCTGCCAAAGGCATTACCAATCTCCATTCACCAAGCGATGTGATCGTGGATGCGTCGATGCCAGCAATGATTCGTGTTGGCGGCAAGATGTGGGGCGCGGATGGTCGTTTGCATGACACGAAGGCGGTGATTCCAGAAAGTACTTTTGCGCGTATCTATCAAGAAATGATTAACTTCTGTAAAACGCATGGTAATTTTGACCCTACCACCATGGGCACTGTGCCAAACGTCGGCTTGATGGCGCAGCAGGCAGAAGAATATGGCTCACACGATAAGACTTTTGAAATTCCTGAAGCGGGCGTAGCTCGTATTGTTGCCGATGACGGCACGGTATTGCTGGAGCAGAATGTGGAGGAGGGTGATATCTGGCGTATGTGTCAGGTGAAAGATGCCCCGATTCGTGACTGGGTCAAGCTGGCAGTCAATCGTGCACGTTTGTCGAATACCCCAGCAGTATTTTGGTTAGATGAGTATCGCCCACATGAGGCCGAGTTAATCAAGAAGGTGCAGACTTACCTCAAGGATTACGATTTAACAGGTGTAGACATACAGATCATGTCTCAGACTCGCGCGATGCGTTACACCTTAGAGCGCATCATTCGCGGTAAGGATACGATTTCTGTGACAGGTAATATTTTGCGTGACTACCTTACTGACTTGTTCCCGATTATGGAGCTCGGTACTAGTGCCAAGATGTTGTCTATTGTGCCTTTGATGGCAGGTGGCGGCCTTTTTGAAACTGGTGCAGGCGGTTCTGCGCCTAAGCATGTTCAACAATTGGTTGAGGAGAATCATTTACGTTGGGATTCTTTGGGTGAGTTCTTAGCCTTGGCGGTTTCTCTTGAGGATATTGGCGATAAAACCGGTAACCCGAAGGTAAAGATATTGGCGCGTACGCTAGATGAAGCCACTGGCAAACTGTTAGATAACAATAAGTCACCATCCCCACGTACTGGCGAGTTGGATAACCGTGGTAGTCAGTTCTATTTAGCAATGTACTGGGCTCAAGCTTTAGCTGAGCAGACTGAAGATAAAGAATTGCAAGCGCACTTTGCTCCGATTGCAAAAGCCTTGACTGAGAATGAGCAGAAGATTATTGGCGAGCTCAAAGCGGTACAAGGTAAGCCAGCAGATATTGGTGGCTACTTTATGCCCGATCAAGCTAAGTTCAAGGCAGTGATGTGCCCAAGTACTACGCTCAATAACATCTTGAAGGATGCGCAAGTGGCGTAATCTAGCTTAAGGTTTTAACGGAGTGTAGTTACTCTGTGCGGTATTGAAAAAGGCAAACATCTAGTTTGCCTTTTTCTTTTCTCATCTAGTGAGTCGTGAGAGATCGTATGAGGATCTAAGCATTCATGTACTGATCTTCTTGATAGGTACTGACCCACTGAGGTCTATAGACCACCATGATGGCCAGTAGCATTCCTGATAGGGAGCCTTCCATAAAAGAAGAAATGAGAAGACCCATAAACCAACCCAATGGATCTGTAGTACTAAAGGATTTCACATCAAAAGCTTGTTGCAAGATATAAATCAAAATGCCCGTTGCAAACGTGCTGACGAAGGCGGCTATGTAACCATCACCAAGAATAAGAATAAATAAATGTCGTGGCAAATATCGATGAATCAGCTTGATGACACACATCGCAAAAAATGCCGGGATCACGCTCACCAAAATATAATGCCGAGTCGTTTCTACTAGGTCGGTGCTGAAGGTAAATATACCGGTGAGCGCCACCATAAACAGCAGCGTGATCGCACTCCAAAATCCGAATAACGCTACTAATAAAGAGGCTCCAAAGAAATGTAAAGAGATATCAATAAAGTTATTGAGATTGCTATTGGGAAGTTCAGCGCGAATATTCCATGCAATAGCGAGTAATAAGATTGAAACTGCAAAGATGTTTCGCAGACGGGGCTGCAAAAGCACGCCATGGCGACTTTGATAGACGCCCAGCAAAAAGATAGCGCATGCAGTCAGAATCCAAGCCATATTGGCTCCATAAAGGATAAAAACCTATTTAACTCCCCCAAAAGGGTCTCTGGAATCAGCTTTAACCCTATTGAATTAATAGCGTTCCAGCAATAATTCTATAAGAGTAGGAGAATAAGAAAGAATTTTATTGGCTTCTAATCCAAATAAACGAGGTTTTTATGCGCTCCCAAGATCCAAAATTGCTTTCTAGTGAAATTACCCCTAAGGCGGTTTTTGAAAATCGCCGTGAGCTTATTAAATCTGCTGCTGCAGGTGCTTTTGGCTTGGCTCTTGCTCCTTGGTTCTCCAGGGATGCATTAGCCTCTAATCCACAAAAGCTAGCAGCCACTCTCAATCCTAATTTTTCCGTGAAGGATGAGCCAACGAGCTATAAGTACGTCACTACCTACAACAACTTTTATGAGTTTGGAACTGATAAATCAGATCCGGCTGCCTATGCCAAGACTCTACAAACGACACCATGGACTGTGACGATTGAAGGTTTGGTGAAAAAGCCAGTTACCCTGGATATGGATGCCTTACTCAAACTTGCGCCTATGGAAGAGCGCATCTATCGCATGCGGTGTGTTGAGGGCTGGTCGATGGTTATCCCATGGGATGGTTATTCTTTATCAAAGCTACTCAATCACGTTCAGCCCTTAAGTTCAGCAAAGTATGTGGAATTCATTTCATTGGCTGATCGCAAACAAATGCCAGGACTGAGAAGTCAGATTATTGAATGGCCGTATCGCGAGGGGCTGCGCTTAGACGAAGCCATGAATCCATTGACGCTCCTAACTTTTGGTCTCTATGGCGAGGCATTGCCCAAACAAAACGGTGCTCCAGTTCGTATCGTGGTACCTTGGAAGTATGGCTTTAAGAGTGCGAAGTCAATTGTCAAAATCCGGCTAACAGAAGAGATGCCCAAGACCAGTTGGAGTCAATTTGATGCCAGAGAATACGGCTTTTACTCTAACGTCAATCCACTGGTGGATCACCCTCGCTGGAGCCAGGCTACTGAACGTGTGATTGGTGATGCCAAAGGTGCAGGTATATTTGCTCCGAAGGTTAAAACCCAGATGTTTAATGGTTATGCAGATCAAGTGGCCAGCATGTACACCGGCATGGATTTAAAGAAATTCTACTGATCTGGGTACATGCTGATCTCGCTAGTCAAGCCTCTTATCTTTTTAGCAGCACTTTTACCTCTAGGTCGTTTAGTTTGGCTCGGTTTCACTAACGACTTGGGGGCCAACCCCATTGAATTGATTACGCGCTCGACTGGCACCTGGGCGCTGGTTTTTCTTTGTTTGACATTAGCAATGACCCCGCTGCGTTTATTGACCAATCAGGTGATTTGGATTCGGTACCGCAGAATGTTGGGCTTGTTTAGCTTCTTTTATGCCTGTCTGCATTTCAGTATCTGGTTATGGCTTGATCTCGACTGGAATTTACTAGAAATGGGTAAAGATGTGATTAAACGACCATTTATTACCATGGGATTTTTGAGTTTTGTCATGCTGATTCCTTTGGCTCTAAGCTCCAATCATTGGATGCAAAGAAAGTTGGGACGTCGGTGGGCTCAATTGCATCGTATGGTGTATCTCATTGCTATCACTGTGATTTTGCATTATTGGTGGCATAAGGCGGGGAAGAACGATTTGGACGCCGTGAGTATTTATGCACTCATCGTGATAATGCTGTTATCTTGTAGGATCCCTTACGTGCGCAAGCGCCTCTCTCTGAAACTCACTCCATAATTTTTCTATTCATTCATGCCTAGATACTTTGCAAGCCGATTTTTTTTCTTATCTCTTTTAAGTGCAACTACCATTGCCTTTGTGAGCACTCAGGTAAGTGCTCAGGAGTCAGCGGCTATCCCCGTTAAAACGATTCCATCTCTTGATGTTCCTCGCTACCTCGGCACTTGGTATGAAATCGCCAAGTTTCCCAATTGGTTCCAGAAAAAATGTGTCAGCAATACCAAGGCCGTTTATTCCTTGAAAGATGATGGCAAATTGAAGGTATTAAATAGCTGCAAAACAGCTAGTGGAGAGGTAAGTGAGGCTGAGGGAACTGCACGACAAATGGGCGCGTCAGATTCTCCGAAGTTAGAGGTGCGTTTTGCGCCTGACTGGCTATCATTTCTGCCCTTGGTGTGGGGTGACTACTGGGTGATCGATTTGGACTCTCAATATCAAGTCGCTGTGGTGAGTGATCCAAGGCGCGAGTATCTTTGGGTTCTATCTAGATCTCCGCAACTCGATGCAGCAGTGTACGACGCACTATTAAAGCGTTTACAAGATCAGCAGTTTGATATTCGTAAATTAGAGCTTACTCAACAAAAAATGTAGCATGACCCCAAAGCGCATCGGTGATTTTTTGCTTCCTCCTGGAATCGATATATTCGAGAGAGGGTGGTTATCAGCGAATAATATATTGCTTTATGGGGATCAAGATGTGTCGTTGGTAGATACTGGCTATTGCACGCATCAAGAGCAGACTGTCGGCTTAGTGACTCACGCGCTAAAGAGCCACGGTTTATCTACGCTGAATAAGATTGCCAATACCCATTTACATTCAGATCACTGCGGCGGAAATGCCGCCCTTTTTCAAGCATTTGACTGTGAGGTGCTCATACCCATTGCCGATGATCTTGCCGTTGCGTCTTGGGATCAGGATCTACTGAGTTATCACGCTCTGGGGCAAGAGTGCCCTCGTTTTATTCATCATAGTGTTTTACATCCTGGCCAAAAATTGTTGCTAGGCTCTTATCAGTGGGAAGTATTGGCTGCCCCCGGTCATGATCATCACTCTGTCATGTTTTATCAGGACGAACACCGCATTCTGATTTCAGGGGATGCTCTTTGGGAGGATGGCTTTGGTGTTATTTTTCCAGAGCTTTGGGGTGAGAGTGGCTTTGCTGAATTGCGCAGCACTATTGAAATGATTGATGCTTTACATCCTGCACTGGTAATTCCTGGCCATGGCAAACCTTTTACTGATGTGAATGGCGCTATTGCTCATGCCAAAGCCCGTTTAGATTATCTTTCGGGTGACCCCAATCGCAATGCACGACATGGCGCTAAGGTTTTGCTGAAATTTAAATTGCTTGAACAGCGCAAGATGAAGTTAGAGATGGTCAGTCAGTGGATAGAAGAAACACCCATATTGGAGAATGTGCGCAAACAACTTCAGCTGAGTACTGCCGATTTTGAGCAGTGGCTACTCCAAGCGCTCGTGCAAGCTAATGCTGCCAAAGTGGAAAATGACTACTTAGTGAATCTAGATTAACCACCAAATGCTTAGAAGTTAAATGAGACCTTGCCATACACTGACCAGTCATACACTTGATAGCTTTGAACCACTTGTTTGCTAGCGCCTACTGCGAATAAGAAATGTTTATTGAGTCGATGCGTCACCATAGCATCGAGTGGTACAAACCAGCCACCACCACCGCCGGTATTTAAGATGATGCCGTTTTCATCCCAGAAACGAATCTGAGTATTAGGCGCTAGATTAATGCCCAGCGTTGGAAAGAGATTTAGGTTGCGGACTAAAGCAGGCTGATTGGGGTTGATATCAAAAGAGTTATTTTTAGTATCAAAGCCATACATGTAGCGAGCTAATGGTGAAAAATCGGATATGCGTGATTTGCTGCCTTCTGCCGGAATATAGACCGTTCCGATTTGAGGTCCGACTGCCCACTGCCCATTATTGCCAAAAGGAAACACCACCCGCGCTCCTAATGTCCCTCCCCAATACTTCATGATGTTGGGGTGATTTCCCCAAACTGTAAGTAAGGTATTGCCAGCACTATATGCCCCGGTTGAGTGCTGGGGGAGTGTGGGGCCATAATTAGAGACATAGGAGGTATCTAGTCTCATGGTCGCGCGCCATTGATCAAACTGTAGGGGTTGGTAGTAGCGTAGCTTCAGAGTATCGCTATTGGTATCTTCTGCCAGCGTATCGTGATAGGCCCAAAACTCGAGCACCCGTTGACTTGATTGCTGGTCGGGCGTGTATTGAAGATTTAAAAAGTTTCCAGAAAACTTACTTTCATCTGCCATGGCCCAGCCTGCTGCCATCAGCAATAAGGGGATAGCTATCCAGCGACTAATGGTTAGAGGGTTGAGCCGCAGCAATTTCATATAAGCGTTAATATAAATGACTGAGCTATCACGTTTGAAAATCGATATAGAGAGTAGAGAGAATATGGAACATACGGTACTGGTTACTGGTGCAACAGCGGGTTTTGGAGAGGCTACTGCTAGACGTTTTTTAGCCCATGGGCATAAGGTTATTGCCTTAGGAAGACGTGTCGAAAGACTGGAGGCTCTGAAAGCATCTTTACCTGCTGATCAAGCAAAAAAATTACTCACCTTATCGCTAGATGTATGCGATAGCGATCAGGTTGATCAGTTGGTCTCATCACTGCCTGCAGAATTTTCAAACGTGACAGTGCTAGTGAATAATGCGGGCTTAGCCTTGGGTTTGGAGCCTGCGCATCAAGCATTCTTATCGGATTGGGATCGAATGATCGAAACCAATATCAAGGGTCTAGTACATATGACCCGAGCTATTCTGCCAGGAATGGTTGAGCGCCAATGTGGGCACGTGATTAATATCGGCTCAGTAGCTGCCAACTACCCATACCCTGGAGGTAATGTGTATGGTGCAACTAAGGCGTTTGTTCAGCAATTTAGTCTCAATATGAGGGCTGATTTAATTGGCACACCCGTGCGCGTCACTTGTGTTGAGCCGGGCATGTGCTCTGGTACTGAATTTTCCAATGTCCGCTTTAAAGGAGATGACGCGAAAGTCGATAAAGTCTACAGTGGGGTAAAAGCCTTAAGCGCTGATGATGTGGCAGAAACAATTTATTGGTCAGCCACTTTGCCAAGCCATGTAAATATCAACTTAGTGGAATTGATGCCGGTACAGCAAGCTTTTAATGCATTTAGCGTACATCGCGGTGAGTTGACTTAAGTTTCCCCACTTTATCCTTTCCAGCGGTAGAACTTGGGATACTGGCGCATGACTACAGGGCCATCAAAATCCCAAGACTTGCAGGTTCCGAGATAGAGCGGCGGCTTATCATCATCCGGGTCAAAAAGGGCTCCCGGTATCGACTGAAATGCCGCAGTAGCAATGTTGGCCAGTAGCTCGCGTAAATGGGTGCATCCCTTAATGCCACCCAGATGCTCATTGATCACTTTGCGCCATCCCTTACCTATGCGTGCTCCGATTAAGGCATCCATGGGCGGAATCACTTCAGGACATTCTGGATGGGGGTGGCTATCCATGGATACCTCTAGCGCCTGAATTGTCAGTTCAGTATTTAGGGTGATGCGTACCCACATGTCATGAAATGCCTCACCTGGCTCCCAGGTTTTTCCACCAGTGGTGAAGGGGTGCGATTTGAAGTCTCTTAGGTGGGCTTCAATATCCCAAAGACCATCTTCTCGAGCATAGCCTTGAAAAACAATTTCACGGGTATGAAGGGGAATTCTGGGGGATGGTTTAGAAAGCATATGCAAGAAATGGAGTGCTTTATGAAAGTGAAAAAATCAATAGAGAAAATGATTGGGACTCTCATCATAACAATCACTTCATTGCAGGGTCGCAAAATAGATTGGCTTTGTAGTATGCTCGGAATCAGATATGGCAAAACCACTTTCACTCGAAAAAATATTATTTAGCCAGGGCTTTGGTACGCGGCGTTATTGTAGCGACCTGGTCTATGCAGATCTCGTCAAAGTAAATGGTGTATTAGCCGAAGATCCCGAGGCGCGCTTATCTACAGAAGGCTTGATGCTAAACGTGGAGGGGCAGGATTGGGAGTTTCATGAAAAAGCCTATATCGCTTTTAATAAGCCGCCTAATTATGAGTGCTCACATAAGACCACTCACCACCCTAGCGTGTATAGCCTTCTGCCTAAACCCTTTGTAGAGCGGGGCCTGCAGTGCGTAGGGCGATTAGATTTTGATACTACTGGCTTAATCTTAATTTCAGATGATGGGCAGTTTATTCATCGCATGACTACACCAAAGAAAAATATTGGCAAGGTGTATGAGATCACGACCCCTGAGCCAATTACCCAAAAACAAATAGACCATCTGTTGAGTGGTGTTGTGCTAGATGACGATCCCAAGCCTTGCTATGCGAGTGCTTGTGAGCAATTGGGTGAGCATGTTTTAGCAATGACTATTGTGGAGGGGCGCTATCATCAAGTGAAAAGAATGATGGCTGCTGTAGGTAATCACGTAGCGAAGTTGCATCGTACTAAAATCGGTCAATACGCAATGCCCGAGAGTCTAAAAGAGGGTGAGTGGTGCTGGCTCTACCCTCAGGATTTACAGTTACTCTCTAAAAGTGTGGATGCTCCCCTTGTCTAAACCAAAACCCATTGACCAAGGCTTTGATTTTCAGCAAGAGCTTCCGCAATGGAAGGTCTCGGCAGACTCCAAAAGCCTACAGCGGCAATTTATCTTTTCTAACTTTGAAAAGGCTTTTGCGTTTATGACCCTGTGTGCAAGATTTGCAGAAGAAATTGACCATCATCCTGATTGGTCTAATTCTTGGAATCGTGTAAGCGTTTCTTTGAGCACCCATTCTGCCGATGGACTTACTGAGCTCGATATCACCATGGCGCATGCCATGGATCAGTTCGCTAATTCAATCTTACAAAGCGAATAAGGGATTAATGGTCTTCATCGCCATCTTCAGAGGTGATGCTCATGAGAATGGTGGCCAGGAGTCCGTAGACAACTTCGGTGGCAATCATGCCATCTTCATCAAGTTCATCTATTAAATCATTGAGACAATCCTCTGTAGGCTCATTGAGAAGTGTCATGGCGCATTCGCACCCGTAGTCAAAATCTTCGTCGTTTTGGGTTTGCGTATCGTTGGTCATGATTATCCTTTGGGTGATGCTGCAGAATAGCAAAGAAACCGACCTTCGGACAGTAGTTTTATTTCACTAGCTGAAGAATTTCTTTGAAGTGGGGATTATGGGTTGATGCTAACCATTCAAAGGCTAGCATTTCTGAGCTAATGAGTCTTGCTCCAGAAGACTGTAAACGTTGTAGTGCAAGCTCTTTATCCAGTGCTCGCCTTGAACCAACGCCATCAACCACAATGGCAACATCAAACTCTCGATCGAGCAAACCTAATGCAGTTTGCATGAGGCATACATGGGTTTCACAGCCCACTAAGACCAATTGGTTTCTGCCGGTCGGCAAAACCTCAACCAGTCCATCAGAACAAGCGTTGAAGTGTTCTTTGCTAATGGTTACGGTACAGAATTTTTGAATACTTTCCAGATTATTACCAAGACTTTGAGGGCTTTGTTCTGTTCCTATGATTGGGACCTCTAATAGCTTTGCAACTTGTGCCAACAATAAGCTACGCTTTAGAACGCTTTCCCCATGCTCAATAGCTGGCATGAGGCGACCTTGAAAATCAATCATAATCAAGGTGGAGTTTTTGGGATTTATCTGTAGCGGTTTAGGCATTGCATTTTCATCTATAGAGTAAGGCTTACCATCTTAAAATCAGGATCGTCATCTATATCAGCAATCTCAAACCCGAGCTCACTGACTAGCCCTAGCATTTTAGGATTCGTGCCAAGAACATATCCAATCATCTTCTGAAGACCATTGTCTTTTGCGCGGGCGATGAGGTCAAGCATGAGTTGCGTTCCAATACCATGTGAGGCATATTGATCTGCCACACTGATTGAGAACTCACAGATCAAGGTGTCGGGTGGTGTGACGTAGCGTGCGATGCCAATAATGTCATCTTGTGCTGTGACTGCTTGCAAAACTGCCACCAAAGCCATTTCTTTTGCGTAATCCAGATGCAAAATATCCTCTAAAAAGGCATCTGGAAGTTTAGAGATGGCATGGGCAAAGCGTAGGTAGCGACTTTCTGGTGAGAGATGATCAAATAGGGCAATGATGCGCTCTCGATCCGAAATGTGGATAGGGCGAATCACATAAGATTGACTATTCCCCATTAAATAGGTGTCTGTATGCTGCATGATGGTTTAGCATACCCCCATTCCCTATATCTATAAAGCCATTATTCATATGACTGAGCATCATGGACTAGCTAAAAATACCCTAGGAGGGTTTGAGTCCATCATCATGGGTATTGCTGGTACTGCACCCGCTTTTAGTGTGGCAGTAACTACTGCCACAATTGTCTCTACTGTTGGTGTTTTATCGGTCGGTAGCGTGCTTTACTGCGGCTTGATTATGTTTGGCATCACTTTGGCGTTTATTCATCTGAGCAAAATCACCCCTAATGCTGGGGCAGCATACGCTTGGGTTGGTCATGTCTTTGGGGCGAGCTGGGGATTTTTTGCCGGCTGGGGCTTATTAATCGCCTCAGTCTTTTTTATGGTTTCTGCCACGATTCCTGCAGCAAGCTCAACTTTATTGTTAATAGCACCTCAGTATGTAGAAAATACTGAGGCAATCGCAGGGGTGGCAGCAATCTGGTTATCTCTGATTACTCTCATTGTGACTCGGGGTATCAAACATTCGAGTTATGTACAAATTACTTTCACTATCTTTGAGACTGCAATTCTGATTGCTTTGATTGTTGGGGGCTTGATCCACTATTGGGATGCCCCAGCGCATTTGCCCTCTATTATTTGGTTTTCACCCTTTTCATTTTCTCCTCAGCTTTTTGCTACCGGTGCGCTGACTGCCATTTTCTTTTTCTGGGGATGGGATGTGACGATGAATTTGAGTGAGGAGAGTAAGTCAAATGCCTCACAAGCATCTGGTGCTGCTAGTACGGGAGCCTTTTGGTCAGTGATCAATATGATGTTATTTTTTACGATCATGATGGTCATTATTCTCATGGTCTTAACGGATGCGGAGATCTCTAGTGCAGACACCAATGTTCTATTCGCCGTGGCAAGCAAAATTTTCCCTGAACCCTGGAATTACTTGGCTGTTTTTTGTACGATCTTAAGTACTGTGGGAACTATCGAAACACAGATTTTGCAATTTAGCCGCAGCCTGTTTTCAATGTCGCGCGATGGCATGTTGCATCCAGCCTATTCCAAGATACATCCTGTTTGGCAAACACCTTGGGTTGCTACGATTGTCATTTGGGTCTTAGGTATGCTTTTACTCTTTACTTCATCTTATATGCCTTCAGTGAAGTCGATTCTTTCAAGTTCTATTTTGGCAATTGGGTTTCAGATTTGTTTTTATATGAGTTTGGCCGGATTTGCTTGTGCTTGGCACTATCGACACAAGCTGCATGCAGGCTTTGGTAATGCCTTTGGATATGTGCTCTGGCCTTTACTATCTGCATTGTTTATGGTTTTTATCGCCATTTATAGTGTGCCAACCTTTGACCTATTGACCAATTTACTAGGAGTAGGTGGTTTGCTTATTGGCTTCATGCCGCTCTTTTTAAATCGTTGGTTAATGAGGCAACCCGTTTCATGAGCAAGCATTCATGATCTATTTGCTGCAAGCTTTTAATGAGCATTCGGCGGCCTTCTTTGTTCTGGCGACAATTAGCGTTGTGACAGTTGGGATTTCTAAAAGTGGTTTTGGCGCTGGCTTGGGAGTCTTATCTTTGCCGCTGATGGCAAGTCAATCCAGTATTCATGAGGCACTAGCCATTATGTTGCCATTGTTGATTGCAATCGACTTAGTGGGTTTGCGTAGGTTTATTCAGAATGCAGATTGGCGAATTGTTAAATTAATATTGCCACCTGCTTTTTTCGGTATGTTGTTGGGATACTTTTTCTTCTCGGTAATTACTGCGAAAACATTATCACTTTCGATTGGGATTTTTACTCTGCTTTTTTTGATTCAGGGGTTTGTGTTATCTCATCTCAATTTGGATGGGGCTAAGCCATTTCCTTGGTTGGGCAGAATGATGGCTTGCTTATCTGGTTTTACTTCATTTGTGGCCCATATCGGTGGACCTCCCATTACGCTTTATATGTTGAGGGAAAAAGTGGCGCCTATGGTGTACACCTCAACTCTGGGGATATTTTTTACAGCAATTAACTTTGGCAAGATTATTCCTTATGCGTATTTGGATTTGCTGAACTGGAGTCAGTTAGCGACTTCATTGCTATTGCTGCCTTTAGTGCCCGTAGGGGTCTATCTGGGTTTTTACCTTGCCAAGAGAATTTCAGCAAAGTGGTATTACATTTTGGTGCAATTTTTCCTCTTGGTTGCGAGTATTAAGCTGATAGCAGATGGTTTGCTTGCATAATGTCAATTCAATGAAAGCAATAACCATCCGATCTAATAGATACGCAGTAAGCGCTATCCTTTTTCTAGGTGCCGGCCTGTTTGGTTTAACAGTCCATGGACAGACTTATTCACCATACACACCAGCCCAATTACAGGAATTTAATAATCAACCCTTGTCGCCTGCGGAGAGTCCCTTTGGACCTGTTGACCCCCGTCTTATTCCTACAAGACCTCAGTCAACATTAGAGTCGGGCTACATTAAAAATCCAGAAGGTGAGGAGCAAGCAGAAGCGCAAGGCGCCGAATCTGCCGCCCCATTTGAACCCATTCCAACCACTTTGACCTTTTAGAAAAGACCTGTTTATGAAATATTCCATCATTCGCTGGTGCTCATGCCTTGCACTATCGTCAACCCTCATTGCTCCTGCCTTCTCACAAGGAACGCTGCCTCCCAATGCAGCTGCCTCAGTCAATGGCGTCATTATTTCAAATGATACGGTTGAGCAAGGGATTCGGAGTGCTTTAGCCCAAGGACAAAAGGATTCACCTGAGTTACGTAAAGCAGTTTTAGGAAAGTTAATTGAAATCTCGCTCTTATCTCAGCAGGCTGATAAAAATGGCCTAGCCGATTCTGAAAAGGCCAATCGCCAGCTAGCCCTGATTCGTCAAAACTACCTGGCGGATTTAGAGTTATCCACCTTTATTGCCAATAATCCAGTGAGCGATGCTGACGTGCAAGCGGAGTACAACCGTGAGATTGCTTCTTTGGGTGCGCAAGGCATGATTGTCGAATACAAGGTAAGTGACATTGCTGTTGCTACTGAAGCAGATGCTCAAGCTGCTCTAGCCAGAATTAAAAAGGGCGAGTCTTTTGATAAGGTGGCCAAGAGCGTTTCACTGGCGCCCAATAAAACTCAAGGTGGGTTAGTTGGTTGGGTCCAAGCTGGACAAACCTTGCCACAGATCGCCGCCGTCTTGGTAACCCTCTCCAAAGGCCAGGTTTCACCAGCCCCGATTCAGATGCCACAAGGATGGTACTTAATTAAGCTTGATGATAAAAAGTCTAGCAAACCACCTTCATTTGAACAGGCTAAGGCTGGTATTCGTAATGGTTTGGTGCAGAAAAAGCAATTTGAGTACCTGTCACAACTACGCCAAGGCGCTGCAATCGTTGTTCAGTAGTGCACACTATGCTTTCCTATAAGGGCGCCTATATGGCGCCCTTTTTTATCTAATGGTATTTCTCTATCTGCAGATGAGTTATTCAAGAGTAGATTGATTCAATCATCGTACAACTGAGGGGACCAGCATGAGTAAAAATCCGTTTGATCTAAATTCGGTGGCAAATCAAGCTAAGGGTATGAAAGTCGCCAAGGCAGTTGGCGATGCAACTTTAGGGAGCGCTCAGGCCATAGCGCAGCTAAATCAACAAGCAGCCCAAGAGCTAGCTGCGCGGATTCAAAACAAAGTAGCTGAGCTCATGAAAGCCCAAAATCCCCAGTCAGCCTTTGATTATGTGCATGCTGAAGTATTGCAAGATGCTGCAAAAGAAGTGATTCAGTATCAAGCTAAATTGTTTCAGGCAATTAATAGCGGTAATCAAGAATTGGCACAGATTGCTCAGTCCATGATTCAGGAATCTCAACAAGATTTGATTCACTTTGTGAATGAGGCTACCCAAAATGCACCTGCTGGCTCTGAACCTTACACCTCAGTATTTAAAACTTCATTTAGCAATGCTTTGCAAAACTTTGAATTAATCCGCGCTGCTATGGCCGATTCATTTACTAACTTTGAAAAGAGTGTAGAAAAGATGAATCAGTTCACGGGTGTACAGCAAGGATCAAGTGCGAAGCCTCAATCGGGCAGAGGAAAAAAGAGTTAGCCTCGGATAATGGCTTCTACGAGAGGATTCTGAATCTTTTTCTCGGAGCGGATGGCGTAAAAATACTCGAAGATATCAACGCAGTCCCCCAGAACCTTCATGGCGTAGGTGTCTTCGAGTTCTTTCTGAATGATTTTTCCTGCTGGGAATACCCCCAGGCCACTGACGGCAAAGGTTTTTAATAGTGCACTATCTTCGAATTCACCGATGATATTAGGTGACACACGGTTTTTCATAAACCACTGATCAATCGACAGTCGCACTGTAGAGTGGGAGGTTGGTAGCAGCACTGGAATGTGGTTTAAGCATTCCGGAAATCCATGCTTTATTTGCTTGATGAGTTGATGTGGGATATACCAAGCAATGGATGAGCGAATCAATTCTTCGCTATACACATTGAGATTTTTATTATTAGGCGCAGGACGATCAGCGAGAACGATATCTAAGCGATGTAATGCCAATTCAGCCAGCAGATCTTCAAATTCACCTTCATGGGCAACTAGCTGAATATCTTGTTTTTGGAAAATTGGATCTAGAAGTCTACGAGTGACTAACTTGGATAAGCCATCTGATATACCGATCGTGATTTTGCTTTTAGGGGAGTTTGCGGCATCCCTGAGGAGTTCAGGCAACTTTTCACCAAGGGAAAAAATTTGGTCGGCAATTTCAAGTGCCTTAAAGCCAGATTCTGTGAGGGCAATGCCTCTACCTGCCGGTTTGAATAATAGGTAGCCTAAAGATTTTTCCAATTCATGGACTTGGGCGCTAATGGTCTGAATAGCCATATTGAGGCGTTCTGCAGCCTTGGACATGCTGCCCTCTTTGGCAACTACCCAAAAATAGTAGAGATGACGATAGTTATAGAGCATATTAATTATCTGTTTTTTACGAAATTAATCTCAATATATCTCTGCTTTTACTTAAGGGCAATTCAACCTACATTAACCCCATCAAAAGCCGTAGTACTCGGCTGATCAATACATTCACCCTTCAGTGAGGAGACAAAATTGGAATTATTTAGCCCGGAGTTTTTTTCGGCATTACTGGCAATCATTGTGATTGACTTGGTTTTGGCAGGCGATAACGCCATTGTGATTGCCATGGCAGCGAGAAACTTGCCATCTCATCTACAGAAAAAAGCGATTTTATGGGGGGCAGTGGGCGCCATTGCAGTTAGAAGTGCCATGACCCTAGTGGTGGTGTACCTGCTGAAGATTCCTGGCTTGATGTTGGTCGGTGGATTATTGCTGATCTGGATTGCTTATCGACTTCTAAAGCCTGCTCAAGAAGATGGTGAGCATGGCCCAGCTTCCACGACGTTTTGGGGGGCAATGAAGACCATCATTATTGCTGACGCTGTGATGGGACTTGATAACGTATTGGCGGTTGCAGGGGCTTCGCACGGCAGCTATGTTCTTGTTGTCTTAGGCCTACTGATTAGTATTCCCGTGGTGATATGGGGATCCACCCAGATTTTGAAATTGGTAGAACGTTTCCCTTCCATTATTTATTTGGGGGCAGCTGTATTGGCCTGGACGGCAGGAAAAATGATTACTACGGAGCCTATTTCACAAGAGTGGCTGGCAACACAAGCTTCCAGCTTGGAATATGTCATTCAGGCATTCATTGTCATCGGCGTTCTTGCAGGTGGTTATTTCAGCAGCAAGAATGTGGGCAAAACCACGATGATGCAAAGACCTTGATGTGTTTTACCTAGTTCACCCTTAGTGCTCTTATTTGCCCTCTGTCCGAGGGCAATTTTTTATCCCTCTATTATTCAGTTTTAAACTGAATTAATATCAAATAAATTCTGCTTTATTAAGAATTAATTGGGCTCTATGATCCATTCATGCAGATTTATCTCAGGAGGCAGGAATGGATGTGATTTTGGAGGCAAAAGAGAATATTGAGCCTGATCTCAAGACATTCACAGAGAATCGCGTGAAGTTTTCCTTGAAGCGTCTATTTTGGATGGTTCGGAAAATCAAGGTGAAATATTCTGCAGTGCGTGAATCAAAAACCGCCTGCAATCAAAATTGCAGCATTGAGTTGCATACTTTTGATAATCGGCAAATTGAGGTCAGTTTTACGGCAAGAGATAAGCGCATAGCCTTGGACATGGGCCTTAAAAAAATATATAAGCATGTTCAGAAGGCTTTTCATAAGAGCCAAAAGTATGGGCGGATCTCCAAGAACATCTATGTTTGAAGTTTGGAATTTATGGGGATCAAGCTAAAAAGGGTGTGATCTAATCAAAAGGGTGCATGGCACATTAGTGGCAGGTAACTTTTTGACAAAAATGCGAGTTTTGGGTGGTATTGGAATGGGCTGGCCAGGTAGGCCCATGTAATCATAGGTAAAGAGAAATTTTGAAATACTCGCATCAGGCTTCGCTTTTAGGCGGGGCAACTACAATTTGCGCACTACTTTGGTGGGTGAATCGCACTTTAGACAGTAAAAAGCAGGATAATCCTCCTTTTACGCCGAATCACTCGATCTCTATGGGATTCATCCGTAACTTTGCTGCAGTTTTGCTGGGCCTTGCGCTTTCAGTTAATGTATTTGCACAAGCGCCAAAACAGCTCACCATCAATGAGCTCATTACGATGGCTCTTGAATCCAACCCGCAGGTATTAGCCGCAAGAGATCAATCAAAAGCGGTTAAGGGCCAGCTGTCAACAGCGCGAGCTATTCCCAATCCGGAGTTTGAAGTCAATACAGGCCAGCAAAAATCTGCTACGGGTCCTTTGACCACAGGCAATGTATCGTCCTGGTCAGTTACTCAGCCTTTAGATATGCCGTACACCCGCTTTCCAAGAGTGAATGCCGCAGAAGCAAACGTGAGGGCAGCGGAAGCGGGACGAGTGGCATTTGAAATCGAAATGATTTCAAAAGTTCAACAACGTTTTTACGAGTTGATGCGTCGTGAGGCTGAACTCAAAGCGGCCCAAGAAGATCTTGATTTAACGAAGCAGATTCGTGATCGCATGCAGGTGCGTTATGACGTCGGAGAAACGGCTCGCTTTGAACTCATTCGCGCTCAAACGGAATTTCTCAATGCTCAAATTAATACCGAATCAAGCAAGCTTCGTGTTGAGCAAGCTAAGAGTCAATTAAGACAAGCGGTAGGGCATAAATTACCCGCAGAATATGAAGTAGTCTCTCAGATTCCAAAACTAGAGACTCTACCGCCTTTACCCGTACTGCTTAGTGAGCTACAGGCACAAAGTCCTGAATTACAAAAAGCGAAGGCAGAAGTAGAGGCAACAGAGTCACGACTCAGTTTTGAGCAAAACTCCCGTTTGCCTAAACTCTCATTTAAGGCGCAGCAATATAACGACCCTAACTTTACAGATCGCCTCTATGGTTTAGTGGTGAGTATTCCAATTTGGGATTTTAAGGGCGGTCAAATTGCTGAGGCAGAAGCCAATGCATCTAGAGCGAAAAATCAACTCAATGCCCAAAGTCAAAGTTTGGAACAGCAATTAGAGACTGCTTACAAGTTGTATCAAATGAGTAGTTATCAGGTAAAAATTTTGGATCAAGAAGTGGTGCAGTTAGCGGGCAGTGCGCGTCGTATCGCAGAAGTGTCTTATCGCTATGGTGAGCGAGGCATGCTCGAGTATTTAGATGCGCAAAGAACATTTCGCTTGGCTCGTAATGATTTGATTAAAGCCCGTTTTGACTTGGCTTCAGTTGTCACGGAGATTCAGCGTTTAAGAGCGACCCCAGAATGGATCGCACAAATAGAGAGTGGAAAGCAATGAAGGATGAGTTGAAGGTCTTCGTCGAGAAGTGTCAGGGTTGGTACTCCCAATATTTAGTATTAGCAAAGGTCTATGCTAAACAGGGAGTAGATCTGGTCATCAAAGCGCAAGATGATTTATACAACTTCACGCATCAGTGGTTTACTGCCCACTTGCCCAAAGTTGCAACAGAGTATGACAAGAGTCCGAAATGGGCGCAAAAAGGATTGTTCTATCTTCCTTGGTTTTGTTTATTCCTCATTATTCTGAATTACTTCAACGTCTTTGATAGAAGTCCAGTGATTAAGTCTGTGCAGGATCCTAATATCGTGATTGTGAATGATGACTTGCGAGGCATGGTTAAGGATGGAGAGGTTGATATCGGTTCATTTGTGGAGGAATTGCGTGCCTCTGGCCGCGTGGATTTTAATGAGCAGTTTCTCTCACGTATTGGCGCCAATGTAACGGGGCGCGTCTCAGAAATTTTGGCAATTCCTGGTCAAATGGTGAAGCAGGGCGATATTCTGGCAAAGATTACTTCTACAGAGCTGACCCAGTCTCAGTTGGCCTATCTCAAGGCTAAGAGTGCCAGTCAATTGGCAGATCAAGCCGCCAATCGCGCCAGAATTCTTTATAAAGAAGATGTGATCGCGTTGGCAGAGCTTCAGAAGCGCGAGGCTGAGGCAAGCAGTGCTAAAGCAGAGTATCGGGCAGCTAATGATCAGCTTCGAGTTCAGGGTATGGATCAACCTAGTATTGATCGCCTAGCTAAATCTGGCGTCATTGAGTCTATTAATAATGTGATTGCGACGATTCCCGGCGAAATTGTGGAGAGAAAGATTAATAAAGGTCAGGTGGTGCAGCCGGCTGATGCGCTGTTTACAGTGGCTGACTTAAATACCTTATGGGCTGTGTCTGAGATTCCGGAGAGTAACTCCTACTTGATTCATAAAGGCCAGAAGGTAAACCTAATTATTCCTGCTTTACGTAATGCGCAGATCGAAGGTGTAGTTGCTCATGTTGATTCGATTGTGAACCCTCAAACGCGTACGGTAGTGGTGCGCATGGAAGTCCCCAATAAAGATGGATTGATTAAGCCTGGAATGTTGGCCACGATGATGATCGAGAGTCAGCCAACAGAAAAATTACTGGTGCCCTCAAGCGCTGTTATTCGCGAAGACAATCATGACTATGTTTTTGTTAAAGAAGATGATGAAACCTATCGCATGATGGCAGTTAAGCTTGGCCCAGAAGGAAAAGGATATCGTCCAGTCATATCCGGTTTAAAGGAGGGTCAAAACATCGCAGTCGATGGCGCCTTCCATTTGAATGCGGAACGTAAGAGACAGTTGAGCGGTGGTTAAGCTGCATGATTGAGAAAATAGTCCGTCTCTCCCTACAGCAGCGACTCTTAGTCGTCATCATTGCGCTGGTATTAATGGTGGCCGGTTTGCTGGCTACCAAGCGTTTATCAGTTGATGCATTTCCTGACGTCACCAATGTGCAAGTGCAGATTGCATCTGAGGCGCCTGGCCGATCTCCAGAAGAAGTGGAGCGCTTTGTCACTGTTCCCATTGAGTTGGCGATGACCGGTTTGCCTGGTCTTACTGAGATGCGCTCTCTGAATCGCAACGGTATCTCTGTCATTACCTTGGTATTTACCGATAAAACCGATCTCTACTTTGCAAGACAATTGGTGACGGAGCGCTTGATTGAGGTTGCTTCTAGAATGCCGATCGGTATTACCCCTGTTTTAGCGCCGCCTTCCACTGGTTTAGGTGAAATCTATCAATACACTTTAGATCATCCTTCCGATGGCAATAGGCAGCTCACCGTTGATGAGCTTGAAGAGCGCCGCACTATTCAAGACTGGATTGTGCGCCCGATGTTGCGCTCAGTTCCAGGGGTGGCTGAAATTAATACTCAGGGCGGATACGCTCGCGAGTATCAGGTATTGGTAAATCCCGAGCGCTTACGTCACTACCAAGTGAGTCTGCGCGAAGTTTATGAGGCCCTAGCTAGAAATAATGCGAACTCGGGTGGTGGACAGCTACCAACCTATGCCGAGCGTTATTTGATTCGTGGCATTGGCTTAATTACTAAGCCAGAGGACATTGACAAAATTATTCTCAAAGAGGTTAAAGGTATTCCGGTATATGTGAAGAACGTTGCTGAAGTGACTATTGGCAGCGAAATTCGTCAGGGTGCTGCCATTAAAAATGGTTACACCGAGAGCGTGGCAGGCATCATGCAGATGATCCGCGGTGGCAATGCCCGAGAAGTCGTTAATCGCATTAAATTAAAAGTAGCAGAGATTAATGAAGGTAAGTTATTGCCTGATGGTTTGCAGATCGTGCCTTTCTATGATCGTACTGATTTAGTGAATGCTGCCATGTTTAATGTGGCTAAGGTTTTGATCGAAGGTGTGATCCTGGTGATCATTTTGCTCTTCTTATTCCTGGGTGATGTTCGATCTTCTTTGATTGTGGTGGCGACATTGATCTTGACGCCCTTATTAACGTTCCTGGTGATGAACCGTTATGGAATATCGGCAAACTTAATGTCATTGGGCGGTCTTGCGATTGCGATCGGCATTATGGTCGATGGATCGGTGGTGGTTGTTGAGAATACCTTTGCCAAGCTGGGTGAGCGACTGAAAGCTGGTGAATCAAAGAACCGGATCATTTTGGAAGCCGCTTCTGAGGTAGGCACCCCTGTTCTTTTTGGTGTGGGCATTATTATTTTGGTGTTTATGCCACTGCTCTCTTTAGAGGGAATGGAGGGCAAAATGTTTGCCCCAATGGCAATCACCATTGCTATTGCATTAGCTATTTCTCTCATCCTCTCATTTACCTTATCGCCTGCATTGTGTTCTTACATCCTTAAGGGTGGTAGCGAGGACGATACCAAACTTGTAGCCCGTATGCGTGCACCCTATGATCGTTGGCTACATTGGAGCTTGGCCAATCCAAAACTCGTCGTCAAAAGATCATTGATGGCTTTGGCTGCCAGTTTGGTTGGCTTTGTTCTCTTGGGTAAGGCGTTTATTCCGGTGATGCAAGAGGGTGCGATTACCCCAGTGATTGTGCGTGCCCCCAATATATCTTTGGATGAGTCGATCAAATTAGAGTTTGAGGCAATCAAAAGAATCATGACCATCCCTGATGTCAAGATGGCGGTATCGCGACTAGGTCGAGGAGAGTCACCAGCAGATCCAGGTCAACCTAATGAATCGGATCCAATAGTCACCCTAAAGCCTTTGGGTGAACGTAAGCTAAGTCAAGAAGAGATTGCACAGCAAATTCGCGATAAATTAAAAACCTTGCCTGGTATTGAATTGGCAATTTCACAGCCGATTGCAGCTCGCGTTGATGAAATGGTTTCAGGAGTTAGATCCCAGGTAGCCATTAAGATTTTTGGTGACGACTTATCGACCTTGCAAAAGCTTGGCGCAGAAATCAGTCAAATACTAACCAAGATGAAGGGAAGTAATGACTTGCGAATTGAGCAAGTGTCAGGACAAAATTATCTCAACATCAAAATTGATCGAGATGCGATTGCGCGTTACGGGATCAATGTATCGGATGTCAATGAGGTCATTGAAACGGCCATTGGTGGTAAGCAGGCTAGCATTGTCTATGAAGGCGAGAGACGTTTTCCGCTGATGTTGCGCTACCCAGGCCCTTATCGTGACAAAGTCGATGCCATTGAAAATATTATCTTGCATTCACCAGATGGCGCCCAAGTACTGATGCGTGACTTAGCGGAAATTTCTTTAGTAGATGGTCCAGCACAAATATCTCGCGAGGCAGGTAAGCGTCGTTTAGTGGTCGGTGTAAACGTTGACGGACGAGATTTGGGGGGATTTGTTAAAGAAGCTCAAGATCTCATTGCCAAGCAGGTTGAGTTGCCGGAAGGGTATACCTTAGAGTGGGGTGGCCAGTTTGAAAACATGGAACGTGCGATGGCCCGTTTGATGATCATTATCCCTTTGACCATTTTGGCGATTTTCTTCTTACTCTTTATGTTGTTTAAATCGATACGATTGGCAGCACTCATCATTCTGGTGCTCCCTTTTGCATCGATAGGTGGTGTAGTCGGATTGTTCTTAACCGGAGAGTACTTATCAGTGCCTGCAGCAGTAGGGTTTATTAATCTATGGGGTATTGCTGTTTTGAATGGAGTGGTCTTGATTTCCTTTATCAAGCAGCTGCGTGAAAATGGCTACAGCATGGAGGATGCCCTATTACATGGTTGTGGCCATCGTTTTAGACCGGTCATGATGACTGCGTCTGTGGCGATGTTGGCTCTTGTGCCGATGTTATTTTCAGGGGGGCCAGGATCGGAAGTCACTCGGCCACTCGCTGCGGTAGTAATTGCTGGCCTAATTACCTCAACCGCATTAACCTTACTAGTACTCCCCGTCTTATATAGATGGTTTGAAGATAAAGAGGTGGAAGCATGATGGAAGTAAAGGCGGTTATTCGCCCCAATAAATTAGCGGCACTCAGAACAGCCCTCATAGAAACTCCGGGCTTTCCAGGCATGACAGTCACCAAGGTCGAGGGTTGTAGCGCCCCTAATCGAACGGGCAAGTCAAATATCAAGGAAGAGTTGACTGACTACTCAGCTAAAGTAAAAATTGAAATTGTCTGTAATGATGAAGTTGCTGAGTTATTTATGGATCGAATTGTCACAGTGTGTCAGACGGGTCAAATTGGTGATGGGGTAGTCTGGTGTACGCAGGTTCCTAAAGCATTCTTTATCGCCAAAACCACCCCTTAACTTTCTTTTTGAGATCGCTGGAGACAAGCTTGAAAAATATTATTGATCGCATTGACCATATTGTTTTAACCGTGACCGATATTGAGCTCACAACCCAGTGGTATGAAAAAGCCTTAGGTTTTGAGCGAGAGTTTTTTACAGGGCCAGAGGGTCAGCCTCGTTATTCATTGCGATTTGGTCAACTCAAGATCAATCTTCAAGATAAAAATACCCAAACGCCTACCAAGGCAAGAGTGCCGACTATTGGTTCTGGGGACTTTTGCTTAATATCGGCGATTCCCTTAGATGACTTCATTGCCCATCTTTCAAAACAGGGTGTGCCGATTGATGTGGGCCCTGTACCGAGACGGGGTGCGCTAGGACCGATTCGTTCCGTGTATTTGCGTGACCCAGACCAGAATTTAGTAGAAGTAGCTGAATACGTCTAAGTAGAATTAAGTTAACAGCCCAATTGCTGCGCAAGGTCTAGAAAATCTTTTGCGTGGTAGTTGGTGAAACTTTCTAGATGGAGGTCATCTCGAATATGATCTTTGCCGAATTCCAAAGGCCTTTCAATAAAAGCAGTTTGTAGCCCACAAGCATGGGCGCTGGCGAGATCATCTTTGTGCGAGGCAACTAGCATTACCTCTTCAGGCGGAATATCGAAGGTCTGCGCTACCCCTAGATAAGTCTCTGGGTCGGGCTTGTAGTGTCGAAACACTTCCGCAGAAAGAATGAGGTCCCAAGGTAGACCAGCATTCTTGGCCATATTGGCCAGTAAACCTAGATTTCCATTGGACAGAGTTACTAAGGTGAATTGTGATTTCAGCTTCTTTAGCCCTTCAACGACTTCTGGCCAAGGAGTTAGGCGATGCCAAATCAAATTGAGGTGACGGATTTCAGGCTCGGCTAGGGTGGTGATCTCAAATTGCTTGAGCACATCATTCAGAATCATGCGATGCAAATCATCAATTTTCGTCCAAGGCAGCTCTCCAGAGCGAACTCTCGCCATGGCGGGTCGATAACCCTTTCTCCAGGCAGTCGCAAAAGCCTCTGGGTCAGCAGGTAGGTTTAATCGCCTGATTTCATGAGCGATTGATCCATGCCAATCAACGACTGTTCCAAACACATCAAATGCGAGAACTTTTGGTTTTGTATTCATGTGTAGATTATTCATTAGCTTGAAAAATCTTGCCAGACATTATTCGGTTTCCCCCCTTAAGTCATACAAGTCATATATTGCTAAGAATTGCTAGAATGCTGAGAGACCCAAAAAGGGCGCTAGATCGAATAAGGACACAATCATGGGTGGTATTTCTCAGTGGGAGCAGCTCAATGTTGAGTTAACAGCTGCTTTAGGGAGTTCGGTACATTTTGATACCGCTCATCAGGCAGTGTATGCCTCTGAGGCGTCCAATTATCGCCAGATTCCGATCGGGGTAGTAACACCAAGAAATACTGAAGAATTTATTAAAGGTATTGAGATCTGCCATCGCAACCATGCGCCTGTATTGATGCGTGGTGCTGGTACCTCAATGAATGGGCAGACGGTCAATAATGCGGTCGTATTTGATATCTCCAAGTATTGCAACCATATTCTGTCTTTAGATCCTACTGCTGGTTCTGCAGTGGTGGAACCAGGGGTGATTTGTGATTCCTTGAGAGATGCGGCTGAAGTGTATGGCTTAACTTTTGCCCCCGATCCATCGACCCATAGTCGCTGCACGCTAGGTGGCATGGTTGCCAATAACTCTTGCGGTGCTCATTCAGTAATGGCGGGCAAGACGCTTGAAAATACCGAAGCACTTGAAATCTTGACCTATGACGGAGAGCGTTTTTGGGTTGGCCCAACATCAGATCAAGAGCTGGAAGAAATTATTGCGGCTGGTGGTCGAAAGGCTCAGATCTATAGTGATCTTCTCAATTTACGAAATCGCTATGCCGATTTAATTCGGGCGCGTTTCCCAAATATCAAGCGTCGGGTATCTGGCTATAACCTTGATCAACTCCTTCCTGAAAATGGTTTTAACGTAGCACGAGCTCTCGTTGGCACTGAAGGTACTTGCGCATTAACGCTTGCTGCAAAAGTGAGGTTAGTAAAGAGCCCAGCCAAACGCGTTGTGCTTGTATTGGGCTTTGACGATATTTATCTGGCTGGCGATGCTGTACCCGAATACCAAAGCTTTAATCCGATTGCGATTGAAGGCTTGGATTACAAAATTATTCGTGGCTTGCAGCAGCGCAATTTAGCGAAGGCTGAGATTGATTTGTTACCGGCTGGTAATGCTTGGGTGGTAGTCGAGTTTGGCGATGACACTCTGGAGGGCGCGATTGCTCAAGCTGAGCGCGCACAGGAGTACTTTAAAAACAGGACAAAAGGCCCAAGGCCATCTTCTTGGTTGGTGCCAGATCCGCTATTGCAAAAACGCATTTGGTCGATTCGGGAGAATGGTGCTTCTGCTACCCATCTTTCAATCGATCCCAACTCGCCAGACCCTGTTGTTGGTTGGGAGGATGCAGCAGTAGATCCAACGCGTTTGGGTGAGTATCTACGGGCTTTTCAAAAGCTGGTAGATTCATATGGATATGAAACCTCTTTATATGGCCACTTTGGTGATGGCTGTATTCATGCACGCATTACGTTTAATTTGCGCACGGCAGAAGGTGTTACACAATTTAGATCCTTTATTCGGGATGCAGCCACTCTCGTTGTTGCGTTTGGCGGTTCATTAACCGGTGAGCATGGTGATGGTCAAGCCAGAGCTGAGTTTTTGCCGATCATGTTTGGTGAAGAGCTGATGGAGGCTATGCATGAGTTCAAGCGTATTTGGGATCCGCAGAATCGACTCAACCCTGGAAAAGTAGTTCACCCCTACCGTGTTGATGAAAATCTGCGTATGGGTCCAGAGTACAAAGTAGTCAATATCAAAACCCGTCTGAATTTTTTAAGTCAAGAAGGAAATGGATTCCAAAGAGCGGTTGAGCGCTGTGTTGGAATGGGTAAATGCCGCAGTGAGAAGGTGGGTACGATGTGCCCAAGTTATCGAGCAACAAAGGAAGAGCGCTTTTCCACCCGAGGCCGCTCAAGACTATTTTGGGAAATGTTGCAGGGCGAAGTCATTACTGATGGTTGGGAGAGTCGGGAGCTCAAAGAGGCGCTGGATACCTGCTTGTCTTGTAAAGGATGTAAGTCTGATTGCCCAGCCCACGTTGACATGGCTTCTTATAAGGCCGAATTCCTTTCTCACTATCATGAAAAAAATACGAGACCACGTCAAGCCTTAACGATGGGGCGTATTGGTGACTGGGCACCATGGGCTAGCCAGTTTTCCTGGTTGATTAACGGTGTGATGCAAACGCCAATTCTCTCCAGTGTTGCTAAATGGATTGGTGGCGTAGCGCAAGAGCGCAGTCTACCGAAGTTCGCATCTCAATCTTTCAGAAAGCAATTTAATAAGGCGGGTAGTAATTCGGTAGGCCAGAAAAAAGTCATTCTCTGGGTTGATACTTTCTGTGAGCACTTTCATCCAGAAGTTGCTAATGCAGCTGTGGAGGTCTTGGGGCATGCTGGTTTTGAAGCAACACTACCAAAAACCCCTTTATGTTGTGGTCGACCACTCTATGATTTTGGCTATCTTGATTTAGCCAAGCAAAAGCTAGCTACTATATTGGATGCCATTGGTAGTGAGATTCAAGCTGATGAGAATGCGCCAATTGCCGTAGTTGGTCTAGAGCCTGGTTGTATGTCGGTCTTTAAAGATGAGTTGCTGAAGTTCTTCCCGGATGACCCGAGGGCCAAGCGCTTGGCATCAAATACCTATTTGCTGGGGGATTTCTTGCATGAACAGGGCTATGTTCCTCCGCCATTAGATTGCGATATTTTGGTTCATTCCCATTGCCACCAGAAGTCCCTATTTGGTACTAAGGGCGATGTCGCGCTTTTAAGTGCTTTAGGTGCTAAAGCCAATTTTATTGATAGCGGTTGTTGCGGTATGGCAGGCTCTTTTGGCTTTAATCCAGAGCATGTGGAGCTATCCAAAGCCGTTGGTGAATTAGTGCTTTTACCCGCAATTCGTTCTGCCAATCAAGACACCATCATTCTGACTAATGGATTTAGTTGTCGCGAACAAATTGAACAAGAAACAGGCCGAAAAGTGAAGCATTTGGCTGAGCTTTTACAGATGGCGCATCAATCTCAATCCAAGGTCTAATGTAATATCTCCCGATAGTAATCGGGAGATATTACGCAATCAAGTGCTGGTGCTGAGTTATCTATCCATCGACTACTAAGCGCGAATAAGGTAATCAAACGATGAGAGGGAAGCCTTCGCACCTTCGCCCATGGCAATGATGATTTGCTTATAAGGGACAGTAGTACAGTCGCCCGCTGCAAATACCCCTGGCATTGAGGTTTCGCCTTTGGCATCAATCACAATCTCACCACGAGGAGATAAATCAATGGTGCCTTTAAGCCAATCCGTATTGGGCAATAGACCAATTTGTACAAAGATACCCTCAAGCGCGATGTCATGCATTTCTTGGCTTGCACGATCTTCATATCGTAGGGTAGTTACCTTGCCATTGGCTCCCAATACCTCTTTACTTAATGCATTGGTAATCACGGTGACGTTTGGCAGGCTATGGAGTTTTTTCTGTAGCACTGCATCAGCGCGCAATTTAGTATCAAACTCCACTAATGTCACGTGCTTGACGATGCCCGCTAAATCAATTGCAGCTTCTACCCCTGAATTACCCCCACCAATGACAGCTACATCTTTACCTTTGTATAGAGGGCCATCACAGTGTGGACAGTAAGCAACTCCTTTACCGCGATACTCTTGCTCTCCAGGAACATTCATTTCACGCCAACGTGCGCCGGTACTCAAAATAACTGTTTTACTCTTTAAAACTGCACCGTTCTCAAGCGTCACTTGCAACTCATCCCCGACTTTTTCAAGTTGAGTTGCTGTTTGCAAATTCATGACATCGACCTCATACTCTTTGACGTGTTGCTCAAGTGCCATAACGAGTTTGGGTCCTTCAGTTTCTTTTACTGAAATGAAATTTTCAATACCAACGGTATCCGCTACCTGGCCACCAAAGCGCTGAGCAACAATGCCTGTTTTAATGCCCTTACGAGCGGAATAAATTGCTGCTGATGCACCAGCGGGACCGCCGCCAATGATGAGGGAGTCAAAAGTTTCCTTAGCATTAAACTTTTCTGCATCACGCGCAGAAGAGCTGGTATCTAACTTGGCCACAATCTCTTCCACCGTCATGCGGCCTTGGCCAAATACCTCACCATTCATGATGACTGTTGGAACAGCCATAACTTGATATTGATCTACCAAGTTTTGATAGAGGGCGCCATCAATCATTTCATGTTCAATATTGGGATTGAGTGCCGCCATTAAATTCAAGGCCTGCACTACATCTGGGCAGTTGTGACATGATAAAGAGATGAAGGTCTGAAAGCGCATAGGCTTTGTAAGACCTCGAATACTTTCCAAGATAGCTTCTTCCGCTTTTGGTGGATAGCCGCTAGCCTGCAAAATAGCCAAGATGAATGAAGTCATTTCGTGACCCATGGGGAGACCAGAGAAACGAATGCGTGGCGCTTCACCGCGTTTGCCAACGGTAAAGCTGGGAATATTTATGCTATTTCCCGTGGTGCTCACAGTCACTTTATCTGATTGCTCCGCCACTTCGTTTAAGAGCTCTAACATCTCTGCCGACTTGGGACTGTCATCAAGAGTCGCGATGAGCTCAATTGGGTTAACGATTCTTTCGAAATACGCTTTTAATTGCAATTTAATATTGTTATCTAACATGGTCTTTTCCTAATGAATGAATTTCGGTGATCTATTGGAGAAAAGACCTTGATGTCTTTTCTCCAATAGACTCTCGCAAGAGAGTCTGCTTGGTTAAATGCCTGACAGAATCCTCAGATCTTTCCGACGAGATCTAGAGATGGAGTCAAGGTTGCTGCGCCTTCTTTCCACTTTGCTGGGCATACCTCGCCTGGGTGAGCAGCGGTATATTGAGCAGCTTTGAGTTTGCGCAGGGTTTCAGCGATATCACGTGCAATTTCATTCGAATGAATTTCCACTGTCTTAATGACACCCTCTGGATTGATGATGAATGTGCCACGCAATGCCAAGCCTTCTTCATCCAGATGTACGCCAAAGTTGCGAGTCAAAGTGTGTGTTGGATCCCCAACCAATGGGAATTGCGCTTTACCCACTGCTGGTGATGTCTCGTGCCATACCTTGTGTGAAAAGTGAGTGTCAGTAGTGACGATATACACTTCGGCACCCATCTTTTGAAACTCAGCATAGTTGTCAGCTGCATCTTCAATCTCTGTAGGGCAATTGAAGGTAAATGCTGCTGGCATGAAAATCAAAACTGACCACTTACCTTTGAGGTTTTCATCAGAAATCGTGATGAACTTGCCATTGTGGAAAGCTTGAGTTTTGAATGGTTGTACTGCTGTGTTGATTAACGACATAGTTTTTTCTCCTGTAATAAAAAATGGTTTGCTGCAAGACAGGAGTCATTCTGCAAGGAATTGATATATTTGTATAACAAATAATATTGATACTAATAATCGATAAAATAGATCAATATATTAAAGTGTTCAGAACGTTGTCATATATTGCATTTCTGGGTGAATGGGGTATGCTGAGGCTATGAGAATTTCTAGTAAAAGCAAAATTGCATTCAATGTCCTTTTGGATATTGCAGCGCATACCAAGCAAGGTTATGCGATTTCAATGCCACTCATTAGTCAGAGGCAAGGTCTATCACTCTCCTATCTTGAATTGATTTTTGCGGCACTCAAAGCTGCTGGCATGATTCAAAGTCATCGCGGGCCTGGTGGTGGCTACTCGCTAGTGGTCAATCCTGAGAATGTCTCTCTTAAGGATATCGTTCGCATCATCGATGGTGAGCAAACGCTAGGTAAAGAATTGGGTGCAGAGCTTTGGTCTGACTTGCAAGTTTTTATGTTTGAGAAGATGTCTGAGATTACGCTTGACAAGATGCTGCAGGAGTCCATAATCAAAATTGAACCTAGCACCAAAGGCTTGCCATGTATGAAGCCTCAGGCTAGGCAGAAGGCGAGTACGAAGCTCTCTGAGAAAGTTAGCAAGAAGCCGCAGCCTAAAAAAATCAAACCTCAGATGGGTCCTAATTCGATTTTCTCATTCGGAAAATACTTGCGTTTAAAGAAAACTTAAATCACGGGTTTTTAAATTTGATAGGCCCAAAATAAAAGCCCCTGAAGTTGAACTCAGAGGCTTTTTTCTTACCAATCAATTTACTCTAAGAGTAGATCGATTGGAGGTAGTTCACTTACTTTGCAAATTACGCGTTTGCTAAGTGTGCTTCTAAAGTCTTAGTGAACTTATTGGCGTGGCTACGCTCAGCCTTGGCCAATGTTTCAAACCAGTCAGCGATTTCATCAAAGCCTTCATCGCGTGCTGTTTTAGCCATACCTGGGTACATGTCTGTGTACTCATGAGTTTCACCAGCGATAGCTGCTTGCAATGCTTCAGCAACTGTCTTAGCAGGCATACCAGTACCTGGCTCGCCAGCGCCGCCTTCAATCAAGTACTCCATGTGACCATGGGCATGACCAGTTTCGCCTTCAGCTGTTGAGCGGAATACTGCTGCAACATCATTCGCACCAGCGATATCAGCTTGGTTCGCGAAATACAAATAACGACGGTTTGCTTGTGATTCACCAGCAAATGCTTCTTTCAAAGACTCTTCAGTCTTTGTACCTTTTACGGATTTAGCCATGATTGACTCCTAAAAACGGTTAGTTGAAATTGGGTGAAAAGCAAAAATACGTGCTTTTAAATGTTCACCTGAAGATGATTATGAACAAATCTAGGAGTTTGAATAATCATATTTTTGTATGGACGTGATAGTTAAAAGCAACTGATATCAACTTTTCAATAAATAAAATATAAGAGAATATCGGCGTGATAGCGCTCAAATAGCCACTAATTAGCAGGGCTGGAAGTCCAAATTGCTCTAAAACTGACATAAAAGTTAGTGATTACTATCGTTTTTTAAGGGGTTTTATTGTCAATTTTGAATCGGAGGCCATCGTAATTAGGTATTTTCTATGAAGATTGTTAATTAATACAATTTCACTATCGATCCAGACAGACCTAAACTATTACCACGTTAGAAGTGCATGCTGCACCCATTCAATTAGTAGAGGAAATAAATGACAACTCGCGAAGGTAGTTTAGAGGCCCCAACCAGACACCCCTTAGATTGGAAGAACCCTAAGTTCTATGACAAGGCTGATTTAGAGGCTGAGATGGAGCGTGTTTTTGACCTTTGTCACGGATGCCGTCGTTGTGTCAGTCTTTGTGGATCATTTCCAACTTTGTTTGATTTGGTTGATGCAACAGAAGATTTGGAAATGGAGCAGGTGGACAAGGCTGACTATCAAAAGGTAGTTGATCAGTGCTACTTGTGTGATGTGTGCTACATGACTAAGTGCCCATATGTTCCGCCACATCCTTGGAACATCGACTTCCCACACTTAATGTTGCGAGCTAAGGCTGTCAACTTTAAAGATGACAAAGCTACTTTCCGCGATAAATTACTTTCCTCTACGGATAAGCTTGGCCATTTCGCAGGTATTCCAATCGTTACACAAACTGTGAACGCGGTTAATAGCACCGGCTTAGCGCGTCTCATGATGGAGGGCGCTTTGGGCGTTGATAAGAAAGCCTGGATTCCAGAGTATGCTCCTAAGACATTCCCACAATTGGCTAAAAAATCTGAAGACCTGCCAGTGATCGATGGGGCAAAAACACCTGGCAAGGTAGCTATTTATGCGACTTGCTACATTAACTACAACGAGCCTGGCATTGGTCAAGATCTCATCAAGATTCTGAAGCACAATGCAATTCCTTATGAATTAGTGGATAAGGAAGCTTGCTGTGGAATGCCTAAGCTTGAGCTCGGTGACTTGGAGTCTGTTGCTGAAAACAAGGAAAAAAATATTCCAAAATTGGCGAAGTTGGCGCGTGAAGGTTATGCCATCTTGACTCCAATTCCTTCTTGCACTTTGATGTTTAAGCAGGAATTGCCGCTCATGTTCCCTGATTGTGCTGATACGCAATTGGTGAAAGATGCCATGTGGGATCCGTTTGAGTACTTTATGGCTCGCAATTCCGATGGTCTCTTGAAGAAAGACTTCAGCAAAGAGTTGGGTCATGTTAGCTATCACATGGCTTGTCACTCACGCGTACAAAACGTCGGACAAAAAACTGCTGAAACTCTGAAACTCATTCCGGGTACTGAAGTCAATGTGGTTGAGCGTTGCTCTGGACACTCAGGCACTTGGGGTGTGAAGAAAGAGTTCCACGATATGGCTATGAAGATTGGTAAGCCTGTTTTCAGAAGAATGGCTGAAGAAGAGCCAAACTACATTAGTTCTGATTGCCAACTCGCGGGTCACCATATCGAACAGGGTATGGAAGAATTGGGCTTGCCTAAATCAGAAATGGCTCATCCATTAACTTTGCTTGCTAAGGCCTACGGTCTTTAATTCATCTAAATATAAGGAAATTCCAGCATGGGAATCATTACACGCGATAGCCTTTTAAGTCTTGAGGCTTATCACAAGGAGCGTCCTGCATTTCGCGAGAAGGCAATTCAAGAACGTCGTCTGCGTACAGTACACCTTGGGGATCACTTAACCATGATCTTTGAAAATGAATTTTTGATGCGCTATCAGATTCAAGAAATGTTACGTGTTGAGAAAACCTTTGAAGAAGATGGTATCCAAGATGAATTAAATGCTTACAACCCTTTGGTTCCAACTGGTTCTGACTTTAAAGCAACGATGATGATTGAATATCCTAACGAGGCTGATCGTAAAGTTGCGCTCGCTAAATTAGTCGGTATTGAGCATCAAATGTTTATTGAAGTAGAGGGTCAGCCACGGGTTTATGCTATTGCTGATGAAGATTTAGAGCGCTCGACTGCTGACAAAACTTCTGCAGTGCATTTCATGCGCTTTGATCTAACAGATGATATGAAAAAAGCCTTAAAGGCTGGCGCTCAAATGATGGTGGGTTGTGATCATAAGGGCTATCCGATGCATGTTCAAACCCTGCCACCTGAAACCCTTGCTTCTTTGGTTTCTGATTTAAGTTAAAAAAGTAGCAATACTTTAAATATACTTAACTCCAGGTAGGGCGCATTCGCGAATAACTTCTGCCAATGCATTCATTGCAGCGGCGCGAGGAAAGTTTTTCCGCCAGACGAGACATACTCGTCTGGTTGGAACCGGATCTTCAAAAGGAATATAGCTTATCAATTGATCTTGGTTTGTAAGATCGGGTGCTGAGGTCCTTGGCAACACTGAGATACCAATTCCGCTCACTACCATTTGGCGAATGGTCTCCAAAGAGGACCCTTCAAAACTACGCTGCTCACCAATCGTTGAGCCTGAGCCTAAGCGGTTTAGTTCTGGGCAGACGCCAAGCACATGATCTCTAAAGCAATGGCCAGTTCCTAGAAGTAAGGTATTTTGTTCTTTGAGTTCACGGTGAGGAATGGATTTACGATCTTCCCAGGGGTGGCCTTTCGGAACTGCTACTAAAAAAGGTTCATCGTATAAATCAATTTGGTTTAGACCAGCGCTTGCAAAGGGTTCTGCAATGACGATGCAGTCTAAGGCACCTTGTCGCAAGACTTCAAGCAGTCGAACAGTAAAATTCTCCTCCAAGAATAGTGGGGCGTTTGGTAGTCGCTCTCTAGCAATTCTGACTAGGCTGGGTAATAAATAGGGTGCGATGGTATAAATTGCACCTAAGCGTAATGGGCCGGAGAGGGGATCTTGACCATGCTTGGCAAGATGCTTTAAGGCATTAGCCTCCTCAAGAACTCTTTGGGCTTGATCTACGATGAGGGCGCCCAAACTAGTCATTGCTACTTCGGTATTGGTCCGCTCAAAAATTTGCGTGTTGAGCTCTTCTTCCAATTTGCGGATGGCCACCGATAGGGTGGGTTGCGAAACAAAACAGGCATCAGCTGCCCTACCAAAATGACGCTCGCGGGCTACAGCAACGATGTAACGTAGTTCAGTCAGAGTCATTATTATTTCGACCTAAATTAATTGTTCAAATGCATTGATAAATGAGTCTGGAGCTTGAGCTCCCTGGACTAAGTATTGATCATTCAGAATAACGGATGGTACCGAATGAATTCCAGCGCCAGTATATTGAGCCTCTTCTTCACGCACTTCATTTGCGAACAGCCCACTCTCGAGCACCTGTTTGGCTTTATCTGAATCAAGGCCAGCAGAAGTCACTGCATTCAGAAGGTTTTGTTGATCATCTAAATTGACTGCCAAGCAGAAATAGGTTTTGAGTAGCTCAGTTTTTAAGCGAGCTTGCTTCTCTGGGCCAAAATCAGTACCTGCCCAATGTAGAAGGCGATGGGCGTCAAAGGTGTTGTAGACCCGCTTTCGCCCATCTGGGTGAAACTGAAACCCAGCCTCAAGTGCGCGCTCCCTGATTTGGGCTTGATTCGCCTTTACTTGCTCTTCGGTAAGGCCATACTTTTCAGTGAGATGCTCGATAGCATCTTGGCCACCTTTGGGCATATTCGGATTTAACTCAAAAGGACGAAAGCGTACCTCAAATTGCGCTTTATCACCAAATGCTGCGATGGCTTTATTGAGATTGCCTAGACCTACGGCACACCATGGACAAGCAACGTCAGACACAAAGTCTATTTTGATAGTGGGTTTCATACAAACGATTCTACAGAAGCATTGGTATAAATGCTTGCCACTTCACTGCTCAGAATTTTTGCCTAATTTCCACCAGCTACTTCAATAAATGAGGCGCTTGTATAGGAGGATTCTCCAGAAGCAAGCCAAACAATTGCAGAGGCCACTTCAGTTGCAGTCCCACCTCTTTTCATGGGTACAAATTGTTTGACGCGTTCAATGCGATTGGGCTCACCACCACTCGCATGGATGTCCGTATCAATATATCCAGGACGAACTGCATTGACTCGAATGCCGTCAACTGCTAATTCTTTTGCTAGGCCAATTGTTAGCGTATCAATTGCACCCTTAGAGGCTGCATAGTCGACATATTCCCCGGGGGATCCAAGGCGAGATGCTACAGAGGAGACATTCACAATCGATCCGCCAGACCCTTGATGTCTAGTGGACATGAGCTTGATTGCTGCTTGAATGCATAAAATAGTTGAAAAGACATTCGCATTAAATATGCGCTGGATACGTTCACTTGACATGTCTTCAAGGCGCATTTGAGTTTCAAGAATTCCAGCATTATTGACTAGGGCATGTAGCCCGCCAAAAGACTTCATGGTTTCCGTAAAAAGATGATTCACTTGATCGGCAATAGTTACATCTGCCTTGACGGCGATTGCTGTGCCGCCATTACTCTGAATTTCATCAACAACAGCTTGGGCTTCTTGGGCATGAGAGTTGTAGTTAACGCAAACTGCAAAGCCTTTACGAGCAGCAAGCTTTGCAGTCGCAGCTCCAATACCGCGACTAGCCCCGGTAACAATCATGACTTTAGACATGCCTCCATATTACTAGCTTTGTAATGCTCAGACAATGAGAGTGAGAGCGATGATTTTTTGTGACATATAAAGCTATAAACAGCCTTAAAAAAGATGGATCACCTCACATCATTAAAGTTGCTGATAAAGGTAATTGGATTAAAGTATGAGTATGAATGTATTCAATAAATGGATTATTGCTTTAGCGAGTGTCTTGTTCCTGAACGTCGCGCAAGGACAATCCACTAATACTTTTTGCCCTCTGACAACCAAATCAATTGCCATTGATGCTGGTTCGATTAGCTATCTACAGGGTGGTCAGGGTCCTTCAGTCTTGTTATTGCACGGCCTCTTTGGGCAAAAAGAGCAGTGGACAGATATGGCCTGTGCTTTGGCCAAACAAGGATTTCATGTTATCGCCCCTGATCTACCGGGCTATGGGCAAAGTAGCGCTTATCCCATCACTATTTACCAGCTAGAGTCCCAGGTAAAAACTCTCCAGCGCTTTATGAGATCGGTTAGTGGTAATTCATTTCATATTGCAGGTAATTCAATGGGTGGCGCCATTGCTGGTTTATACGCCAATCAATATGCTCAGGAGATTAAATCCTTGGCATTTATTGGTGCCCCGCTAGGAATTATTCCCTGGAGTAATCAAGTAAGAGATTCAATCTATCAGGGGGTTAATCCATTTATTCCGGTTGATCAAGCGCAATTGGATTTAGAGATGGATCTACTATTTGCAAAACCACCAGTGATTAGTGATGATATTAAAACGCAGTTGCTTCAAGAGTACCGCAACAATAATCGACACTATCAACAGGTTTGGGATATTGTGAATTTTTATGGCGATACGTTAAAACGATTTCCCAATCAATCTCTGCCAACCTTCATTCTGTGGGGAGAGCATGATGAAATTTTTAATATTTCGGGATTGCCAATCTTAAAAAAGAAATTTCCCCATTCTCAATCTCATCGCTTGGCAAATGTTGGTCATTTAGTCATGCTAGAGCAGCCGGTGAAAATTGCTGATCTGTACACATCATTTCTAAAAAAATCTCAGTAATGGCTTCTCAATGGATGGTAAATCCCATGACTTCCTCCTGGGGCAATCTATTGCATAGACAATGTTAAAGTTGTCCTTGTCATGAGCGATTCCACTAGCACCCATACAACTCACTCTGAGTCTTCGGAGATTTTAGGTCTTAATATCTGGCGCTTAGTAGCTGTTGCCGCCGTTGCTGGCATTGGCGTGGGATTTATTGGGGGCACATTTCATTGGATGCTGGTTCACGGAAGCGAGCGCTTTTCTGCACTCTTGGAGCACTGGAAGGCTGATGGTTTTTATGGTGTTCCTGGATGGATCGGTGCTGCTTTAATTGCTGGTATTTGTATCGGCTTAGCCCGATGGCTGGTTTATTTTGCCCCCAGTGCAGCGGGTAGTGGAGTTCAGCACGTAGAAGCGGTTATGCGTAAAGAAGCTGATCCTGCGCCATTACGTGTTTTACCAATTAAATTTTTTGGTGGATTGCTTGCAATGGTTCCGGGGATGGCTCTAGGGCGAGAAGGGCCAACTATTCAGATGGCCGCTGTCATAGGCAGCCAATGCGGCCGCATTTTTAGATTGAGTAAGGAAGATGGATTCTTGCTCTACACAGCGGTAGCAGGGGCGGGATTATCGGTAGCATTTAATGCGCCCATGGCTGGTATTGCATTTGTTTTGGAAGAGGTGACTCGTAAGATAACCACTCGCAGTGTCCTCATTACATTGATTGCGGTTGCTACGAGCATTACTGTATTTCGAGCATTATTTGGAAATGCCATTTCTTTTAGTATTCCCACCTTGGTTGCGCCAGAGTTGGGCAACTTAATTCTCTATGCAATTTTGGGCTTAATTGTTGGTTTGATGGGTGCTTTATACAATCGCAATATCTTATTTGGGCTCAATCTATTTTCTACTACCATGCCCAATATCCCTGTCGCACTCAAAGCAGCTTTTGTTGGGGCGGGAGTTGGATTGATTGCTTACTGGCAGCCATCTTGGGTTGGCGGCGGTGAATTGCAGGTCCAGCAAGTGCTGTCTAATAATTTTGGCGCTCAAGCGCTGATCACTTTGTTAATAGTGCGATGGCTGTTAGGGTCCATCTCCTATTCCCCTAGTTTGCCTGGTGGCCTGTTTGCTCCTTTGTTATTGGTCGGCGCAATTTCTGGAGCGTTATTTGCTCAGCTCATTAACTTTATTCCAGCTCTTGCATTTCAAGTCGATACAGTGTCATTTGCCTTAGTTGGAATGGCTGCTTTTTTTACGGCAGTAGTACGTGCACCCTTTACCGGTGTACTGCTCATTATTGAGATGAGTGGTGGAGTGATATTAACCCCTGGCCTCTTGGTAGCTTGCGTCTGCGCAACATTAATCACTTCTTATATGGGCTCTCCGCCTATCTACGACTCTTTAAGAGAGAGGATGTTCTCGCGGTAGTACTAATTAAGGATTTCCATGCAATATGTTTTACAGCTTATTGGTAATAGAATCGTATTTTCAATCTCTACAGTCACTTAATCTTAAAATTTCTCAGTCGCACAAGAGACTTTTCCCGACTTGATTGCTTTTAGAAATGTGGCATAGTCGGCTTCATTTTGCTTGCTGTAGGCAATCGAGAACTTGACGAGAGCATCATCAAGAAGCTCATTTTTTCCACAGTAGCCAGCTATAACCGCAGGATCTCCTGAGCGGGCATGAGCATTGGCTAGTGCCCACCCAAAGAGTTTTGCAAAATCTGGGAATATTTCGGCATTAATTCCGTCGCCGCCTACTGAAATTCCGCCCTTCATGTCGCGTAATTGCCGTACGTAAAAATCCGTTTCTACTGTTTTTCCATAACCCAGAAATAGGTCTGGAGCGCCTTGAATGAGACACTGCCCATGAACGACGCGCTCTCCCTCTGATTTAAATTGGGTATCTGGAAAATAAGAAGCTAGGATAGATTTTTTCGCCTGTTTCGTCTGAAGAAAGAGAGGGTCGTCTTCATCTAGTCCCTGAAGATACATCACCCAGCAACCGTTGCCAACACTGCCAACCCCAACGACCTTTCTTGCCCAATCAATCCATTTGTAGCGTGATAATAGGTGCTTACGATCTGGTGCTAATGAGTGAATATAAGAATTCATCCCCTCATCATTGAGTTCAGTAATTCTTGTACCATTTGGTGAGAATTGGAGATGCTCTATCAGTGGAGGATTATTAATGAGGCGAATTCCTGCTTCAGTTACTTCAGTTAATTTCCCAAGCATGCCATGACCGTTATTTTTTCGAGCTTTATCCACTAAGCCCTTTAAGTATTTCTGACTTATTGCATTTGCGTGTTTTGTTGCAATGTTGGTAAGCGATTTTTCGTCAATATAGGTGTGCTTAAGATCGATATAAGGCATGGTCGAGTATTGACGCATGTTATTTCGATATGCCTGACAGATATTGCGTACGATCTTCTCTCCATATAGCTGATCTTGACCTAGTAATTGCGCCGCAATCATGGCACTAGCAGTTAGGCGCTTTAAATCCCAGTCAAAATTTCCAGGAAGGGTTTCATCAAAATCATTAATTCCAAAGACGAGCTGGTGCTCAGTGGTAGAAAAGAAGCCAAAGTTACTAACGTGCATATCTCCGCATAATTGCACTTGAATAGAGGGGCTTGGAATCTTAGCGAGGTCGTGGGCCATGATTGCAGCACCACCCCTAAAAAAAGCAAATGGACTGGCAGCCATTCGAGCATGGCGAATCGGAATGTATTCAGGAATTCGAGTTTTTGCTTGGGAAAGCAAAATATCAATTGGGCCTTGACGCTTATTTTCTACCGTAAATTGTCCAATTGAGGATCTATCAACCGCTTTGCGAATCGATTTCCCTAGATTGAGTCGCTCTTGAGGGCTTGGATTCTTTTTGAGAAATGACTCATACAGTTTGCTAGACATGGCTCCATGATCTCATATACATTCGAAATAAAAAAGCCCCGCAAGAAGCGAGGCCAAGAAATGCCGGTGGGTCGGGCGAGATTCGAGCCAGTGATAATCTGTTTTAGAAAAGAACTGGCTGATGCTACGATAGCATTACTGAATCACCAACGCATAGGACCAGATCATGAAAATTATTAACTCCACATTGGTAACTCTGGCAACAGGCCTTGTATTAACAGCTTGCGCTCAACAGACAGAATTAATTCCCACCAAAGGCCAATCAGCTGAGCGCTACAACCAAGACCGTGCAGCCTGCATAAAAGAATCCAATACGTACTACGGCAATAGTGGCGGCGCCCCATCCGAGTCTGATGTATTTTTGGGGTGCATGAAGGCAAAGGGCTATCAAATTAAACAAAAGTTCTAATGATGATGGATTAGAGTTCTAAGTACTTTCCAGTTTTAGTTTTGTCTACTAACCCGACAGCGATTCTTTAAAAAGACACTTATAGAGCCGTCTGTCCTCTGGCGCCTAGCATCTTTGCCTATTGCGAATCCATGGATTTCCTGTTGTTAAAAGAGTTACAAAATTTTCTTGCACCAGGAAGACAAAAACTCCACAGTTGCTAGTGAAGGTTTCTTTTATTACCAGTGGGCCGGGCGAGATTCGAACTCGCGACCAACGGATTAAATGAAGTTGCGCCTCTTCAAAACCCTGTATAAATAAATGATCTAAACGGTCAAAAAATAACTGTGCGATTGAGTATGTGTTTGCTTGATGGTGCAAAGTACAAATCTGTAGGCTGGATATCAAACTTTCTAACCTAGCCTTGCGCAGTTTTTTATTTAAATCAAGTTCATTAATGCCAGTGTCGCTTTAATCACTTGGTTGTTCGTGTCGTTGAACAGGAATGGCGTTGTGAAATGAATATAGCCTTGCATTTTATATGCGCCTGCAAGACGATCATAGGCTTGTAATTTTGTTGCCCAATCACCTGACTGCATTTGCATATATGGACTCTCGCCTCCACCGCAAGTAATGATGATTGGGCATTTCACATTCTGAGGGTAGTTAATCGGGCTGTACTCTTTAATTTCTTGTGGCGTTAGCTTTAAGAACTGCTGCCTCATTGATAGTGAAACTGGATAAAGGTCTGTCCAGCCGCTGAGAATGGAGCCACCTTTAAAGAGTTTCGTTGGTAAGCCCTGCTTTTCCCATTCGGTAACAAGCATCATATTTGCTAGGTGACCACCGGAGGAGTGACCTGACACATATAGCTTGTTGGGGTCACCACCAATTTGCTTAGCGTTTTTATATACCCAAGAAACAGCTTTGCGGCATTGAGCCACTAATCCAGTCATGGTGTTCGGTGGGATATTATCAAATCCAATGGAGATATAGATGGCGTTATTTAGCAAGAAAGGGACAGCTTGTGACGAGTAATTATTCTTGTTATCAAAGTCCCATGAGCCACCATGAAAGAAAATCATTATCGGCAAACCAGATGCATACGCAGGTGCAAAAACATCTAATTTTTCGGCATCAGAAGATCCGTATGAAAAAGTTTTTGGTGGGTACTGAGCTCTCACTTTTTCGCTATTAGTTGTGTAGGAGTCGGCAATTTTCTTAACTTCTGGCGGCGGCGGTAAATAGGGTCCTTGATTTAATTGGTCATTTAGTTGACTAACAGTCCAACCCCTAAAAACGACCTTTTCTTCTTGCGCCATTAATCCAAAAGTAGGCATAGTTGCAAATGCAGAGCCAGTCATTAAAAATTTTCTACGTGAAACGTCGCTTGTTGACATGAGTGCCTCCATGGTGATTTGCTCATTTTATATAGCATAAGCCCCAAAAGAAAAAGCCACCCGAAGGTGGCTTTTGTATTACTGGTGGGTCGGGCGAGATTCGAACTCGCGACCAACGGATTAAAAGTCCGCTGCTCTACCGACTGAGCTACCGACCCAGTAAAGAAAGAAATTATAGCAAGAAGTTTGTTCGGCTTCCTCAGCTTTCTGCGGCCTAGCCCGCTATGCCTTGTAGCTACAAGCAGCTTATGTATTTCTACGTCTTGCTACTGGGGGATTTTTGGCGAAATAGTCCCGAATTCCCTTCAAAATAGCCTCCGCAATCCGATCTTGGTAAGCCTCGTCATTTAGGCGGGCTTCCTCTTGGGGGTTACTGATAAAGGCTGTCTCAACCAAGATTGAGGGAATATCGGGTGCCTTAAGAACGGCAAAGCTAGCTTGCTCGACCCTGGGCTTATGTAGGACAGCAAAGCCACCAATTTGCTTCAGAATGGAGTTGCCTACCTGTAATGAATCTTTGATTTGAGCAGTCGTTGACATGTCGAGCAATAGATTGGCAACTTGCCTGTCTTGGGTCTTGATGTTAATTCCACCAATTAAGTCGGAAGCATTTTCTTTATTGGCCATCCAGCGGGCTGTGGTGCTACTAGCACCTAATTGTGAAAGTGCAAATACGGAGGCACCTTTAGCTCTTGGTTCAATAAAGGCATCCGCATGAATGGAGATGAATAAATCTGCTTCTACTCGACGCGCTTTTTGAACGCGCGTATGAAGCGGCACAAAATAATCTCCGTCTCGCGTTAAGAAGGGGCGCATGTAAGGATCTTCTTCAATTTTGTCACGCAGGCGTTTTGCAATCGAGAGCACCACATGCTTTTCCTTAGAGCCCATTGCACCGATTGCGCCTGGGTCTTCGCCGCCATGACCGGGGTCGATGGCAATGGTTATTAGGCGTTTATATTTTGCAGGAGGCTCCTTAGCCTCTGGAATAGCTTGGGCAACGGGCGCTTTCGGCGGTTCTTTTTTGCTAGCAAATTGCGCAATCAGGTCGATTTCTTCATTACCCTTTTCTATAGCGCTCTCTTTGCGCGCACTACTTTTGATTAACTCCAGTAAGGGGTCTGGAGGGGTAGTGGGGTACAGGTCTAGCACCATGCGGTATTGGTATTCAGCAACTGGGTCTAGGGTAAAGAGCTGAGGCTTGATGGGCTCTTTAAGATCAAATACCAAACGAACCATGCCCGGTTGAAATTGACCTACCCGGATTTGCGAGACGTATGGATCATTTGGCTTTACCTTGGCTACCAAGTCTTTTAAGGTGGAATTAAATTCCATGCCCTGCACGTCTACTACTAAGCGATCTGGGTTGGTGAGGAGTTGTTGGGTAATCGGTAGTGCCTTATCGGACTCAATTGTGATGCGTGTGTAATCTTCTGCAGGCCAAATACGCACCCCTAGTATCTTGGCACCCCAAGCAATTTCGATCTCGGTAAATAGTAAGACAAAGCCCATCATCTTCGCAGATGCCTGAAGATGTTTTCTTCTTGCGGGGTTAACTGGACTCTTACTCATCTGCCTTGGAGAATAATGACTTTAGGATATTGATGCTTTCCTGAGAAATAGCATGTATTGTGATTTCTCGAGCATGTTCATCTGAACCGCTAGTGAGTTGCATGGTGATGTCAAATGCGGGAAGTGTTCCCTCTGCTTTATTTGGCCACTCGACCAAGCAAAAGCCTGCTTCATCAAAATGCTCGGCAAACCCTGCTTCTTGCCACTCAAGCGGATCTCGCATCCGATAGAGATCAAAGTGATTGGCTGTGATGTGAGCTTGTCGACCGCTTTTCCCATTACCAATAATTAGTGGGTAGGGTTCACATAAGGTGTAGGTTGGGCTTTTAACTCTTCCACTAAAGCCTAGGCCTTGAATAAGATAACGGGCAAAAGTAGTTTTACCGGCACCCAGATCGCCTTCTAGTGAGATATTGAGATGCCCCTGCGGATGAAGGAGAAAGAATTCTTGCAAACTAATGGCCAGTTTTTTAGCAAAAGCCGCAGTATCCGCTTCCTGCCTACAATGTTGTGTATATGAATCTTGAGCCATTTGCCTAGTTTATTCAATTATTGAGATACATTCTGTATTCCTGATGCAATCTGACCTATCTACCAGCCAATTTAATCTAGCCGATCTTCGCCAATGGCTGGATGAGCAGTCCAAGCAATTGGGCTTTGATAGCTTGCGGGTTACAGATACCGAGCTAGGAGAGGCAACTGAGCACTTAAAAGAATGGTTGGCGCAAGGACGCCATGGCCAAATGGAATATATGGAGCGCCACGCCCAATTACGCTCCGATCCTAACTTGCTAGTACCTGGAACGGTCCGAGTGATTTGCGTCACCATGAATTATTTATCACCCCAGATCAACTTTGATACAGAGTGGGAACGGTTAGGACAAGTAACTGAAGCGGTCGTTTCCATTTACGCACGTGGTCGGGATTATCACAAAGTCATGCGCAATCGCTTGCAGGATTTGGCAAAGTGCATTGAGAACAAGATCGGTAAATTTGGTTATCGTGTCTTTACAGATTCAGCGCCCCTGATGGAAGTAGAGCTGGCTAAAAAGGCAGGCTTGGGCTGGCGAGGTAAGCATACCCTGTTACTCAATCGTGAATCAGGATCCACATTTTTCTTAGGTGAGATATTGGTTGATATTCCTCTACCGATTGATGGGGAACAGGAATCACACTGCGGCACTTGCCAGGCATGTATTGAGGTCTGCCCAACACAAGCAATCACTGCCCCTTATCAATTAGATGCTCGTCGATGTATCTCGTATCTCACGATTGAAAATCCCGGCGCTATTCCAGTGGAGTTTCGTAGTGCGATGGGCAATCGGATTTATGGTTGCGATGATTGTCAATTAATTTGCCCATGGAATAAGTTTGCACAACGCTCAGAATTGCCAGATTTTGCGCAGCGACATGGCTTGGGTAATGCCGGTCTTTTGGAATTATGGTCTTGGACTGAGACTGATTTTGAGAAGCGTCATGAGGGTAGCGCAATTAGAAGAATTGGCTATAGTCGTTGGCGGCGCAATCTGGCAGTGGCCCTCGGTAATGCCTTAGCTAGCGGAGTGGAACAGGATGCGATTCGTAGTGCCTTAAGTGCAGCGCTTGATAATGCAGATCCCTTGGTGGAAGAGCATATTCAGTGGGCTTTGGGTCAGCATTGAGGCAATTTCGCCTTCTGCATATGGGGCTATAAGCCTTACAATCGAGCCATGTCATCCTCCAACCAGCCTTACATAGATCCTGGCGAAATTTCGCAAGAAGAGCTTGCGCCACAGCGCTTTAAAAACCCGCGTGATGCATTTTGGTCTGGAATACGGGATGCAGCTGGTGCACCTGCGGCGGTACTCTTTGCAGGCATGGTGGGTTTTGGGGCGATGGGTAAAACCAATGGCTTTGATGTATGGTTCACCACATCTACTTCATTTTTCATGTTCGCCTTACCGGGACAGGTTGTTTTACTTGAGATGGCGATTACCGGATCCTCTGTACTGGCCATTGTCTTAGCGGTGACCTTAACCGCTTCACGCTTTATCACCATGACGGTGACACTCTTTCCGCAACTTCATCAAAGAGATCGCAATCGTAGTCTCTATGCTTCGGTGCATTTACTGGCCATGACTGCTTGGGCAATTTCGATGCGAGAGTTTCATGCAATTGAAACTAGGCATCGCTTGAGTTATTTTGTTGGTCTGGGATTGCTGTGTTGGTTGATCTCCGTTCCTGGAACGATCTTGGGTTTTTACTTGGCAGGGATGGTGCCAGCAGCAGTGACTTTAGGGTTGATTTTTATTAATCCACTCTTCTTTTTACTAACCTTTACTGAAGTGAAACCTTGGATCAATCGAATTGCCCTGATGATGGGTTGTATCTTTGGTCCAATCTTTTTCATGCTTGATCGCGATACGAGTTTATTAAGCTCTGGTTTAGTGGCTGGAACTATTGCCTACTTAATCGATCGCAAGCTCTTACGTAAAAAGTCAGGGCTTGTCGGATGATCAATACGGCACTTTCCGGCTGGGGCCTCTGGATCGCATTGATTGGCGCTTGTCTAGGCACTTATTTTTGTCGTGCGATTGGCGTATTTCTTTCGCAGAGTATTAATCAAGACAGTGAGATCTTTCGCTGGTTAGCTGCCGTGACTTACGCCATGGTAGCTGCTCTCACAATACGCTTGATCGTGATGCCACTGGGTTTAATGGCAACTGTTCCTTTATGGGCGCGCATTCTGATTTGTCTTTTAGCGATTGGCGTGATGGTATCGAATCCTGCCAAAAGATTGGTCCCAGCTTTACTGACTGGGACCTTATTAATGGTGGGTTACGGCGTTATTCGTTAAGTACTGAAATACTTAAAGATGGGCTGCCAGTATTTTGGCAATGTGCACCGCATCTCTTTGTGTCCCATCGGCAATTTGATGACGACAGCTAGTGCCATCCGCTACTACCCAACTATCAGGTGATTTACGAATGGTAGGTAATAGACTCGCCTCAGCCATTTGCTTAGACACTTCAATATGCTCAGCTTCATAACCAAAGCTTCCAGCCATTCCGCAGCAAGAAGACTCAATTAATTTAGGCTCAGCATTGGGAATGAGTTTGAGTAGTTCCAATGCAGGTGTGACTGCAGCAAACGATTTTTGATGGCAGTGTCCATGAAATAACACTGGGCGTGTTGCCGCCTTAAGATTGAGCTTCAGCTTTCCTGCTTTAGCTTCACTGGCTAGAAATTCTTCCAAGAGTTGTGCATGCTTACTGACTGTGACAGCACGCTCACCAAATCCCATCACGAGCGCTTCATCTTTGAGTGTAAATAAGCATGAGGGCTCAAGACCAATGATGGGCACCCCTTTTTCTGCATAAGGCGCAAGATGATTTACTAACTCGTCAAGGCTGGCTTTGGCCTTATCAACCATGCCAGCTGCCAAGTAAGTGCGTCCACAGCAAAACTCTTTAGAACAAGTGTTGACAGTATTGCTTGTCGATTTGTTCTTTTGCGGAATGTGTACACGATAGCCCGCTGCTTTTAAAACATTCAAGGCAGCTCTTAAGTTCTCATCTTCAAAATAGGCATTAAAGGTATCCGCTAAGAGCACTACTCCTTTGTTACCGTGCTGATCAACATGAGCAAGCTCAGCTGCCGTGAATTGATAGGACGCATTTTGTTTTTTATTCGACCAAAAATTGTTGGACTTCCAGACCGGTAAACTTCTTTGCGCAGAAATACTCATGAACTTTTCTTGCAACTTCGCAATGAGGCTGATGTGATTTCGTAGGTTTAGTAAAGCTGGTAGACCTGGAATGCTGCTGATCATGGGGGCATATTTTGGTAGGTAGGCGACGGCTAAATCCCGTAGTGAGTGGCCAACCCGTTTTTTATAAGCAGATAGAAATTCAATTTTCATTTTCGCCATGTCAACGCCAGTAGGGCATTCTCGTCGACAGGCTTTGCAACTCACGCACAACTCCATCACTTCTTTGATGGCATCACTTCCCAGTGGAGAGCTTTCATCTTTGATGTCGAGCTGATTGGATAGTGCCAGACGTAGCGTATTTGCGCGACCACGGGTAAGGTGCTTCTCATCTCGTGTGACCCGGTAACTTGGACACATTACTTCAGCATCAAATTTACGACAGTGACCATTGTTGTTGCACATTTCCACGGCTTTGGCTAAGCCCATTGCGGGATCGCCACCAGTGCCCGGCGCACTCGTCTCTTCAGTGACCGGATTGTTCTGCACATTCCAAGCTGACCAATCTAGCGCAGGTTGTAATGGAATGACTTTATAGCTAGGCGGAAAGCGGAAATTGCTTGCATCGTCCATCTTGGGTGGATCAATGATTTTGCCGGGATTAAATAGGCCATTGGGATCAAAGGCATTCTTAATTTCGCCAAGGGCTTCGGTAATCTTGGGGCCAAATTGCCAGGAAATCCATTCACCCCGGCACAGTCCATCACCATGTTCGCCACTATAAGCACCTTTGTATTTACGTACTAAAGCTGATGCTTCTTCCGCCACAGCGCGCATCTTTTGAGCGCCATCACGACGCATATCCAAAATTGGGCGTACGTGTAAGGTGCCAACAGATGCATGGGCATACCAGGTGCCACGTGAGCCGTATTTAGAAAACACATCTGTGAGGGCTTGCGTATATTCAGCAAGACTTTCTAGGGGAACAGCACAATCTTCAATAAAGCTCACCGGCTTTCCATCACCCTTCAAGCTCATCATGATGTTGAGCCCAGCCTTACGCACTTCCCATAAATTCTTTTGCAAGCTTGCATCAGGCATAGGCACCACTGAACCAGGCAAGTCAAGATCGCCCATCAGGCTTTGTAAGGATGTTAGCTTTTCTAATAGGGGTGCATGTGCTTCGCCAGAGAATTCCACCAACAAAATAGCTTCTGGAGTGGGGGCGCTGGCGTCAATCAAAGCAGTTTCAATGGTCTTTTTAAAGCTGGGGTTGTGGCGCGCCAAATCAATCATCGTACGGTCTACTAGCTCTACGGCAGTAGGCCCTAGCTTGACGATGTGTTGTGCACTATCCATAGCCTTAAAGAAGCTGGCAAAGTTCACTACGCCCAGGACTTTATGTTTTGGCAGTGGCGCCAGTTTGAGCTCTAAAGATTTGAAATAGGCCAAGGTACCTTCACTGCCAACCAGGAGGTGCGCCAAATTGACACTACCGTCAGTTGTGTAGGGGAGTTCACTTTGTGGATGAAAGATATCTAAGTTGTAGCCTGCAACGCGACGCAATACCTTCGGAAAGTTTGCCTCGATCTCTGGTTGAAGAGTGTTCGCCAGATTTTTTACAAAATCACCAAGCTGTTTTGCTGCGCCTGAGCTTTGTGCGTAATTTCCAAAATTGGCTACTTGACCATTTGCTAGCCATGCATCAATTCCCAGTACGTTATGAACCATATTGCCATAGGCAATTGAGCGACTGCCACAAGAGTTATTGCCGGCCATACCACCAATCGTGGCTTGAGCTGCTGTTGACACATCTACTGGATACCAAAGCCCATGAGGTTTGAGGGCGCTGTTGAGGTGATCCAAAACCATTCCAGGCTCAACAATTGCTGTTGCATTTTCTGGATCAGCATGCAGTAACTTGCGAAAGTATTTTGTGTTGTCGATGACTAGTGCGGTGCCGGTAGTTTGTCCGCATTGGCTGGTACCGCCACCTCGAGGAAGCACTGGCACATTAAGCTCAGACGCAATTTGAATTGCAGCGGCAATATCTTCCGCCGTTTTTGGTACCAGTACCGCAACGGGCATCGCTTGGTAGATCGAAGCGTCCGTAGCATAGCGACCGCGACTAGCCATATCCGTCATGACTTCGCCTGAGGTTTCTTTTCTTAAGCGTTTGGCTAACTCTGCTTTATTGGCAACAGATTCGGGAAGGGGTAAGTCAAGTGGCTTATTCATATGCGTGATTTATTGGGATGTTTCTTGATCAATTAATTGGATGACAACGTCACGTTTATTCATCACATGCTGCATCATGACTTTGCGCATGCGAGCACTGTCATGCGCTTTAAGGGCATCAAGCATTTCTTGATGCTCACCAACAGCCTTTTCCCATTTCACACCATTTTGATTGGAGCGAAAGCGCAGCGCTTCAATGCGTGCGTTAACTTGAGAAAAGAGTTGCTGCAGAACTGGATTATTGGCTGCATGGTTTATTGCGTTGTGGATCTGAATATTTAAACGGTAATAGCTCGATAAGTCTCTGCGTGCATAAGAGGCCATCATTTCGTATTGCAGTGCTTCCAGTTCTATTAAAGCTTGGGCGCTAATATTTTTTGCAGCCAATTCCCCTGAATACCCTTCGAGGGTGGCAATGACATCGAAGGTATGAATAATGTCCTCACGCGTGAGTTGGACGGCAATGGCGCCCCGATTAGCGATGAGTTCAACCAAGCCGTCTGCAGCTAAGCGCCGAATAGCTTCCCGAATTGGTGTCCTAGAGACATTGAGTTGCTCAGCAAGCTCGCGTTCATTTAATTTGCTACCCGGCTTGATGGCGCCTTCAACTAGAAGAGCGCGCAGCTTTTGAAAGGTAGCCTCGTGCAAATTTTGCGTATTTGGTAGGGTAGTGAGCATCATGGCTGGGATCTAAATTTTGTATACATTATGACTATAACTGATCAATCATCAAAAATAACCCTTTAAATTAGGTATTTTTCACTTTATGGAAAATTATTTTGCATACAAAATTGTAAATTTTAAAAAAGTGTCTTACACTGGCTCACAAGATTAACTACAAAAACCAAGCGAGACTAAGCATGCTAAAACTTGATAATCACCTATCTGGACGTCATTTCCTGCATATTCCAGGTCCTAGCCCAGTACCTTCACGCCTTTTGCGTGCCATTAGTTATCAGACAATTGACCATCGCGGTCCTGAGTTTGGTCAATTTGGCCTTCAGGTGCTAGATGGCATTAAGAAGATTTTCAAGACTGAACAGCCTGTGATTATTTATTCGGCATCTGGAACGGGTTCGTGGGAAGGCGCTTTGGTGAACGTTCTTAATCCCGGGGACAAGGTACTGTTCTATGAAACTGGACAGTTTGCTAATTTGTGGCGTGCTTTAGGTAAGCGTTTGGGTTTAGATGTCGAAGTAGTGGGTAAGCCTGGTCAAGATACCTGGCGCTGGGGTGTAGATGCATCAGTTATTGAAGAGCGTTTACGCAAAGATACTGGCCACGAAATTAAAGCGGTTTGCGTGGTACATAACGAAACATCAACTGGCGTTACTTCCAATATCGCAGCGGTTCGCAAAGCCATTGATTCATTAAAACATCCAGCTTTGCTATTGGTTGATAGCGTATCTGGCTTGGGCTCTGCCGATTACGAGCACGATAAGTGGGGTGCTGACGTCACTATTTCTGGCTCGCAAAAAGGCTTGATGTTGCCTCCTGGTATTGGCTTTAATGCCCTATCAGCTAAGGCGATTGAGGCTAGCAAGGCAAACAAAATGCCAAAAGCATATTGGGCATGGGATGAGATTCTAGAGTCCAATAAATCAGGCTACTGGCCAACAACGCCAAGCACCAATTTAATGTACGGCTTACACGAGGCTTTGGACATGATGATGGCTGAGGGCTTGGACAATATTTTTGCTCGTCACCAGCGTCTAGCAGGTGCTTGCCGTGAGGCGGTCAATGCATGGGGCTTGGAGATTCAGTGCCAAGACAAGGATTGTTACTCCCCAGTGCTCACTTGTATCGCTGTGCCAGAAGGTATGGATGCGGATAAGTTGCGCAAGCATGCTCTGGAAAAATTCAATCTTTCCTTGGGTACTGGGCTAGGAAAAATTAAAGGTAAAGCCTTCCGTATCGGCCATTTAGGTGACTGTAATGAGCTGAGTTTGATGGCTGCGCTTTCTGGAGTAGAGATGAGTTTGGGCGCTATGGGCTATAAACCGAAGGCTAGCGGGGTGGTAGCTGCCCAAGAATTCCTCAAATAATCAGTAAGTTGGGTGGAGACAGGGTGTAGTCGGATTTATGAAGATAAGTCTGCCTACACCCTTTATAATTCAAGTACTTGTATTGATAGTACTTTCATCAAATAAAACAATTCGAGACAGAAAGATTAACCATGTTGGCTACTAAACCTTATTTAACTCAGGCTGATGTTCAAAAGATTTTGGATGCAGCAAATAAACACGCTCAAGAAAATAATTTTGCGGTGACGATTGCGGTTTGTGATGATGGTGGCCACGTTTTGGGTTTAATCCGTCGCGATGGTTGTGCGCCAGTATCTGCCTATATTGCGCAAGAGAAGGCGCGTACGGCAGCAATGGGTAAGCGCGAGAGCCGTGTTTACGAAGAAATTATTAATAATGGACGCATCTCCTTTTTATCTGCTCCACATATTTCGGGCATGTTAGAAGGTGGCGTCAATATCGAGGTAAATGGGTTTACCATCGGCGCAGTCGGCGTTTCCGGCGTTAAATCGACCGAGGATGCGCAGACTGCAAAAGCTGGCATTGCGGCCATCCTGTAAGTTACCTTGACAAATACTGTTCCTGAAATAAATTCCCCGACCGGCGCTACTGCTACTGATAGTAGCGCCCCTCAAGCAGCCATTACATTTGCTGATTTTGGTTTAGATCCGAAGATTCAAAAAGCGGTATCTGAACAGGGTTACAACACCCCAACTCCGATTCAAGCGCAATCTATTCCGCATGTATTAGCGGGACGCGATCTGATGGGCGCTGCCCAAACTGGTACTGGCAAGACTGCCGCTTTTGTTCTGCCGATTATTCAGCAGATTCTGCGTCACGCTAGCAGTAGTGCCTCGCCTGCACGTCATCCGATTCGTGCGCTGGTACTAACGCCCACCAGAGAGTTGGCTGTTCAAGTAGCTGAGAATGCAGCTGCCTATTCCAAGCATACTGATCTGCGCGCTGCCGTAGTTTATGGTGGCGTGGACATGAAAGAACAGGTTGCAATGCTACGTAATGGCGTGGAAATTTTGATTGCCACCCCAGGCCGTTTGTTAGATCACATTGGTTCAAAAGTTGCTAATCTTTCCCAGGTGGAAATCTTAGTATTAGATGAGGCGGACCGTATGTTAGATATGGGTTTCTTACCCGATCTTCAGCGCATCATTGATTTGATTCCAGCTCAGCGTCAAACACTATTGTTCTCAGCAACTTTTTCGCCTGAAATTAAAAAGTTAGCGCAAAGCTATTTACGGACTCCAGTGACGGTTGAAGTGGCACGTCAAAATGCTGCTGCAGATACTGTCAAGCAGGTAGTGCACATGGTCTCGAGCGCTGATAAGCAGCGTGCCATTGTGAAAGTTTTAGAGGCACGAACACGGCAAGGCCTATCGCGTCAATGCATCATTTTTACTAATAGTCGTTTAGGCTGCGCACGCTTGGCTCGGGCTTTAGAGCGCGATGGCATTAAGGCAGGCGCAATTCATGGAGATAAGAGTCAGGGTGAGCGCACTCTTACCTTGGATGCGTTTAAGTCTGGAGCAATTGAAGCATTGGTGGCAACCGATGTTGCAGCCCGTGGTTTAGATATTCCTTCAATGCCATGTGTGATTAATCACGAATTGCCTTTTAATGCGGAAGACTTTATTCACCGCATTGGTCGAACTGGGCGCGCTGGCAGTAAAGGCGATGCTATCGCTTTGGTTGATGATAGTGAAAAGCGCTTGCTTGATGACATTGAGAAATTAATGAAGCGCAAGTTGGAGGTGGCGCCACTACCATCTGTGAAGACTGAGCCAGGACAAACTTCAGACCCATTTTTTTACAAGCCTTATGAGGCTAGCTCGGCACAAAAGACTGCAGCCGATGTTGGTGCCGCAAAGCCTGAAGAGAAGAAGGCGGGTATTACTCCAGCAAGACCGGCTGTAGGCGCTTTGCTGGGTGGCTTTAAGAAAAAATAGACGAATTTTTCCAAGCCTGAGTAGCTGCGAGAAGCCACTGCGCAACAGAAATATTCTCTCCATCGGGCAAGTTTCTCAAACCTAGGTGGATCCCAGCTTTGCGCAATTGCGCTAAGACCGCCCTTGGATCTTCTGTGGGAATGGCAGTTGCTAAAGTTTGCTTACTGAGTTTTTCACCATGAACATCAAGCACAAGTGGTAGATGCAGATATTGAGGATGCTTGTACCCTAAAATATTCTGCAAATGCATTTGTCTTCCAGTATTGCTTGCTAGATCTTGGCCGCGCACTACGTGCGTAATGCCTTGCTGCGCATCATCTATCACTACGGCTAGTTGGTAGGTGAATAATCCGTCCCGACGACGTAAGACAAAATCCCCCACTTCATGGCTGAGGTTCTGACTTTGATGTCCCATGATCAGATCATCAAAATCCATAATTAGTTTAGGGGGCAATTCCAGCCTCCAGGCGGCGTTAGTAATTAAATCAATATCTTTTTGAACGGTGCCTATTTCTTGGGGCCTGCAAGTCCCTGGATAGACAATTTCTTGGTTGCGCACTGGAGTAGTGCCTCTGGCTTCTAATTCCTCCAAAATAGTCTGTCTAGAGCAGGTGCAGGGGTAGATCAAATGAAGCTCGTTTAAGCGCTCCAAAGCGCTTTGGTAGTGATCTAGATGCTTCGACTGCCAGCTAACATCCTCATCCCAGCGAAGGCCATAGGCCATTAATTGGTGCATGATTTCTTGGTCAGCTCCAGCAACACAGCGTGGAGTGTCGATATCTTCTATTCGAAGAAGCCATTTCCCTTGGTTAGCCCGAGCATCCAGCCAGCTTCCAAGGGCTGCAACCAAGGATCCAGCATGAAGGGGGCCAGTGGGCGAGGGGGCAAATCGCCCGCGATAGCCCTTGTGTGGGGGTGGAGAGTTTTTGGGGTTCGGCACAGCTAAAATGATCTCATGGCTTCACCCCGTTTTGTTCATCTTCGCATCCATTCCGAGTTTTCAATCACGGATGGTGTCGTTCGCATTGACGATGCGGTCGCCGCTGCTCAAAAAGATGAAATGGGGGCTTTAGCCCTTACCGATCTGAGTAATTTATTTGGTTTAGTGCGTTTTTACACTGCTGCACGTTCTGGCGGGATTAAGCCTATTGCTGGAGCGGATGTATGGATTAGCAACCCCCAGGACCCAGATCAGCCATATCGCCTGCTATTACTGGTTCAAAACCACTCTGGTTACCTGAATTTATGTCAGTTGCTCAGCAGAGCTTCTTTAGACAATCAGTCGCGGGGTCGCGCTGAAATCGATCCTCAATGGTTTAGTGAGCCAGCTGCCAAAGCGGAAGATAAAGCGGCAAAGAAAACCCTATCCAATGGTTTGATTGCATTGTCTGCTGGTCGCTGGGGAGATGTTGGGGTAGCCCTCTTGGCGGGACAAGAAGAGCAGGCTAAACAGGCGGCAAAACGTTGGGAAGCATTATTCCCAAATGCTTTTTATATTGAGGTCCAGCGTGGTGGTCATCCCCAAGATGAGCAGCACCTGCAATTAGCCTGCCATCTTGCAAGCGATCTGGATTTGCCGGTTGTTGCCACACACCCTGTGCAGTTTATGCAAAAGAGTGATTTCACGGCACATGAGGCGCGTGTCTGTATTGCTGAAGGTGAGTTGTTGGGTAACCCACGCCGCCAAAAGAAATTTAATGAAGAGCAATATTTTTTATCTCAAGCAGAGATGGAAAGGCGCTTTGCTGATTTGCCTATTGCGCTTGCAAATTCGGTAGAGATTGCCAAGCGTTGCAATCTTTCTCTCACTCTTGGCCAGCCCCGCCTTCCTGATTTTCCGACGCCACCTGGTATTACCCTCGATGAGTATTTATTAGCGCAATCTGAGATTGGTCTTAAGCGCCATATGGAACGCAATTTCCCAGACGCAGAAGTGCGCGCTAAAGAGGAGGCGCGCTATCACGAGCGCTTGGTCTTTGAGGTGAAAACGATTTCACAGATGGGGTTCCCAGGCTACTTCTTGATCGTTGCCGACTTTATTAACTGGGCGAAAAATAATGGCGTACCTGTGGGGCCTGGCCGTGGATCAGGCGCAGGTTCTTTGGTGGCCTATTCTCTCGGTATTACTGATCTCGATCCACTGCGCTACAACTTACTGTTTGAGCGCTTTCTCAATCCAGAGCGGGTATCGATGCCCGACTTTGATATCGACTTTTGTCAGCATGGGCGCGATCGCGTTATTCAGTACGTCAAAGATAAATACGGCAAAGATGCAGTTAGCCAGATTGCGACGTTTGGAACTATGGCAGCGCGAGCAGCGATTCGTGACGTAGGACGCGTGCTCGAGCAGGGTTATAACTTTGTTGATGGCATTGCAAAACTCATTCCAAATAAGCCCGGTCAATATATGACCATTGAGATGGCGAAGAAGGAAGAGAAGCAATTAGCTGAACGAGAGAAGAATGAAGATGAGGTGCGTCAGCTTTTGTCCTTAGCGCAGCAGTTAGAGGGAATGACTCGAAATGTGGGTATGCATGCAGGAGGAGTGTTAATTGCGCCGGGACGTTTGACGGATTTCTGTCCTCTCTATACGCAGGAAACGAAAGATCAAGATAGTAGCTCTGTCATTAGTCAATTCGATAAGGATGATGTTGAAGCAATTGGCTTAGTGAAGTTTGACTTCTTGGGTTTGACGACGCTGACGATTTTGGCGGCTGCTGAGAAATGGATTAAGACACTCCATGCTGATCGTCGGGATTGGAATATAGGCGAGATTCCACTCGATGATCAAAAGGCATTTGAGGTTCTAAAAAATGCCAATACTGTAGCCGTCTTCCAGCTAGAAAGTCGTGGCATGCAGGGCATGCTTCGCGAAGCCAAGCCAGACCGCTTTGAAGACATTATTGCGCTCGTTGCGCTTTACCGCCCAGGCCCAATGGACCTCATTCCAGACTTTATTGAGCGTAAGCATGGGCGTCAAAAAGTTGAGTATCCAGACCCTCGTATCGAGCCTGTTTTGCAAGAAACCTACGGCATCATGGTGTATCAAGAGCAGGTGATGCAGATGGCCCAGATGATTGGGGGCTACTCATTGGGTGGCGCCGATATGCTGCGTCGGGCGATGGGTAAGAAAAAGCCAGAAGAGATGGCACAGCATCGCAAGATTTTTAGTGATGGTGCTAAAGCTGGTGGTATTAGTGAAGGCAAAGCAAACGAAATCTACGATTTGATGGAACGTTTTGCGGGCTATGGTTTTAATAAATCGCATGCTGCAGCATATGCTTTATTGGCTTATCAAACAGCTTGGTTAAAAGCGTACTACCCAGCAGAATTTATGGCGGCCAACTTATCACTCGCGATGGATGACACCGATAAGGTGAAGATCCTGTACGACGATTGTTTGGTAAACCAGATTAGAGTCTTTTCACCAGACATTAATACAGGCGTGTATGTATTTACACCACTGAGAGCACCAGATGCTGCTCCTGATGCACCTATTAGCCATATTCGCTATGGATTGGGTGCAGTAAGGGGAACTGGTGAGGCTGCAATCGAAGCAATTGTGAAGGCGCGTGAGAGCGGTGGCCCATTTAAAGATCTTTTTGATTTTTGTGCACGGGTTGATCGCAGACAAGTCAACCGCCGTGCAATCGAGGCTTTAATGCGTGCGGGTGCCTTTGATAGTTTGTATAAAGACAGCGTTCCTGCTGGTGGAAATCTATACGATATTCGCTCTACTTTATTAGCCTCTTTGGCGCGCGCTATTGAAGCTGCTGAGCAGGCTGAGGCATCTATTAACCAGGTGAGTTTGTTTGAGGCGGCTGGTGAAGCTGATCGCCATCTGCCTGAATTAGTGCGTGAGCCAGTCTGGTCTGAAAAAAAGCGCTTGCAAGAAGAAAAGACTGCTTTAGGTCTTTGCTTAACTGGACATATGTTTGATGCGTACCGCGAAGAAACATCACACTTTATTCGTCAACCGCTAGCTAAGGTGACTGAGGGCAAAGATCAATTGATTGCTGGCATTATTACTTCTGCCCGAATGTTGACTGGCCAACGTGGTCGCATGATGATTGCCACGATTGATGATGGTTCTGCTGCAATTGAAGTAACTCTGTACAGTGAAGTTTATGAACCGAATCGCTCTTGGCTCAAAGAAGATGAATTGTTGGTTGCCAAGGTGAACGTCACGCCGGATAAGTTTTCGGGCGGTATGAGAATTGTTTCTGAGGCGGTAATGGATATCACTGGTGCACGTATGCGCTTTGCGCGCAATGTACATCTCAATATCGAGGCTGGTATTGATCTAAAGTCTCTGCGAAGTCAGCTTGGACCCTATCTGATGAGCAATCGAGTACGCGATCCAAAACTCGGCCCTGCTATTGCTTCGATGTCCAGTGGTAATGAGGGAATGAAGGGTTTGATATTGACTGCTGCCGTCACTACCAGTGGTGGGGCTTGTTTGATGCAATTTCCGGAAGAGTTGCGCATTTATCCCGATGATGCTTGCTTGCATAGCCTCAATCAAATCTTGGCAGCCAAGCAAAGCAATTTAGTGCAAGTTCAGTACCACTAAAAATCAACTGCTATTGTTGAGTGGCACTTTGCAGTGCCTCTATCACTTGGGATGGCTCAAGGTGGTCCAGACATTCGCTATTGCTGCTAGCTTTATCCTCGCAACCCGCTTTGCGACACGGCACACACTCTCCAGGACCTTGCAAGATAGTGATATTGCCAACGGTTTGTGAGCGAGCTCTTAACGCATATGGCTGCTCACCCATAAAGCCATTTGGCCATGGACCAAAGTTTGTTGGTGGGGTCGGTCCAAAAAGGGTAATGGTTGGAGTGTTACAGGCTGCTGCTAAATGGGTAATTGACGTATCTACGCCAACATAGGCAAGAGCCCCGCGAATCAGTGTTCCAGCTTGCGGAATGGAAAGCTCACCCAGAGTATTGACGACGTGTTGGCGAATCTGTGGATCTAGTAAAGACAAAATATCATGATTGAGTTGTAAATCCTGCTTGGCAGGTGAGGCGCTGAGGACTACTTGCCAACCTTGTTTCACAATCCAGGTAATGAGCGTTTGCCAGTAGGCAAGCGGCCAGCGCTTATAGGCTGTTAAGGGGCCCGGGTGAACAACAACATAGGGTGAGCGCAGTTGGTTTGCAACTCCTGGCGATAATGCTTCTCCAGCAGGAGGGGTTACTGAAATTGGCTTATTAAATACATCATGAGGATTTGGATAAAACACCTCAAGTAGGCGCAGTTTTTCAGCAATGACATGTTGAGCAAAGTAATCTACATCGACTGTATGCAGGGATATGAATTTTTTCCAAGCATTTTGCTTTTCACTTTTACTGCGCTTGGTTTTATCTTGCTCCGTGAGGCCTTGGGGGTGACCCCCTAAAACACCGACTCTACGGCGGGCTGCCATGAGGCCGTAAAGATAAGCGCGATCACTGGGCTGAGTCACTATGGCTAAATCATAGCGCTGAAAGAGTCGCCCAATCAAAGAGAGGTATTCACCAAAACTAGGTCGATCAGAAGTTTCAATCACCTTGCTAATGTTGGGATTGCCTTTGAGCATGCCCAGCTTGCCGCGATAGCCCAAAAAATGAAATTCGGCATCTGGCCAAAGCTCCCGCGCTTTTTCTATTAAGGGTGTAGTTACTAGAACATCACCAATCTGGCGGGTAGCGATAAATAAAACTTTTTGTGGCTTCAATTTTGAAACTATTGTCATAGATTTTTATTGAGCAATCGGATTATTGAGCTGCTTTAGCAAGAATCTTTTCACGTACATGACGTGCGTTCTCTGCTGCATGTGATTGATCATTAATGCGATGATGTAGATGCAGAACCTCAGTTGACCAAGAGCCAGATTTACGAATAAGCCCGGTGTTCTGCAGTCTAAAAACAAAATCTGCATCTTCATGACCCCATCCAGTCATACTCTCATCGAAGCCGCCAATAGCCTGAGCATCAGATTTCCAGCAGGCCATATTGCAACCCTTAATACGACGCCAGACAAACTTTCTGTAATTGCGCCAAAAACCATTACCCAATTTTATTTTGAGTGGCCAGTACTTGTTAATTCCGCCAGAGGCTCGGAAATTGAGAAGATTTTTCCAGAAATAGGAGTAGTTCCATTGGGGCCATGCGAGCAACTCTTTAGTTAGCCTATCGCTCAATAAAACACGACTACCCGTGACTAAGTATCCAGGTTCTGAGAGGGTGCGATGCTGCGATACAAAATCAGGCTGAACAATGCAGTCACCATCTAGGAAAATCAGGTAGTCACCCTGAGCGGCAGTAATTGCCTGATTCAGGATGGCTGTTTTACGAAAGCCTAAATCCTCTTGCCAGAGATGGGTGATGCTTACTGGAAATCGAGGTTTTATCTCTTCAATGAGATCTCGAGTGTCGCTGCTAGAGCCATCATCGGCAATGATGATTTCAAAATCGCGATCTGTTTGAGTGGCAAGCGACTCAAGCGATAGTTTGAGGGCTTGTGGCCAGTTATAGGTAGCCAGAAGAATGGAAATCATTTGGAATACGGGTGGTGTTTATTTTGGGCTTCTTGGTGAAGATGCCATAACTTCATGTATCGATAGTAGGTCCCTTGCCCATTTGAGATGGCTAAGGCAAAGCCTTGCGCTCCATCTAGGAAGCCAGCGCGAAGCACATAAGTGCGCAAGAAGGACCAGGCGCCATGAAGTACAGCTTTTGCGGGGCTACTGGTTTTGCCTCTAGCAAAAGCTTGCTCTGCAGAGGCGGTTGAGTAGCGATCAATCTTTTGAAGGACCTGTGAATAATTCATAAAGCTGTAATGCAGCATGGGGTTTTCTAGCTTAGCCACTGGGCCCTGGGGAATGAGTCGCTCATGGACGAGATCATCTGAGAAACGTGCTGTACCTCTCTTAAAAAGTCGATCCACGTAGTCAGGATTCCAGCCTGAGTGGCGAATAAAACGACCGCAATACCAAGACAGTCTAGGGATAGCAAAACAGTTCACATGAGCGGGGTGATGAATTGCCGTCAAAATCTCACTTCTGAGGGCCGGGGTGAGTCTTTCGTCGGCATCCAGGGAGAGTACCCATTCTTCCGTCGCTAGCTCTAGGGCGCGATTCTTTTGAGGTCCAAAACCAGGCCAATCCGGGGGCTGGGATAGGAGTGCCCCATGATTTTTAGCGATTTCTAGGGTCTGATCGGTGCTTTGGGTATCCACCACCACAATCTGCTGGGCAATCCCTTCTAGGGAGGCCAAACAGTCGGCCAAATTGGCCTCTTCATTGCGGGTGATGAGTATGACGGATAAGGTGGGCATAATTCATTATATGAATGCTCAAGACCGTACCGCCTTAAATCGCTTAATTCAGTATCTCAAGCCCCATATTCGCATGATTATTGGGTCTTTATTAGCCATGGCCTTGGTGGCTGGAGCCGAAACCTCCATCCCGGCCTTAATGAAGCCGCTGTTGGATCGGGGGTTTACTGGGCAAATGAACGATAAGTTATGGCAGGTGCCTGTTTTTCTCGTGGGGCTAGCGCTCGTCCGGAGTTTGGCTCAGTTCTTGTCTAACTATTTGCTGACAAGGGTAATCAATTCGGTGTTGCTGAAGTTGCGTGAGCAAATGTTTCAAACGCTACTGCATGCCAGCACTACTTTCTTTCAGAAAAACTCAGCATCAAATTTGATTAATGCGGTGGTTTTCGAAGTGAACAATGTGCTCTCCATCATGGGGGGTATGTTAATTAGCTTGGTACGTGACTCTCTCACTGTAATTGGTCTGATAGGTTATCTGATTTACTTAAATTGGCAATTAACTTTAGTCGTATTAATTATTTTTCCCATCATTGCTTTTGTGATGAGCAAAATTAATCGACGCTTGAGATCGTTAAACCGCGAGCAGCAGACTCTGACAAGTGAGCTTGCCTATATTGTTGAGGAGTCTGCCGCTGGTTATAAGATCGTCAAAGTGCATGGCGCAGAAGAATACGAGATGCAGCGCTTTATGAATAAAGCGGAACGCTTACGTCAGTTTGCTATGAAGTCAGCAGTTGCTGGCGGGTTGAATCAGCCTATCACCCAGTTGATTGCTTCAATGGCGCTCTCACTTGTACTGGTAATTGCCTTAATGCAATCGGCTACCGAAGGAACGACAGTAGGCGGATTTGCGGCCTTCATCACCGCCATGATGTTGGTAATCTCTCCAATTAAGCATTTAGCTGATATTAATCAACCCTTGCAGCGCGGGCTTACTGCTGCCGAGATGATCTTTGGTTTAATGGATCAACCCTTTGAAGAGGATGATTCTCGCAAGGAGAATATGAAGCCTCTGGAAAAGGCGAGGGGCGCTTTACGTTTTGAAAACGTGGGCTTTTCTTATCAACAAGAAGTGGGACGCAAAGATGCGCTCACGAATATCAATCTGAGTATTAGGCCGGGTGAAGTAGTTGCCTTTGTTGGTCCATCTGGTGGCGGTAAATCAACCCTGGTTAATTTGCTCCCGCGATTTTTTCAACCAACAAGCGGGCACATTTATCTTGACGATATTCCTCTTGAAGAGATTGTGCTTTCAGACTTACGCAAGCAAATTGCCTTTGTGAGCCAGGATGTCATTTTATTCAATGACAGCATTGCAGCCAATGTAGCCTATGGTGCAGTTGGTCCAGAAGGTATTGATCGTGGCCGGGTTATGGAGGCGCTTGAAGCTGCCAACTTATCTGCTCTCATGAAAGAATTGCCCGAGGGAATTGACACTCAAATTGGAGACAATGGCAATCGTTTATCTGGCGGTCAACGGCAGCGCTTAGCGATTGCCCGTGCAATTTATAAGGATGCACCCATTCTGATTTTGGATGAGGCAACTTCAGCGTTGGATTCTGAATCTGAACGTCAGGTCCAAGATGCTTTAGAGCGCTTAATGGTTGGTAGAACTACTTTGGTGATTGCGCACCGGTTATCAACCATTGAACATGCTGATCGGATTGTGGTTCTAGAGCATGGTCATGTGATTGAAAATGGTTCGCATGAAGAGTTGATAGTCAAAGATGGCCTCTATGCCAATCTACATCGCATCCAATTTTCGAACGCATAACACTTGCGCTAGTCATTAACTCAGAACAATATCGTATTGCTCTTGGCGAAAGCTACTTTCTGCTTGCAGTTTGATTGGTTTATTGATGAAATCACCCAGTTGCGCCAAGAATTGATTCTCTTCTTCTAAAAATAGGTCAATCACATCGGGTGCAGCAACGATTCGAAATTCACGGGGATTAAATTGGCGGTGCTCTCGAACAATTTCTCGCAAAATCTCATAGCAAATAGTTTGGGCAGTTTTAACCTCCCCTTTGCCTTGGCAAGTGGGGCAGGGCTCACAGGTAATGTGCGCCAAGGATTCGCGCGTACGCTTGCGAGTCATCTCTACTAGCCCTAGGGATGAGAATTCACTAATAGAGGTGCGCGCATGATCGCGCTCTAAATTGCGCTTGAGTTCATTCAAGACTGAGTCTTGATGATCTTTGCTCAACATGTCAATAAAATCGATGATGATGATACCGCCTAAATTACGCAGACGTAATTGACGTGCAATCGATTGCGCTGCCTCTAAGTTCGTCTTAAATACGGTGTCATCTAAATTGCGGGCGCCTACATAGCTGCCGGTGTTGACATCAATGGTTGTCATGGACTCGGTTTGATCAATCATGAGATAGCCACCCGATTTGAGATCTACTCTTCTGCCCAAGGCTTTATTGATTTCAGAATCTACATCGAATAAATCAAAGAGAGCCCGTTCACCACGATGCAATGTGAGCTTGTCGAGGAGGTTAGGCATATAGAGTGTGGCAAAGCTTTTGAGCTTCTCAAAATTTTCTGCTGAATCAACTCGAATTTGGGTGGTTCCTTCACCAGCAACATCGCGCAATACTCGCTCGGCTAAGCTCAGATCCTGATAGAGCAAACTGGGTGCCGGCTTGTGATTCACGGCCTCCCGAATTCTTTCCCAAGTAGTGCGTAGGTAATGCATATCGTGCTCTAACTCGGTATCGCTAGCATCTTGGGCACTTGTGCGGACGATGATGCCCCCTTTTTCATCGGCAGGCATAAGGCCAGCTAGGCGGGCCTTAATTGCTTCACGCTCTTCAGGTTGATCAATTCTTTGAGACACACCAATATACTTTTCAGCAGCAACATCTGTTCCTGCTGGTGGTAAGTAAACCAAATTGCGCCCAGCAATACTGAGCTGGGTTGTGAGGCGAGCCCCTTTAGTCCCTAGGGGGTCCTTGAGCACTTGCACCAAAACATTCTGCCCTTCAAAAAGTAGTTTTTCGATTTGGGCTTGCGGATTATTTTGGGTAATGTCTGCCACATGCATAAAGGCGGTGCGCTCAAGGCCAATTTCAATAAATGCAGACTGCATTCCAGGAAGAACGCGTACGACTTTTGCTAAGTAGATGTTGCCAACAATACCGCGTTGACGAGTACGCTCAATTTGCAGCTCTTGAACAGCACCCTGTTGAATGAGTGCTACCCGCGTTTCTTGTGGGGTGATATTAATGAGAATTTCTTCATTCATGTGCGGGCAACTTTAGCGAAATCTAGTAATTGGCTTACTTCAAAAATAGGTAGTCCCATGATACCGCTATAGCTGCCTTTGATGGAGGGAATGAATGCACCCCCGCGGCCTTGAATACCATAGGCACCAGCCTTCCCAAATGGCTCGCCGCTAGCAATATAGCCTGCAATTTGCTCCCCAGTAAGACGCGAAAATTCCACTTGAGATACCTGCACCAAGCAAAGGGGTTTCTCTTCTGGATTAATGGTCAAAGCTACTGCGGTTAACACTTCATGGGTCTGGCCACTGAGCATGTCTAAGATGCGGGTAGCATCTGCGGCATCAGCTGGTTTGCCGAGGATTTCGCCCTTGGGATGCTGGGGTAGGCTCACCGTAGTGTCTGCACAGAGTATGGGTGCCCATGCTTTGTTGCTCTTACGCCAGCGTTCGAATGCAAGAGCACTTTTTACTAAGGTAACTCGCTCTACATATTCACGGGCTTTTTCATTGAGAAGTGGTATCTCGATAGTCTCGGTATCTTCGCCAATTTGCGCTACCAGCATTTCAAAAGAAACACCAATCTGCTTAAGTAGTTCTTGGCGGCGGGGACTTTGCGAGGCGAGATAAATATAAGAAAACATGAAAAATTTATTCGCGGTGATAGGGATGACCCTGCAAAATAGTCCAGGCGCGATAGAGCTGCTCTACCAAAAGGACCCTTGCCATAGCATGCGGTAGAGTAAGGCTTGATAGACGCCACATCGCTTGAGCATTCTCTTTGAGGCTTGGATCAAGGCCATCGGTGCCACCAATTAAGAAGGTGATGTCAAAACCTTCTTGTCGCCAGTTTGACAACTGCGTAGCCAGATTTTGAGTGGTTTGATCTTTGCCGCGTTCATCCAGTGCAATCACCCGGGATCCTTTGGGAATGGCAGCGGCAATTTTGATGGCCTCTTTCGCTGGCGTTAAATCGGGTTTGATTTCTTTAATGTCGATGCTGCAATCTGCCGGCATACGTTTTACATAATCATGGGTTGCAGTAGCAACCCAATCGGGCATCTTATGCCCTACAGAAACAATAGTTAAGCGCATGCCAAGAGATTAGTCTTCGTCGTCCTCGGACTCACTAGCTTTGACCAAGCCTTTATCAGCGGCCAGCTTAACGCGGACCGGTTTAGCCCCCCACATACCTTCTAATTGATAGTAAGCACGCAGAGCAGGTTGAAGAATGTGCACCACAATATCGCCGCAATCAACTAGTACCCATTCACCGGTTTCTAATCCTTCAACAGAAATGACTTCGCCGCCTTTGGCATTGACCGCTTCTTTGACAGACATGGCAAGTGAGCGAGTTTGGCGATTGCTTGATCCGGTGGCGATAACTACTCGATCAAATAGTTCACTCAGTTTGGTGGTGTCATATACGCGAATATCCTGAGCCTTGACATCTTCTAAGGCATCAATGACAACACGTTGTAATTTTTTTAAGTCCATATCTTCTTTGCTATTTTTTTTGAGATGTTTTGTATTTAGGCTTGATCTTAGCTTGATTACTTGTATAAGCCCAGATTTGTAATGATTTCTAAAGCGTGCGAGGGAATTTGATCAAAAGCAGTCGTTTGGCTATCTGGATCTCTAAGCTGATTGCGCAAGTTGGTTGAGGAAAGGTCCACTGAAAGACTCTTATCTAGGTATATATGGCCAAAAGGGCTATTTTCAAGGGCGCTAACCTCAACACATTGGCATTTATTAAGTAATTCAGTGATTTCCTTAGGAAGTTCTGTTGATAGATCATATTGCGGTCTACTAGCCACAGCAAAATTTACATAACTTAGTAACTGATCCCAAGAATTCCACGTAGGAAGCTTGATTAAGGAGTCTGCCCCTATCAGCCAGATTAGGTTTGCTTGCGGACCAAACCGCTCTCTGAGGGCCTTGGCAGTATCAATCGCGTAACTTGGGCCTGGGCGATCGATCTCGATTCGATCTATGCCGACTTGGGTCGGGATATTTAAATACAAAAAGGCCCTGGCTAAATCAATACCAGCAGCTTCTGTCAGTCGAAGGCGCATTTCTGCTGAAGTGATGAGAGAGTCTTTTTGCCAAGGTGTGCCAGATGGAATCAAAAGTAGTGTATCGAGTTGCAACACCTTTGCAAAATGGGTAGCTAATTTGAGATGGCCTAGGTGAGGAGGGTCAAAAGTGCCACCCAGGATGCCAATTTTTTTTGTTGAGGTATTCAAATCGTGTGGGGCTAAGCTAGCCAATCTCTTGGCTTGAGATAGTAGTCATAGAGTTTAGCTTCCGGTGTACCAGGCTGAGGTTGCCAGTTGTACCACCATTGCACTACTGGAGGCATAGACATCAAAATAGATTCAGTGCGACCACCAGAGTGCAGGCCAAAAATAGTGCCACGATCAAAGATGAGGTTGTATTCAACATAACGGCCGCGACGATATTCTTGAAATGCTTTTTCCTCTGGAGTGAATTGGTCTTTATAACGGCGCTCAACGATTGGCAGATAGGCGGCAATAAATGCATCCCCAACTGCACGAGTCATCGCAAAACTTTCTTCAAAGCCAAGGCTATTGAAGTCGTCGAAGAAAACGCCACCGATACCACGAGGTTCTTCTCGGTGTTTTAAATAAAAGTACTCGTCACACCATTTTTTAAATTGCGGATATAAGTCCTTGCCAAATGGATCTAAAGCATCTTTAGCGGTTTGATGAAAGTGTTTGCAGTCCTCGTCTACACCGTAATAGGGTGTGAGATCAAAACCACCCCCAAACCACCAGACTGGCTCTTTATCGGGGGCCTGCGCAATAAAGCAGCGCACGTTCATGTGCGTAGTGGGAACTTTGGGGTTATTGGGGTGAAAGACTAGGGATACGCCCATGGCTTCAAAGCTGCGCCCAGCTACTTCGGGGCGGTGGTGTGAGGCTGAAGGTGGCATTTGATCGCCACGTACGTGAGAGAAACCAACCCCACCCTTTTCCAAAATATTGCCACCATCCAAAATGCAAGTGCGACCATACCCCTTGAGTTTGCTATCTTCAGGCTTTTCCCATGCATCCACTATGAATGCTTTGCCATCTAGCGCACTCATGGCGCTCGTAATGCGATTTTGCAAGCCTAGAAAATATTCCTTTAAGGCCTCAATATCTATTTGAGTGTGTTGTGTAGAGGGGGTATTGGAATTGTTAGCCAAAAGTGAAAAGTCTTTATGGGAATTTATTTAACTGCGCGATAACCAATATCTTTGCGATATTGCATGCCATCAAACTGAATTTTCGCAATGGCTTCATAGGCTTTTTGTTGCGCGCCGCGAACGGTATCCGCTAAACCAACTACGCACAGCACACGTCCACCGGAGGTGACTAGTTCATCACCTACCAATTTTGTGCCAGCATGAAAGGTTAGTTGATCTTCGGTATCTTCTGGGATCCCGGTAATTACATCTCCATTACGGGGAGTGTCTGGATAATTGTGGGCCGCAAGAACCACGCCTAGCGCAGTACGACGATCCCACTCCAACTCCATTTCATTGAGCTTTCCATCCACAGCATGATCAAGTGCTCTGACTAAATCACTTTTTAAGCGTGCCATGATGGGTTGAGTTTCTGGATCACCCATACGGCAGTTAAATTCAAGCGTCTTGATTTTTCCGTCAGGGCTAATCATGAGTCCCGCATAAAGAAAGCCCGTGTAGGGGATGCCATCAGATTCCATGCCCTTTACTGTTGGAATGATTACTTCTCGTAGGGCGCGCGCATGAATCTCTGGAGTGACCACTGGCGCGGGTGAATAAGCACCCATACCACCAGTATTGGGGCCTTGATCTTCATCGAGTAAGCGCTTGTGATCTTGGCTGGTAGCTAATGCTAAGACATTCTTGCCATCCACGAGAACAATAAAGCTCGCTTCTTCGCCAGTGAGAAATTCTTCAATGACTACGCGGGCGCCAGCATTACCAAATTTATTATCAGCAAGCATCATATCCACCGCTGTATGCGCCTCATCAAGACTCATCGCTACGACTACACCTTTACCGGCAGCCAGACCATCCGCCTTAATCACAATAGGCGCACCCTTAGCGTCGATATAAGCATGTGCTTCTAATGCATTCGAGAAAGTTTGGTAATCCGCTGTTGGGATGCCATGGCGCTTCATAAAGGCCTTGGAGAAATCTTTAGAGGATTCCAATTGCGCGGCAAGTTGAGTGGGGCCAAAAATGCGTAAACCATTAGCCCGAAATACATCCACAATGCCAGCGGCAAGCGGCGCTTCTGGTCCTACGACTGTTAAATGAATTTTTTCTCGTTTAGCAAAGTCCGCTAGGCCTTGGAGATCAGAGATGGGGAGGTTTTCAATACCGGCGCCATATTGTTTTGCAGTAGCAGTCCCGCCATTGCCGGGCGCAACATAAACCTTTTGAACTTGAGGGGATTGGGCTAGCTTCCAAGCAAGAGCATGTTCACGACCACCGGATCCAATTAAAAGAATTTTCATAGCAAGTTAGTTCAATGGGAAGGTAAATAAATTAGCAAGATAAAAGTCATTACAGCGATGCATTCGTGAAGACTTCTTGTACATCATCTAGATTTTCAAGGGCGTCTAAAAGTTTTTGCATGCTTTCAGCCTGATCGCCTTCTAAGGTGGTCTCATTTTCAGGGCGCATGGTCACGGTGGCCAATTCTGGTTTAAGACCTACTTTCATTATTGAATCTTGAATTTTAGAAAATTCAGGAACGGGAGTAAGCACCTCAAGCGATCCATCATCATGGGCAATCACATCATCTGCTCCGGCATCCAGAGCTACTTCCATAAGTTGATCTTCATTGGTCCCTGGAGCAAACAGCATTTGACCGCAGTGCTTAAACATGAAAGCAACCGAACCTTCAGCCCCCATATTTCCGCCATTTTTTGCAAATGCATGGCGAACTTCTGCAACGGTACGAGTGCGGTTATCAGTTAAACAATCCACAATAATTGCCGCTCCATTGATGCCATAACCTTCGTAACGAATCTCTTCGTAGTTAACCCCCTCAAGTGAACCAGTGCCACGGGCAATAGCGCGCTGAACGTTGTCATTAGGCATATTGGCGTCTTTAGCTTTGTCAATTGCCAAGCGTAAGCGGGGATTGGTAGCAATGTCGCCACCGCCTAATTTAGCGGCAACAGTAATTTCTTTGATCAGTTTGGTCCAAATCTTCCCGCGCTTTTCGTCTTGACGTCCTTTGCGGTGCTGAATATTGGCCCATTTCGAATGGCCGGCCATACGGGTGAGTCCTTTAAATAATTTGGCTTGAAGCCGCTATTTTAAGGGCTTCTTAGGGTAAGAATGGCTCTGCCTACACTTTTTTTGTTACACTTTGACCTCTTAGTTCGCTTCAATGCAGTTTTTCCTCTGCAAACACCTGCCCCGGTGATGGAATTGGTAGACGTGCCGGACTCAAAATCCGGTGCCGCAAGGCGTGGCGGTTCGAGTCCGCCCCGGGGCACCAATCATATAGTTTTTATATTTATTTCGTGCTTTTAATGTCTTAAAAAGCTGGAGAGCCTTCTGTATTGAAATTCAGTATGCGGGCAAGTGCATTGCGCCCCAGCTGGATTGCTAAACCATTTTTTTTGGTGAAATATAGTCGCCCCAGTAGCGGGCTACAAGAATAAGCATCGGTCGATACTCATTGACTTTATTCACATTGGTTCTGAGTTATTAATTCAGCCATGATTTGATCGATAACGGTCCCCCAGTCACCCCTTTTATTTTGCCTAAAGATTTTTGTAGACGGGTACCATGGAGAAGTGGAGCCCTCACTCATCCATCTCCACTCAGGTGAAAAGGGGAGTAAAAGAAATAATTTCTTCTTCAGTATTCCAGCCAGATGAGCTAGGGAGGTATCAACACTGATAATTAAATCCATTGAGTTAATAATTGCTGCGCTATCTTCAAAATCAATTAGCTCATTTCCGAGGTACTTAATTTCAGTATGGGTATCCAGGCATTTGAGATCATCGTTGCTAACTCCCTTTTGTATTAAATACAAATTTGAAATATCCAGGAGCGGCAAAAAATTAATTAATGGCATCGACCTATTGCGATCATTTAGGTGCTCTGGATTTCCAGAGCAAGAAATTCCAATATTGATTTTGTTGTTAGTACTTAATAAAAATTTCCCCAACCTTCCTAAGTGCCCCCCTGTAAGATTTATATTTGGGTAAATTGGAGGTATGCTGTCTAGAGTGGTTTTAAAGATATGAGGAAGCGTAAGTAGGGGAACCTGGTAATCAACCTCGATGGTTGGATCATATTTTTCCACCACTTGGCATTGAATATTATTTCTGAGTAAATTGAGTAATGGTTTTTGTACCTCAAATATTACTTGAGCTCCTTGCTCTAAGAGTAGGTGAATATATCTTGAGAATTGCAGGGTATCTCCGTAGCCTTGCTCGGCCCATACCAGTATCCTTCTCCCTCTCTGAGTTTCATTGGTAGGTAATTGGGGAATTTCGGGGTATTTATAAGGCTGAGACTTTGACTTTGCCCATCTAAATTCGTAGTTCTTCCAGCCTTCTTCAAAATTTCCAAGAACTAATTGCGTCGTTGCCTTATTCCAAAGAGCATCGCTAAAGCTTGGATTGGCAATAATAGCTTTGTCAAGGCATGTTAGGGCTTCTGTGTAGCGCCTCATTTCGGAAAGTGTCACTGCTTTAAAGTTGAGAGCTTCAGAGTAGTTTGGAGTTAAATTTAATGCGGCGTCAAATGCACTTAACGCTTCTTCATATCTTTCTAGCTCATGAAAGGCCAATCCTTTATGAGACCAAGCTTCAGCATAGTCTGCTTTAAGGCTAATAGCTTTACCATAATGGTTTATTGCCTCAGAATAATTTTTTAGTTCATCCTCCATTCTTCCAAGATTGAAAAATAGTTCCGGAACATCATTTTTTATTTCTAAAGCTTTGTTATAAAACTCAATTGCCTTAATAAGAATACCTTGATTGGCGTAGCATGTTCCAAGATCATGCAATACCTCAAAATATTCTCCATTTTTCGCTATAGACCTTTCAAAAATCTCTATAGCATCGCTAAATTTTTTTGAGGCAAGGTAATTCTGTCCGAGGCAATATAAGGCTTCTGAAGAACAACCTTCAGTGTTGCACGCTTGCGAAAGAAGTTTATAGGCCATCATCTCATCACCTTTTAAAAAAGCAATTTGAGCCAGTAATTCATATGCAAGCGAGTTATTGGGCGATGAAGCAGCTACCTCCTTCAGGATATTCCAGGCCAGATCTATTTGATTGATACTTAAATAGTATTTTCCTAGCTCAACAAGCTGATTATCGTTTTGCATAAATTAAAACCTATTTTAGACATTGACTCGTCAACTCCATTGCAACTTAAACAATCGGGCGATCAATCGTTTTAAATTTATTTAGAAAATTTTTTCTTAAATATCGTAAATCTCTGATTCATTATTCATTGCTTGTTCAACAATCTTGCGCGTTAGTGTTGGCGAAAATAATTCTATGAATGTATAGACAAAAGAGCGCAAGTAGGCGCCTTGTTTAACTCCGAGGTGGGTGACATTGTTGCCAAATAAATGACCAACAGGAATTACACGAAGATTTCTGTCACGATCTAGGTCATATGCCAATCCAGCGACGATACCTATTCCCATACCTGTTTCAACATAGGTTTTGATCACGTCGGCATCTATTGCTTCCAAAATAATATCGGGACTCAGATTGCGTTGTGCAAATGCGGCATCAATCTTGCTCCGACCAGCAAATGCTCGGTCATAGGTAATCAATGGGTATTTGGCGATTTCCTCAAGAGTGATGTTGGCTTGATTGAGAAGGGGGTGACTTAATGGCACCATGACAACGTGTTGCCATTGATATCCTGGTAACGCAAGAATCCCAGGAGTATTGGCAATCCCTTCTGTAGCAATGGCAATATCGGCACGATCATGGGCTAAGAGTTCGGCAATTTGAGCGGGGTTTCCTTGTTGAATGCTCACACGTACCTTGGGAAAGCGTTTGGTAAATTCAGTGAGTACCTTAGGTAATGCGTAACGCGCTTGGGTATGTGTGGTGGCGATAACAAAACTGCCTTGATCTTGGCTTGCAAAATCTTTACCAACCCGTTTTAAGGTTTCCGCTTCATCTAGGATGCGTTCAATTGAGGTCAAAATGCGTTTGCCAGGCTCTGTTAATGAGCGAATCCTTTTTCCGTGACGACGGAAAATCTCCACTCCTAGCTCGTCTTCCAATTCGATGATTGCTTTAGAAACACCAGGCTGCGAGGTAAAGAGTGCCTTAGCAGCCGAAGTGAGGTTGAAGTTTTGTCTTACAGCTTCGCGAACAAAGCGAAATTGGTGCAGATTCATATGAATTCCAATCTTTATATCAACAAAGATATATGAAAGAAATTCTATATGATTTTTGAGTATTAAGCTCTAGAGACCCAGCGTAAACCAATAATCGCCAAAATAAAGTAAACCAGAGGCGGAGTGATCGCTGTCAGCAGGGCGGGCCATGAGCCCAATAAACCCACATTTGAGAACAGCGAATTAAATAACTGGAAGCTCATTCCGAGCATGATGCCGCCAAATACTTTAATGCCCACGCTACCGGCGCGAACCTTGAGATAAGCAAATGGCAGGGCTAGGGTCAGCATGACAAAAATCGTAAAGGGATAAATGACTTTCTTCCAAAAGGCGATGGAGTGTCGGTGCGCATCTTGCTTGTTATCTCTGAGATGGGATATGAAACGCCCTAAGCTGAAAATAGACATTTTTTCAGGGCTAACAAGTAATACGCTGAGAATTTGTGGTGTTACCTCTGAATTGAGGCTCACGATAGGATAAGTGCTTGTTTGTGCAGAATATACGGGGTTTAAGGGATCTGATTGCTTTGTCTCTTTAAAGCGAGTTTCCGTAACATCATCGAGCAACCAAGTGCCGAGTTCGTCAAAGCGTCCTGATGCTGCACTGCGAATAGATAGTAATCGATAGGCATCATCAAACTCATACATGCGTATGTTTTTAATTTCGTTGTCTTGCTCAATTTTGCCCACGTTCACATAGCGCACACCTGGTCTGACTGGACCGCCACCGTCCTCATTTCTCAAGCGATCCTTGACCCAAACGCCAGTTTTAAATTGAGAGCTATAAGACGAGCCCAAGGCTTTCATGCGAATCTGATCAGATAGGCTTTCTGTATAAGGCCCAAGCCATTCACTCATGATGAGCGTCAGAACGATGAGGGGGAGGGAGATTTTTGCGAGGGTCTTTAAGCCACGATTAACATCAAGACCGGCGATTCGTAAGATGGTGAATTCTGATTGGCTCGCAAGCATTGCAAAGACATAAATACTGCCTATCAATCCCGCAATAGGAATGATTTCAGAAATTCGACTTGGCGCCTTCAGGACAACATGCAGCAATGCCAATGGAAGTGTGTATTGGCCCTTAACCGAACCGAGCTCACTTAGGATGTCAAAGAATAAAAATAGCGCAACTAAGGCAAACAAGATAAAGCCAAATGCTGCATATATCTGCTTAGCCAAATACCGTTCGAAGATGTAAGGAAACAGGAATTTCATCTATTGCCTAAGAAGGCTGGCAACTGACGACGCCACCATTTCAAGGAGGGATTGATACGATTGCGAATCAGTATGTAGGCCATGCCAAAAGCAAAAAGGTGTATCGGCCATGCAGCCATAAAAACATTTACCTTGCCTTGAGCTACAAAGTTTTGCGTTAAATTTAGTAAGTTGCTATAAATTAAATAGATGAGAACCGCATAGAACATCGCGGTGTAGTTTCCGAGTCTAGGGTTCACATAAGCAAGTGGTATGGCAATTAAAACAAGCCCTAGCGCCATGAAGGGTAAGCCAATGCGCCAAAGCAACTCTGCTCGATTGGGATTCATCGTATTGGGGTCGGGGTCGTTGAGTAACTCTGAAACGGACTTTTCTCGATCTCGTGGCGCAGGATCGAGTGCACTCTTATTTTGAATTTTGGTAGTGTATTCCCCAAACTCCAGAATGCGGAAATCCGGTTGTGTGGGTAGACCTTCGTAACGCCGACCATTATTCAGGACGATCGACTTTTCTCCTCCGGGGGCATTCTCAATAAACCCGGTTGCCGCAACTGCAACGCTTAAGCGACCATTTTTATTTTCGGCAGCAAAAATATTTTTGACTTCTCCTTTATCAATATCCAGCTCTTCAATAAAGAAGACTCTCTCCGCTTTGGCAGACTCCTTAAATTGACCGGCAGCAACCATGGATACATCACTGCGCTGTTGAAAGCGCTGACTAATCAAAGTGGACTCACGATTTGCCCAGGGCCAAACAAATAAGGCTAACAAGGCGATGATGATGACTAGAGGTAGAGCAAAACGCAAAATAGGGCGGATTAAGCTAGCAATGCTCAATCCACTAGCAAACCAGACAATCATCTCGGAGTCTTTGTACCAGCGAACGAGCACAATTAAGACTGCTACGAAGAGGGATACGGTGAGCAAAACCGCCATATAGCCGAGGGTGGCTAGGGCAATTAAAACCAAGGCGTCTTCTGGGTTGACAGCCCCATTGGCTGCAAACCCCAAGATTCGAATGACTAGAGTGGTAATCATGATGGTCACTAGGACCAAAAATACCCCGCCAGTGGTAAAACTGAGTTCGCGGCGAAGGGCTTGGTGAAAAATCATATGTAGATAATAAAGGTGCTCAGAGCGACCCGCTCAAGGCGTGAGCCCATATCTCGGAGGATAATGGATAAATACCTGTTTTACCCCGTTGAATTTCCCTATAAACACCGCAAGAGATGATGACCATGCAATTTAGTACAAAGATTTTCTCCCAAGCTGATATCAACAGCCCAAAGCAGCTAAAAGCGAGTCTTTTAGCCTTGTTAGCCTATCCCTCTGATTGCTTGGTTTTGGCCTATACCAAGGCTGACGTAGACGCCTTAAGGGGCTCAAAGGCAAAGAGTGGTGTATTGGCGGAGTTGGATCGCATACTTGGGGGTTCAGTAACCCATGCAAACTTGGTGGGCGATCTCGATACTCAGCAGGCTTCAGTGTGCAGTTTACGTGCAGAAAAGTCTTGGGCGGCTGCGGGGGTAAAAACAAAGCGTGTTCTTTTGGCATGCTTGGGTGATGTCAATTTCGCTGAGGCGAGAAGCTTAAATGCCTTTTCTAAGATTGCTCGTTCAGCGCTCAAGCATTTAAGCGGTGGCTCGATTCAAAATGCCGTGTGGTTTATTCCAAGTTTTGCTCTTGGTCATCGCGCAGAATTTATTGCGGAAGAAGTGCGTTTAACCATTCAATACGCTGGCGATCAAGCATATCGATTTGGGGTGCGACAACCCGCCATGAAATTTAAAGCGAAGGATAAGGCGGATGCATTTAACCATCTCATATTTGCTGGAAATGATGCCTGTGCTAAGGAGTTAAAAGCTGCCGTAGCAGAGGGCGTTGCGATGGTTGAGGGTATGAATCTGGCTAAGGATCTCGGTAATTTGCCGCCCAACATTTGCACGCCTACTTATTTAGGTAAGGCGGCACAAGGTTTATCTAAGAAAACTGCTCTCAAAGTAGAAGTAATGGGGCGTAAGCAAATTGAAGCCTTGGGCATGGGATCATTCCTATCGGTTGCTCAAGGATCTAACACTCCACCGCAATTTATTGTGATGCGTCACCAAGGTGGCAAGGTCGGTGAAGCCCCGATTGTTTTAGTTGGTAAAGGAATTACTTTTGATACTGGCGGAATATCACTCAAACCGGGTGAAGCTATGGATGAGATGAAGTACGACATGTGTGGTGCGGCATCGGTCATTGGCACGATGTATGCAACAGCTTTAATGAAGTTGAAAAAGAATGTGATCGGCGTTGTGCCCACTTGTGAAAATATGCCATCTGGTAACGCTACCCGCCCTGGCGATATCGTTAAAAGTATGTCAGGTCAAACCATCGAGATTCTCAATACCGATGCGGAAGGCCGCTTAATTCTCTGTGATGCTTTAACGTACGTTGAGCGCTTTAAGCCAAAGGCAGTGATTGATGTAGCCACCTTAACGGGGGCTTGTGTCATTGCTCTCGGGCATGTGCATAGTGGATTATTTTCTGATGACGAAGCTTTGGTCGGCGCCCTGACTAAGGCCGGTCACGCTTCGCTTGATACTGTGTGGCGCTTACCTTTGGACGCTGCATATCATGAGCAGTTGAAATCTAATTTTGCGGATGTTGCTAATATCGGCGGTCGCCCTGCAGGTAGCGTCACAGCCGCATGCTTCCTATCTCGCTTTACTGAGAAATACAAATGGGCGCATTTAGATATTGCCGGTACTGCATGGAAGAGTGGGGCTGCAAAAGGAGCAACAGGACGTCCAGTACCGCTTTTAGTTAATTACTTGCTTGAGCAAAAATAAGCGTAAAGAACAGCTCATGGCGCGCATTGATTTTCATAGTAATGTAAGTGACAAACTGCAATATGCTTGCCGTTTAACACGCAAGATTTGGAGTGCTACTCCTGCTGGTCAGCCTGTGCGTCATATTGTGATGGTGGGTGAGCGATCAGATCTTCAAAAGTTAGATGAGCTGCTTTGGACATTTAGTGCCATCGATTTTTTGCCCCATGCTTTTATTGATGATGAGGCGGCAATAGAGTCTCCAATTTTATTGAGCGAGGATTTTTTTGCACCCGCTCTGTCAAACTTGCCCCATGCTGATGTATTGATTCACTTGGGCATGCGTATGCCAAGTGATGTAGCGGCTCTAGCAAACCGTTTCCCGAGAATTGTTGAGGTTGTGACAATCAATGAAGCTGAGCGTTTAGCAGGTCGTGAGCGATATAAAGCCTATCGTGATTTGGGGCATGAACTACATAACTTTGATCAATCTAAGGCTGGATAGGGCTTTCATCTTTTATGTTTATTCATCCCCAGTTTGATCCTGAAGTTCTCCGTATTGGCTCATTTGCCATTCATTGGTATGGGTTGATGTATCTCTTAGCCTTTGTTCAATTTTTATTGCTAGGGCGACTGCGCATTCGTGCGCCACGCTACCAATCTCTGGGGTGGACATACAAAGATTTAGAGGACTTATTGTTTGCTGGAGTGTTGGGTGTTGTATTGGGTGGTCGCATTGGCTATACCTTGTTTTATATGCCTGGCTACTACCTTTCTCATCCCTTAAGTATTTTTAAAATCTGGGAAGGTGGCATGTCTTTCCATGGTGGCCTTCTGGGCGTCCTGCTCGCATTGCTTTGGTTTGCGCATCGTCGGAAAGTATCGTTTTTTGTTGTGAGTGATTTAGTTGCGCCTCTGGTGCCTTTTGGCTTGGCATTTGGACGCTTAGGCAATTTTATTAATGGTGAGTTATGGGGGAGACCTACAGACTTACCATGGGCCATGGTTTTTCCATTGGTTGACTCCATCCCACGACATCCATCACAGTTGTATCAGTTGTTTGGTGAGGGGCTGTGCCTTGGGATTGTGCTGTGGATCTACTCTAGTAAACCCCACAGGGTTGGTCAGGTTTCTGGACTGTTCTTATTGGGTTATGGTGTCTGCCGATTCCTGGCTGAGTTTGCCCGTGAGCCGGATGCCTTCTTAGGCCTCTTGGGATTAGGTCTCTCGATGGGTCAATGGCTTTCTGTGCCAATGATTATTTTTGGCATTTATTTGCTAGTAGGCTTTAAATCAAAGTCTGCTTAACTTCTTGAAATATTCGAGCTAGCCTCATGTTGAATGAAGAAGTTACTCTACGAAAGTTAGAAATTCTCTGCTCATTTGTGAGAACTGGCAGTCTGGCAAAGACTGGTGAAGAATTACAGCTGAGCTCAGTCAGCATTCATAAGGCATTGCACTCTCTTCAGAGCGGTCTTGGATGCCCCTTATTTGTTAAAGAGGGGCGCCAATTAAAGCCGCTTCCTGCGGCGCTGTATTTAGCCGAGATGAGCATTGATGTATTAGAAGACATGGAACGCATGTTCAAAAAAGTCAAAGCCAAGGCCGGCATAGAGAGTGGTCAAATCAGGCTGGGCTCAATGTATTCATTAACTGCCAATATCATTCCCCGAATCATTATGGGGACTAAGATTCGAAGACCCAATTTGGATATCGATTTGCATCTGGGATCTAATCAAGAGTTAATGAAAAAATTGTTCGAAGGTGCTGTAGACGCTGTTGTATTAGCAATCCCTACTGACAAATTGGCTGATAGCGTTCAGGTGGTTCCTTTGTTTGATGATCAATTATTCTTTGCATCTTCTAAAAATTACAAACCGCAGCAGGGTGAAATTGATTTATCAGAGTATCAAGATGAAAAATTTTTAACCTTACAAGATGGGTTTGCAACGACTACGGGTTTTTATGATGCCTTTAAATTGGCCGGCATCACCCCAAATGTAGTGATGAAGGTTGGGGATATTTTTAGTTTGATGAATATGGTTTCAGGTGATCTTGGAAAAGCACTTTTGCCCGGCAGAGTGAAGGCCCTAATGGGTGATGCGATCGTCTTCACGCCTCTGAAGTCTAAATATCGACTCACGCAGCACATTGCTTTAATGTACCTTCAGGCTAATGAATTTAATCCGAATATTTTGGCCTTAGCGGCTGAAGCCCGCATGCTGCATTGCAATAATATCTAATTGCTTTTAAAGTCGTATTATATTATTTAACTTAAAGTTAATGATACTTGCTTTTGCTTAATTGATTAAGTGTCATCGCAGCTTTACATTGAATTTATCCCATTAATGATGAGTAGCCCTTCCTAGGCAAAAGACATGCTTGAAAAACTCACCAAGGCTCGCAACTTATCTAAAGCCAATAATGCAATCAAACGCTTGATTTCTGAGCGCGGCGAATCCAATGCGCTGAGCATGGCAGATGATGTGGTGAACAACTACCGCAAATTAGCCAAAGATCAACATGTCTCTTTTTTCACCTTCTTATTTGAAAAGCTCAACCCGCAAGCTGATGCTGTTTTGAAGGCGGCACAAAATTTTGTTGCGGATTCTAGTGCTCGTAATTACATCAAGTTACAAAAAGTCTCAGAATCGCCCCGCCAAGAATTTTTCCGTCGCCTAAATCGCGCTAGCCAAGGCACCGCTGCAGTAGTTCAGATGCGTCGGGATTTATTGCAATTACTAGATAAAAAGCCAGAGCTTGCTGCAGTCGATTTTGATATGCGCCATTTACTTTCTTCCTGGTTTAATCCTGGCTTTTTAAAGATGCATCGCGTGGACTGGAAGTCCCCTGCAGAAGTATTGGAAAAGTTGATCCAGCACGAAGCAGTGCATGCCATTGATGGCTGGGATGACTTACGGCGTCGTCTTCAGCCAGATCGTCGCTGCTTTGCTTTTTTTCACCCGCAGTTGCCCAGTGAGCCCCTTATCTTTGTTGAGGTAGCGCTGTTGCCAGAAATTCCGACGGTGATTACACCTTTGGTTGATAAAAAAGCAGAAACTGTTGAACAGGTTTCTCAATACAAGGTTGCTGTTTTTTACTCGATTAGTAACTGTGAGCCTGGCTTACGGGGTGTATCAATGGGTAACTTTTTAATTAAGCGTGTAGCAGAGCAATTGCACGCTGAGTTTCCTGGGATAAAAACCTTCGTTACGCTTTCACCAATACCCGGCTTTATGGATTGGGTGGCTTCAGGTGCGCATTTAGGAGAGGGTGTTCCTGCGGAGCGCTTAAAGTCTAATATCAAAGCGGCGCGTGACGCTGCTTTAGTAACGCTGAACTTGCAGGCTCAATCTTGGGCTGAACGTATTGCAAGCGGATGGCATCCTGATATTGCCTCTGACGCTGAAAAAAATGCATTACTTTGCTTAGCAAGTATCTATTTGGGGCTGGCTTCAACTGGTCGAGATGGTAACCCAGTGGCTAAATTTCACTTAGGAAATGGCGCCAAGTTGCATCTTGTGAACTGGGCAGGGGATTTATCCCGCAAAGGTTTACGGCAGTCAGCAGGTTTAATGGTGAATTATTTGTATGACCTAGGTAGCGTTGAAGATAATCATGAGCGTTTTGCTAATGGTGAAATCGTGTATTCCAGAGCAGTTGGAAAATTGATGGCGCCTTAGTGTTTTCCCTTGGTAGGAGTTTTGCAGCAAACCAGAAGTACCCTTAGAATAGTTGAGCATTTATAAAAAACGAAGTTAATTATTACGTTGACTGATTAAAGGAGACAAAGATGTTTAATCAAAAGAGTAAGTTTTCTGTTTTCACAATGAGCACATTAAAAAAGGCTCTGTTCCTTGTTTGTGCTGCTCCATTGGCTGTGGCTGCACAAGAGTGGCCAAATAAGCCAGTGACCTTTTTAAACCCGTTCCCTGCTGGTGGTGGTACCGATGCTTTTGCAAGGCCTTTAGCTGCACAATTGACTGAGCAGCTCGGTAAGCAATTTGTGATCGACAACCGTGGTGGTGCAGGCGGAACTGTTGGTGCATCTATGGCTGCAAAGGCTGCTCCAGATGGTTATACCTGGTTCATCGGTGCAACGCATCACACCATTGCGCCATCCATGTATAAGAACTTAGATTACGACATCGAGAAGAGTTTCATTCCTGTAGCAATGTTGGCAAACGTGCCACAAGTATTGGTGGTCAATCCACAACGTGTTAGCGCACGTAACGCCAAAGAGTTCCTCGAGCTAATGAAGAAGAACCCTGGTAAGTACAACTTTGCAAGTGCGGGTAGCGGAACTGTTCACCATTTAGCTGGTGAGCTCTACAAAATCCAAACTGGTACCTTTATTACTCACATCCCATATCGTGGTGCAGGCCCTGCTATGAATGACCTTTTAGCGGGTCAAGTGGATTTAGAGTTTGATGGTCTTGCAACTTCAGCTCCACAAATTAATGCTGGTAAGTTGGTGGCGATTGCTGTTGCTTCAAACAAGCGTTCGACAGCTATTCCGAATGTACCAACCTTCCAAGAAGCAGGTTTACCTGACTATGTTGTTTCAACTTGGTATTCGATGTTTGCTCCTGCTGGCACTCCAAAGCCAATCGTTGACAAAATGATTGTTGAAGTGCAAAAGGCCTTAAATACTCCTAAGCTAAAGGCTATCTGGGAGAAGCAAGGTTCAGAAACTCCAAACTTAACCGGCGAAGCTTTTGGTAAGCAGGTCAGTGCGGACGTTGCACGTTGGTCTACTGTTGTTAAGAAATCTGGCGCACAGTTGGATTAATTTGTAATTGTTTGTTTGATTGATTGGTTTTGAGGCTCTAATGAATTTATATTCGCTCTTGGAAAAAGGTTTTCCAAAAGACAAGCAAGCTTGCGCACTAGAAACACATGATGGACTGTATTACTCCTGGAGTGATTTGGAGTGTGCAACTGCCAAGATAGCGAATTTTCTGAAGAGCCTCAAACTGCCAGCTGGTTCCCGCATAGCAGTTCAGGTTGAAAAATCCCCCGAAGCATTATTTCTGTATTTGGCTACTGTTAGGGCTGGCTATGTTTATTTGCCGCTCAATACGGCCTATCAGGCAGCTGAGGTTCAGTATTTCTTGGAAAATGCTGAGCCGGCAGTTGTAGTTTGTAGCAGCAAGAATTTTTCCTGGGTGTCTAAGGTAGCGTTTAAGGCGGGTACTAAACACGTCTTTACCCTTGATGAGAACCGCACTGGCACTTTGCTTGAGCGTGCCGCTGGTCAAAGCGATCGCTTTAAGACTGTTGCTGTTAAGGATGATGACTTGGCTGCTATTTTGTATACCTCCGGTACTACTGGTAGAAGTAAGGGTGCGATGCTGACCCATAAGAACTTGGGAAGCAATGCCCAAGTACTGCAAAAATTCTGGGGATGGAAAAAAGGCGATGTCTTGTTGCATGCCTTACCCATCTTCCATGTGCATGGTTTATTTGTTGCCGCACATGGCGCTCTCATCAATGGCAGTAAGATGATTTGGTTGCCTCGTCTCGATACGGCACAGCTCATTGCTCATATGCCCAAGTCAACTGTCATGATGGGTGTGCCAACGTTTTATGTTCGCTTGCTAGCGGATAAGGATTTCAATAAGCAAGTTGCACGCAATATGCGTTTATTTGTTTCTGGTTCTGCGCCCCTGCTAACTGAAACCTTTAATACGTTTAAAGAGACTATTGGTCAGCCGATTCTCGAGCGTTATGGCATGAGTGAGACAGTGATGCTCGTCTCCAATCCATACAAAGGCAATCGTGTAGGCGGATCCGTTGGTCTGCCATTGCCAGGCGTAAAAGTGCGCGTCGTTGATGAAAATAACAAGCCTTGTGGCGTGAATGAAATCGGTAGCATTCAAGTCAAAGGCCCTAATATATTTAAGGGCTACTGGCGCATGCCAGAAAAAACTGCTGAAGAGTTTACAAAAGATGGCTGGTTTAAAACGGGCGACGTAGGTCGCTGGGGTGGCTCTGCCAATGGCGGTAAAGCGCCTAATGACTATTTATGCATCGTTGGTCGCAGCAAAGATTTAATTATTTCTGGTGGATACAACGTCTATCCAAAAGAGATTGAGAGCTTCATTGACGATATGGAAGGTGTTGATGAGAGCGCTGTGATTGGTATTCCGCACCCTGATTTTGGTGAGGCGGTAATGGCGGTAGTAGTACCTAAGCCTGGTGCTAAGCTAGATTCTCAGGCAATGATCACGTCTTTGAAATCTCAAATTGCGAATTTTAAAATTCCAAAGCGCTTAGAGATTGTGAGTGATTTGCCACGCAATGCGATGGGTAAAGTGCAAAAGAATATTTTGCGTCAGCAATATACCAATTAAGAATTTAATTCCAAATACTTAGTACCCAAATGCGATGCGGCTTTCATTAAACATGAAGGCTGCAAGCATGAAGAGCATTACGCCGAAGATGCGTTTGAGTTGTGCAATATTGAGCTTTCTGGCCATTTTGGCGCCCAATGGTGCAGTAAAGATGCTGACTGCAACAATGCAGAGCACTGCTGGTAGGTAAACAAAACCAAGCGATCCAGCTGGAAGATTAGGATTTCCCCAACTGCCGTACATGTAGCCTATGGTGGCAGCCGCCGCGATAGGAAAGCCTAGGCCAGAAGAGCTCGCCATAGCGGTATGTGGCTTTACATTACACCAAAGCATGAAGGGTACTGTAATAAATGCCCCGCCCGCACCAAGCAAACTGGCAATCACACCAGTAAATGCTCCAAATGAAAAAAGACCTACGGTTCCTGGAAGCTCTCTTCCAGCGGTAGGCTTTTTATTAATAATCATTTGTATGGAGGTATAGACGATAAAGATCGCAAAGAATAGGGAAAGCCATGAAGTATTAATCGCTTCAAATATTTCGCTTCCACCAATCAAGCTTCCAACCACTAGTCCTGGGCTAAGGGTGGCTACAAGCCTCCAATCAATAGAACCATGTTTGTGATGCGCCCAAATTGCTGACGTGGTTGTAAATAAGATCGTAGCCATTCCGGTGGCAATAGCCATGTGCACAATCACCTCTTGACTAAATCCAAGGTGATTGAAGACGATGATCATGAAGGGCACTAAGATCATGCCGCCGCCAATGCCCAGTAAGCCCGCTAAAAATCCTGCAATACCACCGCACAGCATTAGCATTGAAATATCAATTATTGACATGAATTCCCCGCCTTAGCCGCTAGGCCGTCATCCTGAACCCTAAGGTTCAAGGTGGAACGGCTACTCTGCTTCGGGTGCATTAAGAGTCTCAGGGAGTGAACAGCGCGAAGCTGCCACTGTGAGGGATCGAAACGCTCACGCCCACAAGGTAAAGATCGTTCCGGATGCTTGCGCATCGGTTCAAGGAACTATTGGCCTTGGCGAACCAGGCAGGGAAAGGGTTTGCATCAAAGCATCTACTTGATTCTCTAAAGCATGAATCTCCTGCTGGAGACGGATCATCTCTTCGGAATCCATGTTGGCAGAATTGCTTTGTGCTGATGTGTGTTGGGATGCGGTTTGTAAGGCAATGAGGTCGCCAGCAATTTTGATTGCTGCCATCATACTGGCGCGCTCAATGCTGCGATTACCCCCATTGATTGCCAGCTGAATTTGTTCGTCAACCAAAGTGCAGGCAGCACGCAGAAGCGGCTCATGTTCTGTACTGGTTGCCAGGGTAATCTTTTGCCCAGCGAGGCTTACTTCAATGCGTTGTTGGCTCATTGTCATCCTCAGGGTTGTTGGGTGCTACAGGCTCACCTAGTAGGTTCATTTGGCGACCATCACTTTGCTCGGGTAGTCGACTTAATATGTGCTGAATACGTTTTTGAGCATCTTCAATTTTGGACTCTAATTGCGCACGATCTTGATGGAGTGATTTAACTGCATCGCTAATCAAGCGTATCTTTTCAGACAGCCTTTGAATCGATAGCTCGAGAGAATCGGTTTGCGCTAATTCGTTTGAGGTATGAGAATTGTGCTCATTCATATAGGCATTGTAGCCTCAGGAAAATCCTTTTGGGCACTCCATGAGCAAAGTTTAGCGAGGAAGGGCAATCCAGCCATTGCTGAGCTTTTCAAGATAAATTCGTCCATCGAATAATTCGATTAAGGCCTGATGGGTTTCAGGGTCCTGTGAGGGTCCAGAAAAATGCAGTTTCCCCTTTTTCAGCATAACTAAGTGGTCGGCTCTAAGGGCAAAATGGATCTCATGAAGCACGGTAACTAAAGTTTTACCTTGGGAGAGCAGTATTTTTTGCCAGTCCAGAAATTCAGCCTGGTGAGGGGGGTCTAAGTTTGCCAATGGTTCATCCATCAGGAGGATTTCAGAGTCAACAGCCAGAAGTCTAGCTAGTAAAACCCGTTGACGCTCACCACCCGATAGATGCTGCAGAGGGCGCAAACGTAATTCCCAAACCCCAGTTTGTTTTAGAACACCTTCTACTATGATGTGATCCGCAGAAGACGGCAGATGAAGCCAATCTTGATGTGGTAGACGGCCAAGCATGACGGTATCGTAAACACTCAGGCCCCCATTTAATTCATCTGGCGTTGCTACATCTTGCGCCAGCCAAGCAATCTTCTTAGCGAGCTCTTTACGAGGTAGGTCTCGTAATAGCGACCCATTGATTGATATCGAGCCTGCGTATTTTAGTAAGCCGCTCATCGCCTGAAGTAAGGAGGACTTACCAGCACCATTAGGCCCAATAATACTCGTCCATTTACCCTCAGGAATATCGATATTGATATCGCTCAGAACTAGAGCTGTATCTCGGTAAATAGTGAGTTGCTCGGTTTTCATGATCGAGCCCCCAAGGAGGTTCGTTTTAGAAGTATCAAAAGATAGATACCGCCCAATACCGCCGTCACAATTCCCACGGGGATTTCAATGGGGGCAAACAGAGTCCGCGCTAGAAGATCGGAGCTAAGCAACAAGATGCCGCCACCGATGCTGGAAAATAACAGTTGTAAACGTTGATGACCTCCAGAGAGTCGCCTTACCAAGTGCGGTGCAGCCAAACCTACAAAGGCAACTAATCCAGTTTGGGCAACAGCACAACCCGTTGCTAGCGCAAGAATTCCAATCAAAATTAAGCGCAACCGATCCAATGGCAGACCTAGCGTACGGGCAGTATTCTCGCCAAGCGATAGGGCATCTAATACTGGGCTAAATAACAGTGTAGGTAGCAAGCAGATAATAAAAACAATACCCATCACCTGAACCGCTGACCAACTTAACAGTGTTGTATTGCCGAGCATGAATGCTTGAATACTTTGAAAGAGGTCTGGGCGAATGAAGGTGAAGAGTGAGTTAGCAGCGCCAAGAATGACACTAATCACTACACCAGATAATAAAAGTCGCAGTGAGCTGTGATACCCACCAGCCAACATGAGGGAGGCCAGTACACCAAACAGGGCGCCAATAAAGGCACCCCCATTTAGGCCAATTAGCTCTAGCCAAGAATGTCCTAGATAAGCAAATGAAAGTACGCTAGCGACTCCCAGTAATGCACCAGATGCACTACCCAGTAGATAGGGATCTGCTAGGGGATTGCGAAATAAGCTTTGGGCTATGCCGCCAGATAGTCCTAATAAAGCGCCAGCAATATAGGCCCCCAAGGATCTTGGGATTCGAATATCCCACAAGACAGCTTCCTCAGTTTGAGAAAAACTCCAACTTATCCCAGTGCTACCCAGCATCGTTCCTAGGGCTAGCAACATGACGCTAATGAGCAATAGGAATAATAATTTACCTAGGAAGTGGTGGTTATGCATTATCGAGATGATGACATCTTCTCTTGAATACATTGAGAAATAATGAATGCCGCTTCTCCCATGCGAGGACCGGGACGCACTAAGACATCATTTTGCTGGGCGTTAAAGGTGCAGATACGATTCTTTGAGACTGCTGGGATGGTATTCCAGCCAGGGCGCTTTTGAATATCAGTAGCAGTTGATTCGCTCAAGAGAATCAGGTCTGGTTTACTCTGAACAACAAATTCAGGATTAATTTTAGGAAAGGGTCCAAGGGATTCGGGGATGATATTAGTCAGGCCAAGGCGGGTCAAAATTTCGCCAATAAAAGAAGATCTCCCAGCGGCAAAAGGTGCAGGATTAACTTCAAAGTAGACCCGCAACGTTTTACCATCTAAATTTAGCTGTTTATTTGCACGTGTTATTTCTTGTTGAATCTGATTCCATACGCGAGCACTCTCTGAGGTGCCTAAAACGAGATCCAATTTTTTTAGGGCGCGCTCTTCATCCTCCATCGACTTCACATCTAATGCAAATGTTTTGATTCCTAAGTCATTTAAACGGGTGATTACGGGAGAGGCTTTTTCTAGCAACACCACATCGGGCTTAAGCTGGACAATTCGCTCAAGATTAATATCGGCCATACCACCGAGCTTAGGCAAATCTTGAATAGACTTGGGCCAATTTGAGAAACGATCAATTCCCACTAGATTGGCGCACTTACCCAATGCACAAATAGACTCTGTCAGCGATGGTAATAGGCTAATAATCCGTTGTGGTGGGGCATCAAAAGTAAGGACAACGCCTCGATCATCGGCTACCGAAACAGGCTTGGAAAATACTGCTAAAGAGAATGCAATAAAAAATAATGCAATCCCAATAAGCAAGTATTTGGATGGGGTTGTGGGTTGCATGCCTTGAATTTTTTCTCAGTTAGAAATTATATTTTGCATTGACAAAATAGGTTGTTGGTGTAGTGGGGTAGTAGTAGTAACCACGTGAAGAGTTGTAACCACCAGTGGTGGCATAAGAATTTCCGCCAATGTTTTTGATCATGAATTTGGTTTCCCATGAATGAATTCTGTAGTTGATATAAATATCTGCAGCAACATAGGATGGAATCTTAGCTAGTGAATTGGTAATTGCTGGATCCGATTCATAGTTTTGGTTGCTGACATAATTCACAACAGCCCCTGCACTCCAGCTTGTATTAAACATATACTGCGCCCGAGCATTTAACAGAAGATCTGGCGATAGACCTACTCCAACACCAGCAATTTCACCAGTAGTGAAAGTTGATCTTTGAATCTTTCCGCCACCAGCAAGCGTTAAGTTTTTGGTGATATTGCTTGAGGAGTCAAAAAGAAAGCCTGTGCGATTAATGTTGCCAGCAGTATTAATATTGCTTCCACTGGAAGGGTCATAACGAATTTCATTTTGTGTAATTGATTGAAATACGAGAGCTGAAAGATGGGTTTGACGAAGTTTCCAATCTCCCCCGACTGAATACGTTTGTGAGATTTGCGGCTTTAAGATGCCATTGAAAACTGGGGTGTAAGTGTCTGGATTAAAGCCCCAGAATTCGTCAGTATTAGGGAATCGATAAGACTGATCCCATTTGATAAATACTTTTTGTCCCGCTTGATAGTTGTAATTAAAGGCTATATCTCCAGCGTTAGCAGAGTACTTTTGATTTGCACTAATGGTTGATCCGCTAGAGAAATCATTTGCAGATGCATTCTGTGCTTGATGTCTGAAGCCCCCGCTTGCCTCCAATCCATTAATCGCCTTCAGTGGAATTCGTGATACGAGATACATGGATTGATTGAGGATACTTACGTTTTGTTGAAGACTGGTATTACCAAAAGTTAACCCAGAAGAGCTGCTTTGGGAGGCTTGATTAAAGTCATAGCCTATTACTGTTGATCCCCATTCGCCAAAATTAGCTTTGATCTTCGGTGCAATTGCAAGTTGCCAGTTGGGGTATAGAACGTAGTAAGGATATGCGGGGATATTGGAGCTGGTATTTTTATTTGAGTATGTACCATCAATGTCAAACGTTAGCCGATCATCAATTGCTTTAATAAAGCCAGCCCTGACTCCAGAATTATCGGTAGTGATCGTTGACCCTATGAATGTTGATCTGGCTGATTGGGAGTCACCCTGGCCTGCCTGACCGAGCACAGCTCCAGGAGTTTGAGAATTTGAGTGATTAAAGAATATATCGGCGTAGACCTTATCTATTCCACCTAATGATTGGGTTACTTTGCCATCAAACGAGTATGCGTTCGCTGCCGAATTTTCTCTCCAACCATCTGTATTAGACGAGTTTGCAGTGAGTTGAATAGTTGTGTCATTAACCGTATTTCTCAATATTGCATTGCCAATGACCGTGTTGTAACTTCCATAGGTAATTGCAGCTTGATTAAGATTTTTTGCTCCTCCATTGGTGATGATATTAATTACACCGCCAACAGCGCCATTGCCATACTGAACACTGGCGCCACCTTGAAGCAGCTCTATTCTCTCAATGGAGTCAATTGGAATGGATTCCCAATTGATGGTCCCAGAATCAATGGGATTTAATCTTTGCCCATCAACCAGTATTAATGTGTTGCTATTTGCTGTTGCTCCATAACCGCCCATATCAACTGAGGCATCTAAATTAAGGGGATTGCCGCTCGTACTTTTTACATTTACTCCTCCAATTTGAGATAACACTTCGGGAATATTATTTGAAGTGGAGTTTGCAATTTCATCGCGAGTGATGACTTTGACGTTTGCCGGAACTTCATTGAGGTTTTCCTCAAAGCGAGATCCCGAAACGATGACTGTCGATGGAGAATTTTGAGCGGCTGCGCTAAATGTGATTGCCGCGCCACAAAATAGGGTGGCGAGTGCTTTACTACTGAACTGCTGTTTCATGTGAACTTTCTGCCTGCGATTCACCTAGCTCACTTCCCCGTAAGCTGGGTCGAACAGAACTTCACTTCATGAGAGCTCAGGCGTCAATTGGGCACCTTGCCAGGAGGCAGGGGATGCTTCATCGGCGCGCGAAGGTCCCCGTCCGCAAAATTCCACCTGTCTTGGCCGGTATCCGGGCTAGTAAATCTCAGAATTTGGCCTTCCCATGCAATTGACACGCACAGTGGCTCATTCAAATTCCTGACGCACTGACTTAAAAGTTAGGGCGCATTTACTTACCGTTGCGGGGGCAGCACACGTTTAGTGTTTCCCGTTTAACTTTATTGCATTGCAACAAAGCACCACGACAGGCATATTCTATCTCAGTAGACCCTCTGGAAATGCTTAAATCCCAAAAAAGCCTACAATATAGGCACTAGGATTAAGGATTCATGACTGCATTAGACAAGCACCCCGAAAAAAACCTGATTCGTCTTCAACTGAGTCAAAACTCAGTACTTAAAAGCTTGGATCCGGCAGCAATGGCTGAGTTAGAGCGCCATTTAGAGATCTCAGATCTTAAAAAATCAGAAATTTTATTGCACCAAGGTGATCATCAGATGGAGCAGTACTTTGTTCTGGATGGCATTTTGAAGCGGATTGTCTCTAGCGCAGATGCCAAAGAAATGATCTTGCGTTTCGCGATTGAGAAAGACATTGAGACAAGTTACGCCGCATGGCGCCTTAAGACCTCAGCTCCTTACAGTATTGCTTGTGTTACCAAGGCTCGTGTAGCCCGCATGCCACTAAAGAAATGGGCAGAATTCTTGGATGCCCATAAGCCATTAAAAGAAAGCTTTGAATTTGAGGTAATGCGCCTGATGAGTGAAATCATGGCCCATACGATTACCTTACATATGCTCGATGCTCCTGGCCGAGTAGAGCGTTTTTTACGTAAATATGAGGACTTATTTGAGCTTCTACCTAAAAAAGAGCTCGCCGCATACCTCAATTTATCCCCAGAGACATTAAGTCGCCTAAAAACTAAGCACAAAGAGCTTTTTGTCTAGCGCAAAAAAGTTGTTTCTAGATTTCAGGGGAAATTGACCGAAGTCAATGATGATCCCCACCCTCAAGCCTAAGATTCATCTCAGCCTCATCGGGGTCTTAAGAGTCACCCGTGGCATTACTAATAACTTAATTGGAGACAGTTAGCGAAAGCTAAGTTGCATTGAACATGATTTACGTTCAGGCAATGTAATTAACTAAAAAATTTCTATGACAACAGACAATCAAAATACACAAGTAACTGATGGCTTTCATCTCGTCATTGATGCTTTAAAAGCAAATGACCTTGACACCATTTTTGGTTTAGTTGGAATTCCAATTACCGACTTGTGCCGTTTGGCTCAAGCAGAAGGTATGCGTTTTATTGGTTTCCGCCACGAGCAGCATGCAGGTAACGCTGCTGCAATTGCTGGTTACATGACGCAAAAGCCTGGTATCTGTATGACTGTTTCAGCACCTGGTTTCTTGAATGGTTTGACTGCACTGGCTAACGCTACAGTGAATTGCTTCCCGATGATTTTGATCTCCGGTTCAAGTGAGCGTGAAATCGTTGACTTGCAACAAGGTGACTACGAAGAGATGGATCAGCTCAATGCAGCTAAGCCATATTGCAAAGCGGCTTATCGTATTAATCATATTGAGGATATTGGCATTGGTTTTGCTCGTGCAATTCGTGCTGCGGTATCTGGCCGGCCTGGTGGCGTGTACTTGGATTTGCCAGCGCAGTTGCTTTCCCAAACAATGCCTGTTGAAGAAGCCAAGAAGTCTATCTTCAAAGTAATTGATCCTATTCCACGTCAAATTCCAGCTGCTGATGCAGTTGAACGTGCGTTAAATGTACTAAAGGGTGCAAAGCGTCCATTGATTCTCTTGGGCAAAGGTGCAGCTTATGCACAGGCTGATAAAGAAATTCGAGACTTGATTGAAAAATCGGGCATCCCTTACTTGCCAATGTCGATGGCTAAAGGCTTGTTGCCAGATAACCATCCACAGTCTGCTTCTGCAGCGCGCTCATTTGTATTGGCTGAGGCTGATGCTGTGATGTTGGTTGGTGCACGCCTGAATTGGTTGCTTGCTCACGGCAAAGGTAAGACATGGGGCAAAGATCCTAAGAAATTTATTCAGATCGATATTCAAGCAAACGAAGTCGATAGCAACGTACAAATCGATGCGCCATTGATTGGTGATATCGGCTCAGTAGTTGGTGAGCTCTTGAAGGGGATTGGTTCAGTTCCAAAGCCAGCCTCTGATTGGATTAATGCCATCAACGAGAAAAAAGATAAGAACATGGCGAAGATGGCTGAGACTCTTGCAAAAGAAGCCTCACCAATGAACTTCCATGGCGCATTGCGTGCTATCCGTGATGTGATCAAGAAGAATCCAGATGTGAACTTGGTAAACGAAGGTGCAAATACGCTTGACTACTGCCGCGCAATTGTGGATATGTACAAGCCTCGTAAGCGTTTTGACTCAGGTACCTGGGGCATCATGGGTATTGGTATGGGCTACGCTATTGGCGCTGCTGTTACCAGTGGCTTGCCAACTGTTGCCGTTGAGGGCGATAGCGCCTTTGGCTTTAGCGGTATGGAATTAGAAACCATCTGCCGCTACAACTTGCCAATCACTACAGTGGTGTTTAACAACAATGGCGTGTATCGCGGTACCGACATAAATCCAACTGGTGGTGCGGATGTCGCGCCTACGGTATTTGTGAAAGACGCACGTTACGACAAGATGATTGAGGCATTTGGTGGTGTTGGTTACTACGTCACTACCCCAGCAGAATTGGAAGCTGCATTAACTAAGGCGATTGCTGAAGGTAAGCCGGCCTTGATTAATGCGGTAATCGATGAAACAGCCGGAACAGAAAGTGGACGTTTAACAAACTTGAACCCATCGACTGCTGCAGGCAAGCATTAATTAGCAATTTATAAAAAACATTTAGTAAAAACTAAGTAATACTTTAAGGAGAAACAAACATGACTAAACCATTAGACGGCATCCGCATTATCGATTTCACACACGTACAAGCAGGTCCTGCATGTACTCAATTGTTGGGTTTTTATGGCGCTGATGTGATTAAGGTTGAGCGTCCCGGTTCTGGCGATGTCACTCGCAGCCAGTTGCGCGACGTTCCTGGTGCAGATGCTTTGTACTTCACTATGTTGAATGGTAACAAGCGCTCTTTAACTCTGGATACTAAGACCCCAGAAGGTAAAGAAGTGTTGGAAAAAATGATCAAAGTTTCTGACGTCATGGTTGAGAACTTTGGTCCTGGCGCATTGGATCGCATGGGTTTCTCTTGGAAGCGTATCCAAGAACTTAATCCAAAAATGATCTTGGCTTCTGTAAAAGGCTTTAGTGATGGCCACTCATATGAGGACTTAAAGGTCTATGAGAACGTCGCTCAGTGTGCTGGTGGTGCTGCTTCAACTACTGGTTTCTGGGATGGCCCTCCTACAGTTTCTGCTGCAGCCTTAGGTGATTCCAATACTGGTATGCACTTGGCGATTGGTATTTTGACTGCATTGATGCAGCGTCAAAAAACTGGCAAGGGTCAAAAAGTTTCTTGCTCAATGCAAGACGCTGTATTGAACTTATGTCGTGTGAAGTTACGTGATCAACAGCGTTTGGACAAAGTTGGCTATTTGGAAGAGTATCCACAGTATCCACATGGTTCATTCACTGACGTAGTGCCACGTGGCGGTAACGCTGGTGGTGGCGGTCAGCCAGGTTGGGTATTGAAGTGTAAGGGTTGGGAAACAGATCCAAACGCCTACATTTACTTCACTATTCAAGGCCATGCTTGGGAGCCAATTACTAAGGCTCTAGGTAAACCAGAGTGGGCAACTGATCCAGCGTATATGACTGCCGAAGCTCGTCAAGATAAGATTTTTGACATCTTCGCAACTATTGAAGACTGGCTCAAAGATAAGACTAAGTATGAGGCTGTTGATATCCTCCGCAAGTTTGATATCCCATGCGCTCCAGTTCTCTCGATGAAAGAGTTGGCTGCTTCACCAGACTTGCGTAAGAGTGGTTCTATCGTTGAAGTTGACCACAAGGTACGTGGCAAATATTTAACTATCGGTAGTCCAATCAAGTTCTCAGATTTGGAAATCGAAGTGAAGCCTTCGCCTGTATTGGGTGAGCACACTGATGAAGTGTTGTCAGACCTCGGTTACAACGCTGATGACATTGCTAAGTTGCATGCAGCAAAAGCAGTTTAAGTTTAATAACGATAAAAATCTGTATTAACTTTGAGGGCGCTCCTAGTGGGCGCCTTTTTTATTCCTGAAATTCTGGGATAGACGTTAGACTGGGATGATGAAAACCTCTGTAGATTTGACGCAGCTCTTAGACGCTATTGGTGATGCCGTTATTGTTGCTGACGCACAAGAAAAAATTGTCTTGTGGAATGCAGCCGCAAGCCGTATTTTTGGATACTCTGAAGAGGAGGCGCTTGGTAGCGCTTTAGATCTCATTGTTCCTGAGCGTCAACGTCAAAGGCATAACGAGGGTTACAGCAAGTCTATGGAATCCGGCATTACTCGTTATGGCACATCTTTGCTCAAGGTCCCAGCAAAACATAAAGATGGAAGCATCTTATCCATCGCTTTTACTGTTGGCATGTTGTTTGATGAAAGCCACAAAGCCTGTGGAGTTGCTGCAGTTATTCGGGATGAGACCTCACGTTTTGCTGAGGAACGAATGCTAAAAAAACGTATTGCTGATCTTGAAAGTGGCGCTTCTTAGCCCAATATAGAAAATATATAGGGTTTACCCCATATTTTGGCTGGAATAAGCCATATTCCACAACACATCTTTTACCGCATTTTCTCGCTGGTAAAATCGCGTTAATTCAAAATTTCAATCTTATTAGGACTTTAATCATGGCAAAAGCACTAGAAGGGGTCAAAATTCTTGACTTCACACACGTTCAATCTGGACCTACTTGTACTCAGTTACTCGCTTGGTTTGGCGCAGATGTTATCAAGGTAGAAAAATCAGGTGAGGGCGATGCAACACGTGGTCAGTTACGCGACATCCCTGATGCTGATAGCTTGTATTTCACGATGCTCAATCACAACAAGCGTTCCATTACTGTGAACACTAAAACTCCTAAAGGCAAAGAAATTCTTGAGCGCCTAATTAAGGAGTGTGATGTCTTGGTAGAAAACTTTGCACCAGGTGCGCTAGATCGTATGGGATTTTCTTGGGAGCGTATTCAAGAACTCAATCCCATGATGATCATGGCATCGGTCAAAGGTTTTGGTCCTGGACCTTACGAAGACTGCAAGGTTTATGAGAACGTTGCGCAATGTGCCGGCGGCTCAGCATCTACTACTGGTTTTGATGACGGCCCTCCCATGGTGACTGGCGCACAAATTGGTGATAGTGGAACAGGTCTTCATTTAGCGTTGGGTATCGTGACAGCACTCTATCAACGTACCCATTCTGGACGTGGTCAGAAAGTATTGGCGGCAATGCAAGATGCGGTCTTGAATCTTTGCCGCGTGAAGTTGCGTGACCAACAGCGCTTAGAGCGCAATGGCCTCATGCAAGAATATCCACAGTTTCCAAATGGTGAGTTTGGCGACTCTGTTCCCCGCGCTGGCAATGCTTCTGGCGGTGGTCAGCCTGGCTGGATTGTGAAATGCAAAGGCTGGGAAACAGACCCTAACGCATACATGTATGTCATTGTGCAAGGTCCAGTATGGGAGGCTGTATGTAAAGTGATTGGTCGCGAGGACTGGATTACTGATGTACGTTTTGCTTCACCAATGGCCCGCTTGCCACACTTGATGGAAATTTTTGGTGAAATTGAAAAATGGACTATGACTAAAACGAAGTTTGAAGTCATGGATATTTTGAATAAGTACGATATTCCATGCGGCCCTATTCTTTCAATGAAAGAAATTGCTGAAGAGCCAGCATTGCGTGCTACAGGAACTGTGGTTGAGGTTGATCATCCAATTCGTGGCAAGTATCTGACTGTTGGTAATCCAATCAAGATGTCTGATAGCCCAACTGAAGTAACACGTTCACCTTTATTAGGCGAGCACACCGATGAGATTCTGAATGAGTTGGGCTACTCCACGGATGAACTGATTTCCTTACGTCACGATAAGGTTATCTAATGCGGATTGCGCTAATTGGCAGTGCAGATTTTGGTAAAGCGGCATTAGAGGCTTTTTTAGATCGTGGTGATGAAGTAGTTGCTGTTTTTTGTCCGCCCGATAATCCAAAATCTTCCAAGCCTGAAGTGCTTAAAGAAGCTGCGATTGCGAGGGGCCTAGTCCCCTTGCAATTTGCTTCCTTAAAGAGTGCTGAGGCTGCGCAAGCCATGATTGACAGTAAGGCTGATATTTGCGTAATGGCCTATGTCCTTCAGTTTGTGCCGCAAGAGCTCTGCAAGATCCCTAAGCACGGCACTATTCAGTATCACCCCTCCTTGCTGCCTAAATATCGTGGCCCTAGTGCCATCAACTGGGCGATTGCTTTGGGCGAGGAAAAGACGGGTTTAACGATTTTCCGTCCCTCAGATGGACTTGATGAGGGCGAAGTCATATTGCAAAAAGAGGTCGCTATTGGCCCTGATGACACTCTGGGTAAGATCTACTTTGATCACTTATTCCCACTGGGTGTTCAGGCGCTACTGGAGGCTGCAGATTTGGTGGTTGCCAATCGGCATCAAGAGATTGTTCAAGATGAGTCTCAGGCAAACTATGAAGGTTGGTTTGGTGCTGATGCCGCACAAATTCATTGGGCAACACACATTACTCAAATTTATAACTTAATCCGGGCTTGTAACCCGGCGCCGGGTGCATGGACAAAATTTGGTGAGCAAAAGGTCCAGATTTATGATGCCCATAAACATGTAGCTCCAACTTTTGCCTCAGTCAAAGGCAAGCCGGGTGAAATCACGCAGATCACTTTAGATTCATTCTTTGTGGCTTGTAACGGCGGTCAGATTGAAGTTTTGAAGGCTAAGGGTGCTGCTGGAAAAGTGACTGGCGCTGAATTGGCTAAAGAACTTAATTTGGAAATTGGGCAATTCTTTAATCTCTAGGTATTTTTAGAGATCGGATGTTTAAACCTCTAGGTTATCAATCAACCGTGTTTTACCTAACTTGGCTGCAGTCAGAATCACCAGCGGCTCCCCAGCTCTTAAACTAGCGTTGCTTGATGGTGCCAAGTCTGATTGTTGACGGATAGCAATGTAATCAGGTTGCCAACCGCGTTCAGTCAGTCTTGCAATTGCATTCTTTTCGATAGCGTTCAGTGCATCTACATCACGGGTATTTAAATTGAGCACTTGCTCGCGTACTTCCTGAAGTAACTTTTGCAGTTGTGGCGCCTCTGCGCGCTCACTCGACGAGAGGTAGCCATTGCGCGAGGAGAGGGCCAGACCATCTTTCGCTCGAATGGTTTCCCCTGGAATAATATCGACCGGGAGTGCAAACTGCTTGGCCATTTGACGAATAATCATCAGTTGTTGGTAATCTTTTTTACCAAATACAGCTACCTTGGGCTGTACGCAAGACAGAAGCTTGAGAACAACTGTGCAGACTCCTTTAAAGAATCCAGGACGAAATTCACCTTCTAAAATATCTCCCAATTGCTGCGGCGGATCCACGCGATACTCTTGAGGTTGTGGGTATAAATCGCGCTCTGTTGGCGCAAATAAGATGTAGACACCTTCTTTTTCTAGCTTATCGATGTCAGCTTGCATAGTACGAGGATAGCTATCAAAATCCTCGTTAGGACCAAACTGCAAACGGTTCACAAAAATGCTCGCAACTACTGGGTCACCATGTTGTCTTGCAAGGCGCATGAGGGATAGGTGCCCTTCATGCAAGTTGCCCATAGTTGGGACAAAAGAGGCGCGGTTCTGCCCACGGAGGTGGTCACGCAACTCTTGTATATCGCTAATAATTTTCATGCAACAGGTGTGTAGGCGAGGCGAACGTAGATTGGTGCATAGGGCTCAGCCTGGGTAATCTCTACTAATGCTTCACGAGAAAGCTCGAGCATAGCAATGAAATTCACAATCACCACGGGAACGCCTTTTCCGGATTTGATGGCATCTTCAAATAATTCACCAAACTCTACAAAGCGGGTATTTTGTAGGCGACGCAAAATACGTGTCATAAAGTCACGAACTGATAGCTCTTCACGTGTAATAGTGTGGTGCTGATTGAGTTTCGCACGGTGCAAAACATCACGCCAAGCCATTTGCAAATCGTCTAGATTTACTTCCGGCCAAGTAACTGCCACTGTCGTATCCACATAGCCGTGTGCAATTTGGAAATCACGACCTTGTTGTGGAATTTGATCAAGCTCCTGAGCCGCTAGCTTCATGCGCTCATATTCCAACAGGCGGCGTACTAATTCAGCGCGAGGATCTTCTACTTCCTCATCGCTATCTGCTTTTTTCATTGGCAGCAGCATGCGAGATTTAATTTCAATCAACATGGCCGCCATGAGTAAATACTCGGCAGCGAGCTCCAGATTGTGATGGCGAATTTGATCGATGTAGCTCAGGTACTGTTGAGTGACCTGCGCCATTGGGATATCAAGTACATTGAAGTTTTGCTTGCGGATGAGATAGAGCAAGAGGTCAAGTGGACCCTCAAAAGCTTCTAGAAAAACCTCTAATGCATCAGGAGGAATATACAGATCTGTAGGGAGCTTAAATAAGGGCTCACCATACAGCTTTGCAAAAGCCGAAGACATTCCGTCCGTTACTGACGGAGTGCTATCGAGTAAATCTGATATCGGCTGTGTACTCGGATCAATCATTCGAATAAACGTAAGCGCGCTGCTTTAATTTTGCTGCCTTAGCGCGACGCTGATCTTCCGAGGTTAATGGTTCTTTGTCCCACAAGAGGGCGCGACCAGCTTGCTGGCCAGCCTCGAGATGCGGCTTCTCAGACTTGAGCTCATTTAAGAACTGAGTGAATTCGGATTGATATCTTGCCATCACATTTCCTAAAATCTTAATTAATTCAATAACTTACAAAATTTTATGAGAGACAAAGTCGTCCCTAGCCCATCATTATTAACGATTTTTCCTGCAAACCCGCTGAATTTTGGCTTATTCCTCTAAAAAGGCTTGCCAGGCAGCCTTTAATTACAGATTTGCTGCTAATAAGGCCTCGATTTGAGGGGCTTCTACCCGCGTCATGAGGTGTTTGTAGGGCTTGATCGGGTTCGCGCTTGAGAGGGTCGTTTTGACGTCATTCCAGCCCATTGGCGGGATGGAAAGGAAGTCCTCGACACCTGCTGCCACCGTTGGCAATACCGGCTTGAGGTAAAGCGTCAGCAAACGGAACGCCTCCAAAGTCACGCTACAGACCTTTTGTAGTTCGGCTTCTCGTTCCGGATCTTTGGCGATTTCCCAGGGTTTATTTTCGTCGACAAATGCATTGACCTGATCAGCTAGCTCCATAATGGTCCGTAAGGCTTTTGCATATTCACGGGCTTCATATAACTGAGCAATTTTTTCACTAGCAGAGGCAATTTCGGTGAGTAGGGGATTGCTCATGGCTTCATCAGAAACAATGCCACCAAAACGCTTTACCAAGAAGCCAGCACTGCGGCTTGCAATATTGACGTACTTACCCAAAAGATCGCTATTGACCCTGGCTACAAAGTCTTGGAGATTGAGATCCAAGTCCTCCATGCTGTCATTAAGTTTGGTTGCAAAGTAATAACGGAACCACTCTGGATTAAAGCCAGTTTCAATAACGCTATTGGCTGAGATGAGCGTGCCACGCGACTTACTCATCTTCTCGCCATCGACGGTAAGAAAGCCATGGGCAAACACATTGGTTGGCGTGCGATAGCCGGCAAAGTGCAATGTAGCGGGCCAAAACAAGGTGTGGAAGTACAAGATATCTTTGCCAATAAAGTGATATTGCTCAGTGCTTGTATCGGGCTTAACCCACTCTTCAAAATTGAGGCCCTTGCTTTGGCAGTAATTTAAGAAGCTTGCGTAATAGCCAATAGGAGCATCAAGCCATACATAAAAATACTTACTGGGGGCATCCGGAATTTCAAAGCCAAAGTAGGGCGCATCTCGAGAGATATCCCAGTCCCCCAGCTTACTATCGCCAGGCTGTCCAACCCATTCCTTCATTTTGTTGCGAGCTTCCGGTTGTAGGGGAGTGTTTACCTGTGTCCATTCACGCAAAAAAGTTTCGCAGCGAGGGTCGGAGAGTTTGAAGAAGTAGTGGTCAGAAACTTTTTTGATCGGTGTGGCGCCACTGACTACAGAGAACGGATTTTTTAAATCGGTTGGAGAATAGGTTGCTCCACATTTTTCGCAGGAATCGCCATACTGATCTTTGGCACCGCACTTAGGACATTCGCCTTTAATAAAACGATCTGGCAAAAACATTTCTTTGACGGGATCGTAGGCTTGCTCGATGGAGCGCATTTCAATGAGACCAGCGTCTCGTAGTTTGAGATAAATGCTTTGAGACAACTGCTCATTTTCAGGGCTATCGGTAGTGTAGTAGTTATCAAATGAGATGAGGAAATTATCAAAGTCACGTTTATGTTCTTTCCAAACCTTGGCGATGAGCTCTTTGGGGGTCAAACCTTCTTTTTCAGCACGTAGCATGATGGGTGTGCCATGAGTATCGTCAGCTCCAACATAGTGCACTTCATGACCACGCATTCTCTGGAAACGTACCCAAATATCCGTTTGAACATATTCAACCAAATGCCCAATATGAATCTGGCCATTGGCATATGGCAAGGCAGAGGTAACTAATAGGCGACGCTGGGGATTGCTCATGAAAAACGGTCTTAAAAAGAAACAAATTCAACAAAAAGGGCAATTCAAGATTATGGGGCTTGAAATGGATTTGAGCATTAATTTTAGTCTGCGGTTAAAGTAAATACCGATAAGAAAATAAATTAAGAGACGTTTTATGGCTTCCTCCCACAATATCGAGATGTCCAATGCTTCTGTGCCTCTAGTCCATGAGGTGCAAATCATGGATGAGGCAGGGCGTCTGAAGACGACTCATATCCCTGGGGAGCGCCCCCTGACAATTTACTTGGATAAGCGCGAGGTCGTGACCTTAATGACCCTAGGGAGCGCCCCTGAGGCCCTGGTATTAGGTTATTTGCGTAATCAGCGCCTTGTGGAATCCCCAGAGGATATCGCCAGTATTCAGGTGGATTGGGAGACGGATTCAGCGGCAGTCAAAACCCATCGCAGTACGGTAGATATCGATGCACTTACAAGCAAGCGGGTGGTGACTACTGGCTGTGGCCAAGGCACCATGTTTGGCGGCCTCATAGAGGAAATGTCCGAGATTAGACTGCCAGATGGACCCAATCTATCTCAAGAAGCTATCGTTGCCTTGATTGACGATATTCGCACCCATGACACGATTTATAAGAAGTCGGGTTCGGTTCATGCCTGCGCTGTATTTGAGCGCCAGGGCGAGAGTGGTATCCGACTGCTGCATTTTATTGAGGATGTTGGGCGCCATAATGCTGTTGACTCCATATCGGGTCTGATGTGGTTGGCGGATAAAGAGGGAAAAGATCTGATTTTCTTTACCACCGGCCGTCTGACTTCTGAGATGGTGATCAAGGGCGCTCAGATGGGGATCCCTTTTCTCTTAACGCGTTCCGGCGTGACCTTGATGGGGCTGGAGTTGGCTCGTAAAACCAATCTCACCCTGTTATCTCGGTGTTCGGGGAAGCATTTTGAGATTTATAACGCTCCAGAGCGGGTCGTTTTTACCAGTCCAGCCTCTACAGCGTAAATTCATGGGCATAGGGCCCGCGATGGTTTTACAATTCGCCCATGACTATTAAATCAGACCACTGGATTCGCCGTATGGGCGAGCAAGGCATGATCACCCCATTTGAGGCTGGTCAAGTTCGCCAAGATGCTGCCGGACAAAAAATTGTGAGTTATGGCACCTCAAGCTATGGCTATGACATTCGTTGTGCCGATGAGTTTAAGATTTTCACGAACATCAATAGCACCATTGTTGATCCTAAGAATTTTGATGAGCAGTCTTTTGTCGACTTTAAGGGCCCAGTCTGCATTATTCCCCCAAACTCTTTCGCTCTAGCTAGAACTGTCGAGTACTTCAAAATTCCACGCAGCGTGTTAACTGTTTGCGTCGGTAAGAGTACATATGCGCGCTGTGGAATTATTGTGAACGTGACGCCATTTGAGCCTGAGTGGGAGGGCTACGTCACTTTAGAGTTTTCAAACACGACGCCATTACCTGCCAAGATTTATGCGGGCGAGGGATGTGCACAGGTTTTGTTCTTTGAAAGCGATGAAGTCTGTGGTACATCTTATAAAGATCGTGGCGGTAAGTACCAAGGCCAAGTTGGCGTTACTCTCCCCAAGACCTAACGCATCCATATTTATTTCTTAATCTCATTAATCGCCTGTTTAGCGAATTAAAAGGGTACTCATGAAATTTCGTTTCCCAATCATCATTATTGATGAGGACTTCCGCTCTGAAAATATTTCAGGATCTGGTATCCGCGATTTAGCGGAAGCTATCGAGGCGGAGGGAATTGAGGTAATTGGCTTGACGAGTTATGGCGATCTGACATCTTTTGCGCAGCAAGCATCTCGAGCCTCAACTTTCATCGTATCGATCGATGATGAAGAATTTATCTCAGACTCAGAAGATCACGATTTACCAGCGTTAAACAATTTGCGTGCATTTATTACGGAAGTGCGCAAGCGTAATGAGAATATTCCAATTTTCTTGTATGGCGAGACACGTACCTCACGTCATATTCCCAACGATATCTTGCGCGAACTGCATGGCTTCATTCATATGAATGAAGATACGCCAGAGTTTGTGGCACGCCATATTATTCGGGAGGCTAAAGTCTATCTAGATTCCCTGGCACCACCATTTTTCCGCGCTTTAACCAATTACGCCTCTGAGGGTTCCTATTCTTGGCATTGCCCAGGACACTCTGGTGGCGTGGCATTTTTGAAGAGCCCAGTAGGGCGTATGTTCCACCAATTTTTTGGTGAGAATATGCTCCGTGCTGACGTTTGTAATGCCGTTGAAGAATTGGGGCAACTCTTAGATCACACTGGACCTGTTTTGCAGAGTGAGCACAATGCAGCCCGTATCTTTAACGCAGACCATTTGTTTTTTGTCACCAACGGCACCTCCACTTCCAACAAGATTGTTTGGCATTCAACGGTTGCTCCTGGTGACGTAGTCTTGGTGGATCGTAATTGCCACAAGTCAGTAATTCACTCGATCACCATGATGGGGGCGATCCCCATCTTTTTGATGCCTACTCGCAATCACCTGGGTATTATTGGGCCGATACCCAAAGAAGAGTTTGAGTGGAAGAACATTAAGAAGAAAATTGATGCCAATCCATTCATTAAAGATAAGAACGTTGTTCCTCGTGTGATGACCCTCACACAAAGTACCTATGATGGCATTGTGTACAACGTTGAAATGATTAAAGAGATGCTTGATGGCAAGGTTGATTCTTTGCATTTTGATGAAGCTTGGTTGCCACATGCAGCATTCCATCCTTTCTATAAAGATATGCATGCCATTGGTACTGACCGTAAGCGCACCAAAAAGAGTTTGATGTTTGCTACCCAGTCAACCCATAAGTTATTAGCAGGTCTTTCACAAGCTTCGCAGGTATTGGTGCAAGATGCTGAAGAGCAGAAGCTCGATCGTGATTGCTTTAATGAGGCCTATTTGATGCATACCTCAACTAGCCCTCAGTACGCGATTATTGCCTCTTGTGATGTCTCTGCGGCCATGATGGAGGCTCCTGGCGGCACCACTTTAGTTGAAGAGTCTATCGCTGAAGCGATGGACTTCCGTCGCGCAATGCGTGAAGTCGATGATAAGTTTGATGGGGATTGGTGGTTCAAGGTTTGGGGGCCAGATCATTTGGCTGACGAGGGTATTGGTGAGCGGTCTGACTGGATTCTGGAGCCCAATGCTAGCTGGCATGATTTTGGCAATGTCACCAAAGATTTCAATATGCTCGACCCCATCAAGGCCACAGTAGTGACCCCCGGTCTTGATATTGATGGTAATTTTGGCTCCATGGGAATCCCGGCAAGTATTGTTACTAAATACTTAGCTGAGCATGGAGTCATTGTTGAGAAATGTGGACTCTATTCTTTCTTTATTATGTTCACCATCGGTATTACCAAAGGTCGTTGGAATACCTTGGTGACTGAGTTGCAACAGTTCAAAGATCACTTTGATAAGAATGCGCCTTTATGGAAGGTGCTTCCAGAGTTCGTCGCAAAACACCCGCGTTACGAGCGCATTGGCTTGAAAGATATCTGTCAACAGATTCATGAGTTTTATAAGAGCCGAGATGTTGCCCGCATGACTACAGAGATGTATACCTCGGATATGGTGCCAGCTATCATGCCTTCAGAAGCATGGGCAAAGATGGCGCATAAAGAAGTTGACCGTGTTCCGTTGGATCAACTCGAGAATCGAATTACTGCGATGTTAGTGACACCTTATCCTCCAGGTATTCCACTCCTGATTCCTGGCGAACGATTTAATAAACGCATCATTGACTACCTTTACTTTGCTCGCGATTTCAATGAGCGATTCCCTGGGTTTGAAACGGATATCCACGGTTTGGTAAAGACAGAGATTGATGGTCGAAGTCAATATTACGTAGATTGCGTAAGGCAGGAACACGATACTAAGTAGTAATGCGATTGACCGACAAAGCCACTTTAGAGTGGCTTTTTTGTTGCTATTTAAGTGGCTTGTCTAATTGAAAGATGACGGGCGCATCCTCATCCACCTTGCTCTGGGATGGATCTAACGCCCTTTCTTCACTAGTAGTGAAGTTGTAATCCTGACTTTGTACTACCGCTGCCGGCTTATCTAGAAAGCTAGTCACTAGAGCGGGAAATGCAATAACCAATAGCACCATGATCAGTTGCAGGCCAACCCAGGGTAATGCACCCCAGTAGATGTCGCTACTCTTAACTTCTTTAGGTGCTACGCCTCGTAAATAGAAAAGCGCAAAACCGAAAGGAGGGTGCATAAATGAGGTTTGCATATTGACGCAGAGCATGACGCCAAACCATACCAGTGCAGCGCTGGCAGCAGCCTGTGGGTTGCCATTCATGGACGCGAGTAATACAGGTGCCAATAGTTTTACAGCCACTGGTGCCAGAAGCGGGACGATGATGAAAGCAATTTCAAAGAAGTCTAAAAAGAATGCCAAGAAAAAGACAAAGAGATTAACAACAATCAGAAAGCCAACCCAGCCACCGGGTAGGTTGGAGAATAATTCTTCAACCCAATGGCCTCCATCCACTCCTTGGAATACTACTGAAAAGCAAGTAGAGCCAATCAGAATAAAGACCACCATTGCCGTTATGCGAGCGGTGTTTTGATAGGCCTCTTGAATGAGCCCTTTGAGATTCGGAATCTTTGCTCGTCTGAGCCACGCTAAAAGTAAGGCACCCATTGCTCCCATGGCGCCTGATTCTGTTGGGGTGGCAATACCCGTCATGATGGTGCCCAGCACCAAGAAGATCAGGACGGCTGAGGGAATAATACCCAGCAAGCATTTTTTCCAAAGCTCCCAACCTTTAAGGGTTAGTTCACTCTCAGGTACGGGAGGTAAGTAATCTGGTTTAAAGCGCGACAAGAAGAATGTGTATAGGGCAAATAAGCCAATCTGTAAGAGCGATGGTCCCCAGGCGCCTAAATACATGCTGCCGACATCTGCGCTGCCACTTTGGGTTTTAAGTTGATCGGCTAAAACAATCAGAACAAGAGATGGGGGTACAAGCTGCGTGATGGTGCCAGAAGCCGCCAGAACGCCCGTGGCGTAACGCATGTTGTAACCATAGCGCATCATCACCGGTAAAGAAATCATAGCCATGGCGATCACCTGAGCCGCTACTGTCCCGGTAATGGCGCCCAAGATAAATCCGACAATGATCACTGAGTAACCAAGTCCACCACGGATACGTCCAAAAAGCTGTCCCATGGAATCGAGCATTTCTTCAGCGAGACCGCAGCGCTCTAGGATCGACCCCATAAAAGTGAAGAAGGGAATGGCCAGCAGCAAGTCATTAGCCAGAACACTGCCAAAAATCCGTTGTGGAATCGCTTGTAAAAAGGGCATGCCAAAAAAGTTTTCACTAATAGCAATTCCGGCAAAAAAGAGCCCTGCAGCCATTAAGGAAAAGGCTACTGGAAAACCAATCAACATAAAAATGATTAGCCCGCCAAACATTAAGGGCGGCATCCATTCAAGCGGAATCATTGCATGGGCTTTTCGTAATCGAGATCAGCAAGCGGAAGGGTATCTTTACCTTTGAGTATGCCAATGCGCTTAATGATTTCAGAGATACCTTGTAGGCTCAACATAAAAAAGCCAAACGGCACCACAAACTTAATGGGATAACGAAGCAGACCTCCTGCATTAAGGGAGTGCTCTGAGACGATCCATGAGGGATAAAACAAAGTAGTCCAAGATAGCCAAGCAAATAATATGCAGGCAGGCATTAAAAATAGGATCAGACCGAAAAGATCGATATAAATGCGGCCACGGTCTGATAGCTGGGAATAAATTAGATCTACTCTGACGTGCTCATTGCGCTTGAGGGTGTAGGGGGCAGCAAGCATCACTGCTGCAGCAAATAAATACCACTGCAACTCTAGCGGCCAGTTGTTACTGATATCCAAGCCATAGCGGAGTAAAGCATTAACAGCAGAAACGATGCACGATAGCAAAATCATCCAGCCAGCTATCTTGCCGAGCACTTGGTTTAGTCGATCAATTCCAGTGGAAAGTGCTCCCCAAAAGCCCATTTGATTTAAAGGTCTGCACGAGCCCGTTTAATTGCTGCTAGAACTTGTGTGGGCGCAGTTCCACCAGCGTGTTGTCGTGAATTCACTGAGCCATCAACTGTTAGCAGAGCAAAAACATCATCACCCATGAGCTCTGGTCGATTGTCCAATCCACAAGCAAAGCGTAGCTCAGAAAGACTGAGGTCAGTAAGCATGCAGTTGCGACCTACGCAGGCCTTAACAGCATGTGCGACTGCTTCGTGGGCATCACGGAATGCTAGGCCCTTTTTAACGAGGTAGTCAGCAAGGTCGGTGGCGGTTGCAAAACCTTCTTCAGCAGCCGCTTTCATCACATCAGCCTTTACTTCAATATGGGGAACCATATCCGCAAAAATACGTAAGGTATCTTGCACGGTGTCTACTGCGTCAAATAGCGGCTCTTTATCCTCTTGATTATCTTTGTTGTACGCCAAAGGCTGACTCTTCATGAGAGTTAAGAGGGCGATTAAATCACCATATACACGACCCGTTTTACCGCGAGCTAATTCTGGTACGTCTGGATTTTTCTTTTGCGGCATGATCGAGCTGCCTGTACAGAAGCGATCTGGTAAATCAATAAAGCCAAAACGGGGGCTGAGCCATAACACCAGCTCTTCTGATAGGCGTGAAACATGCATCATCAAGATTGAAGCAAAGGCACAAAACTCAATAGCAAAGTCACGATCAGATACGGCATCTAAGGAGTTGTTGCAGATCCCATCAAATCCTAAAATTTTAGCTACTTGTTCACGATCAATAGGGTAGGTTGTGCCTGCCAGTGCAGCAGCGCCTAGTGGAAGGCGATTAAAGCGCGCACGAAGGTCAGCTAGGCGACTGGCATCGCGACTAAACATTTCGTAATAGGCCATCAAGTGATGACCAAATGTAATAGGCTGGGCCACTTGCAAATGGGTGTGACCTGGCATGATGGTTGCTGAATGTTTTTCAGCAAGATCTAATAAAGCCACACGTAATGTTTTTAGCGTATCTGCAATTTGATCAACGTTAGCACGCAACCAGAGGCGCAAGTCGGTTGCCACTTGGTCATTCCGTGAACGACCAGTGTGGAGGCGTTTTCCAGCATCACCTACGAGTTCAGTGAGGCGAGCCTCAATATTGAGATGTACATCTTCAAGGGCGAGCTGCCAGTTAAATTCACCAGCCTCAATTTCACTTTGAATTTGCGCCATTCCTCTTTGAATATCCGCTAAATCCTGAGCACTAATAATTTTTTGACTCGCCAGCATTTGCGCATGGGCTAATGAGCCTGCGATATCGACCAAGGCAAAACGTTGATCAAAACCAATTGAGGCGGTATAACGTTGAACCAGTTCGTCAACGGGTTCGGTAAAACGGGCCGACCAAGCTTGGGCTTTGTTGGCAAGGGAATTTTTGGATGAGCTCATAAACGCAGTATATTGGTGTAGGTCTTTGATTATTTTAAATGTTATGTCCCAAACCCCTATTTCTAGCTCAGCATCCACCCTTTCTAGCCCTCCACAGCGCCTGGTAATTGCCTCTCGTGAGAGTCGTCTTGCCATGTGGCAGGCTGAACATGTGCGGGATTGCCTCAAAAAGCTCTATCCCGAGTGCGATGTCCAGATTTTGGGGATGACCACCCGTGGCGACCAAATATTAGATAAAGCCCTCTCTAAAGTTGGTGGAAAGGGTTTATTTGTGAAAGAGCTGGAGACGGCCTTAGAGGATGGTCGGGCGGATTTAGCGGTTCATTCCTTAAAAGACGTCCCTATGGTCATGCCTGAGGGATTTGAGCTGGCATGTGTCATGGCTCGAGAGGATGCCCATGATGCCTTTGTATCCAATGACTATGAGAGTCTGGAGGACTTACCAAGGGGCGCTGTAGTGGGTACTTCTAGTCTGCGTCGCGAATCTGTTCTCAGGGCAAAGTTCCCTCATCTAGAAATTTTGCCTTTGCGCGGAAATTTGGATACGCGTATGGGTAAGCTAGATCGCGGGGAGTATCAGGCAATTATCTTGGCGGCTGCAGGACTTAAGCGTCTTGGCTTAGAGAGTCGGATACGGGCGCTACTACCTATTGATCCCTATACGCCGGCAGCAGGACAGGGTGCTTTGGGTATTGAAACGCTGAGCAAGCATCCCAAGATTAAGCAATGGCTCGCCCCTTTAAATGACTTACCAACCTTATATGCAGTCACTGCTGAACGAATGGTGTCACGTCAGTTGGGTGGTTCTTGTGAGGTGCCTTTGGCGGCATATGCCACATGGAATCAAGATCACATGAGTATCCGTTCTTTTGTTGCTAGCGTAGATGGCAAAGCAAATTGCTTGGCAAGTGCCCAAGGATCAGTCAGAAGCTTGGCAGAAGCTGAGGCTTTGGGGTTGACAGTGGCACAAGACTTAATTGCGCAAGGTGCAGCCAATCTCTTGCCAAATGGTTTACCTAGTTCAACCTAGTCTTACATCAAGCGCATATGGGTAACAAGACGATTGTGATCACCCGCCCGAGCGGGCAGTCACAGCATTTATCCGAAATGCTCAGGTCTGGTTTGCTTAGCAGTGGGATGCTCCCAGAGCGCTGTCCACGGATTATTACTTTGCCGCTGCTTAATATTGCCCCTAAAACAGATGAATCTCTCAAATCACATATCCAGGCTAGCTTAAAAGCGGCTGACCTCATTATTTTTGTCAGCCCGAATGCGGTGGAATGCACCATGGGTTTGCTTCATCATGCTTGGCAGGGGCTGCTTAATCAGGCTGTGCCGATTGGAGTCATGGGGGGTAGCAGTCAAGCTGCTCTCAAGCAACACGGTATTGGCACTCAGGGTAGTCTTAGCAACATTATTTTGCCTACCGATAGCGCACACTGGGACTCTGAGGGTTTATGGAATGAGTTGCAACAATTAGACTGGGATTGGACTGCTAAAAAGGTCATCATTTTTAAAGGAGAGGGTGGTCGAGATTGGCTGGCCAATACCTTGGAAAACGCTGGGGCTCAAGTAGAACCTATTTCGGTATACGCCCGTGTGCCTCTAGATCCCGAGGATTCCGCTTGGCATGCTATTCATGAAATTGATTTTTCTCAATCACTCTGGATGCTCACCTCATCAGAGGCCGTACGCTATCTTGATCAGGCTAAATTACCCTTGGATACTGCTATGGCAATTTGCCCACATCATCGGATTTCAGATGCAGCTGAGCAAATTGGTTTTGGAGAGGTATTTACTTGCGAACCAGGTGATGCTTCTCTGGTTGCAGCTGCGCAGAATTGGCTGCTGATTAAATAAATCAACACTACTGTTGGTAGTTTAGTAGAGCAGGTAGAAAGACTTCATTGACTAATAAAGGGTGTCCCTTTAACTGGTAAAGAGTTCGTCTTGCCCAAACTGCTTTTGGTAAGTCAGAATACTGCTTAAAACATTTTTGCCACAATTCATTTTTTTTATCTAGGCGGGCAATTTCACGAAGCGGCTTCCTCTTGGAGTGCATACGCGTTTTAGCAAATAGCACAGCGCCTAATGGTTTTTTCCCAAGTCGCAAGATGGCGTGATTGCTTCCGCTTGAGCTGGTAATTGGAATAATGCTGTGAGCCATCACGAGTGGGATTTGATTGACGCAGAGAAGGACTTCTCGGACGCGGCATCGCGTGATCTTGAAATGAAAATAGCGACTCTCGTCGCTATTCAGGTTTTGACGGCAATCGCGTAAAACCACTACCTCTAGTTTTTGCCCGATTGCCTGTTCAATTTTTTGAGTTAAAGAACCCGTATCGCTCAGCCAAGATTGCCACTTGCGTGGCGCTTGGTGTAGTTCACCGGAATCGACTCGATTCCATGCAGAACGGAGACGACGACGGTGAATCATTTTTAGCTACCGCTAAAGTTTCTACGTTGACCGCCAGATTTTGGTTTAGCAAAACGTGGACCAGCGGATGGACGTGAATCTCCAGAGCGAGATGGACGTGAGTCAGCAGAACGTGCTGGGCGTGAATCAGCAAAACGATTACCACCAGCTGGACGGGAATCGCCAGAGCGAGATTCGAAATGATTGCCTGAGCGATTGCCACCGCCCCCACCACCAGAACGAGACTCTGAGCGAGCACCAGAACCATAACGACCACCACCGCCACCAGAACGATTGCCGCCGCCAAAACCACCGCCAGAGCGACCGCCGCCTGGGCGACCACCACCACCGCCAAAGCTAGGCTTGGCTTGTGGCTCTAAGCCAGCAATGACTGAAGCAACGATATCTTGCTGCGTAAAGCGCTCGATGTTGCGAATCTTAGCGCGATCACGATGTTCTACCAAAGTGATAGCTACGCCATTACGACCCGCACGACCAGTACGACCGATGCGGTGCGTATAGTCTTCTGGTTTCATTGGCAAGCCAAAGTTAATCACGTGACTAATACGGGGCACATCGATACCGCGAGCTGCCACATCAGTTGCTACCAAAATCTTGGTGTGACCTTTGCGAAGAGACTCCAGACGACGCATACGAACAGCTTGAGGCATTGCACCATGCAAGGCGCTTGCCTCGTAACCATTGGCGCGTAATGTATCAGCAATTTTTTCGCTTTCAACTTGAGTGCTTGCAAACACAACCGCTTGATCTAAAGAGGCATCAGCCAAAATATGCTCGAGCAATTTATGTTTGTGCGACATGCTATCAGCCCAATGCAATTTCTGTTCGATATTTGCATGCTTTTCGCCAGCATGAGCAAGCTCAATACGCATGGCGTTAGTAGTTAGCTCGTTGGCCAAAGACATAATCTTTGGTGCAAAGGTTGCAGAGAACATCAAGGTTTGATTGCGACCAGAGCAACGCTTATCAATTGCTTCAAGATCATCAGCAAATCCCATGTCGAGCATGCGATCAGCTTCATCAATGACCAATTGTTTAACGTCATCTAAACGAATCGCTTTGCTGTCGCTCAAGTCGAGTAAGCGACCTGGAGTTGCGACAACTAACAATGCGCCTTTGAGGGCTTGGATCTGTTTGCCGTAAGGCATACCACCCATCACGGTTGCAATACGAATGCCTTTCATACCGCGAACTAAGTTCACGGCATCAGCAGCAACTTGTTGCGCTAATTCACGGGTAGGGCAGAGCACCAACACCTTAGGTTGGGCACGACCTGGTACAGGTGAGTTGTTTGGATTATCTTCAATCAATTGATTAATTAAAGGTAATAAAAAGGCGGCGGTCTTACCGCTACCGGTTTGGCTGCTGACCAATAAGTCCCCGCCAGCTAGAGCCGCAGGAATAACCTGAGCTTGCACTGGAGTGGCTTGGGTGTAACCCAATTCAGCAACGTTTTTGAGAAGTGGCGCCGCGAGGGCGAAAGACTGGAAATCATTTCCAGCAGGATTGGTTTCTTTAGAAAAAGTCATGCTATTACACATCCCCTTTAAGGGATGTCTCCGTGTATACACTCTTTGTTTTTTAATTGAGTGTGATGGTCAAAGGCATCGACCATCAGACAGGCGGCAGCGCGTTTTGTAACTTCGGTGTTTATGACTTCTAAACGATGCGCTGAAATATAGCTGGGGGGCGATGAATCAAAATGCTTAAAAAAGCTCACCATTATGGCATTTTAAGAATGCAATTACAAGGGTTTTCCCGAATTTAATTATCATGAGTCAATGAACTGGTTCATTAGCCCCTCAAGCGTTGGCATCGTAGACTTTCCTACTTATTTGGTGGGCACGATTCTGACCATCTTATTTCCAGGGCCTAACTCTTTATATGTTTTAACAATAGCTTCTCTTAAGGGATGGCGTGCTGGCGCCTGGGCTTCATTCGGAATTTTTATTGGTGATGCTATTTTGATGTTGGGAGTTGCTTTGGGTGCAGCATCCCTTTTGAGTGCTTCCTCAACATTATTTAATATCATGCGCGCCGTGGGGGCGGCTTACTTAGTTTGGCTGGGATATGGCTTTATACGCGATGGTGTGGCGCGCTGGCGCGGGGTGCGCATTACATCTACTCAGGAAGATCGCGCTAATTATCTCAATACCTTGCACCCCAGCATCGCCGCCTTGCTCCTGTCTCTTACTAACCCCAAGGCAATATTTTTCTTTATTTCTTTTTTCTCGCAATTTATAAAACCGGATAACCAGCATCCCGTCTATGCATTCTTATATCTAGCCATTGTTTTGCAGGTAGTGAGCATGGCCTATTTAAGTAGCTTAATTGTTGCTGGGCAATTCTTCCTTAGCTATTTTCAAAAGCACCCGCGATATTCTTCGGTGCTGTGGATATTGGTTGGTACGTTGCTAGTCGTCTTTGGTGGGAAGTTGTTGCTCTAAAACCAATATTGCACTTAGTCTTACCGAAGCCAGCGTAGTAAACGCTCCACACCCTTTCCATAAGGAGGGCGCGCTAACTTTGTACCTCGAAGAATATTTAAACCAAATAATCCTCGCACCTCTAAAACTGACTTACGATGACTAAATGTCTCAAAACCTGCTTTGCCATGGTATGCACCCATGCCGCTAGCCCCAACCCCGCCAAAAGGGAGATCTTCAACTGATGCATGCAGCAAAGTGTCGTTAATAGTGACACCACCTGAGCGGGTGTTATCCAATACTTTTTGCAGTGCCTTTTTGTCCTTGCCAAACCAATAGATTGCCAGAGGTTTTGGTCGGCAATTAACATACTCGATAGCCTCGCTCATATCTTTCAGCGAGACGATAGGAAGAATAGGGCCAAATATTTCTTCTTGCAGAATTAGAGTATCTGCTGAGACATTCTCCAAGGCAACTGGCATAAATTTTTCACTTGTATGTTCGATTTGATCAAGTAAGGGAATAACTGTTGCCCCCCGATCTTGCGCATCGCGAACGAGGTGATGCCAACGAGCTAGTTGCAGTTCATCAATTGCACTAGTCAACTCTAGGGGATTTGAAAACTGCTGTTTCGCTGCTTTTTGTAACTCTGCAATAAAAGACTTGGTGTCACTCTCTTTGATGAGTACATAGTCCGGCGCGATGCAAGTTTGGCCACCATTAATGAGTTTTCCATAAACAATGCTTGCTGCAGCATCCTTGAGTTTGGCGGATGAATCGATGATGGCTGGTGACTTTCCGCCTAACTCCAGTGTGATTGGTGTCAGATGATCTGCAGCTGCCCGCATTACTTTTTTACCGATATCCTCTGAGCCTGTAAAGAAGAGGTGATCAAATGGAAGTGCGGCAAAGCATTCGGCTACCTCGACACCACCAGTGCTCACGCAAAATTCAGTTGGGTGAAAATACTCCTGAATTAATGAGGCCAAGAATCCTGAAGTGCGAGAGCTTCTTTCTGAAGGTTTAAGCCACACTCGATTACCAGCAGCAAAAGCTGCAATCGCTGGAATGATGGCCAGCTGTACTGGATAGTTCCAGGGGCTCATAATGCCAACGACACCCATTGATTCCATTTGAGTCCAGGCGTGGGAAGAGCCTAAAAAGCCAGGTGTCTCTACTAATTGTGGCTTTAACCACTCTTTTAAATGCTTGCGGGTGTATTTGCAGGCTTGATAAATCATTTGAAACTCAGCCAACCTGCTTTCAATGGGATTTCTGATGCCAAAGTCCGCCTCAAGTACTTTGCAGATTTTGTCTTCATTGAGCTCAATCATTTTCTCAATACGCCCAATTCGCTCGAGTCTTACCTCTAGGCTGGGATTGGGTTCTGCAGCATAAGCAGCTTTAATTTCATCTAATTGGAGTGTGAAGCGATTGATAGACATGGGGAGCAATAAAGTGACAAGCAAATGTTTGAATAAGGTATTAGGATAAAGCCATGAATGAAAAGATTGAAAAAAGCAGTGAGAGCTTAGAGCGTGCTACCTTAGGGGGCGGTTGTTTTTGGTGTCTTGAGGCGGTCTACCAACAGATTTCCGGGGTGCGGACCGTGATCTCGGGCTATGCTGGTGGTGCCATGCTGAACCCAGACTATGAGTCAGTTTGCTCTGGCACGACGGGCCATGCAGAAATTGTTGATGTCTATTTTGACCCTCAGATTGTGTCTTATCGAGATTTATTAGAAATCTTTTTTGTGATTCATGATCCAACGACTTTGAACTATCAAGGCAATGATCACGGAACGCAATATCGCTCTGTGATTTTTACGCACAGTGATGCGCAAAATAAAACTGCCCGCGAAGTAGTAAAGGAGTTAGAGGAAGCAAGAATTTATGGGAAGCCAATCGTGACAGAAATTACTCCTGCTCCGGTGATCTACCCGGCTGAGGACTATCATCAAAATTTCTTCCGTCGAAATCCGCATCAGGGCTACTGCATGGCGGTGGTTTCGCCTAAATTAGCCAAATTTAGAGCCAAGTTTAAAAGTTTGATTGCTCCGGATTATCGCTAGCCTAGGGTTTGATTAAGGGGCTAGTCGAGTAATTTTCCAGTTTGAGCCATCAAATTGGTAATGAATGCGGTCATGCAGTCTGGAGGGTCGACCTTGCCAGAATTCAATTTCTGTAGGCTTTAAACGATAGCCGCCCCAATGCTCTGGGCGGGGAGGCTTGTCTCCATACTGCTGTGCAAATTTTCTTTCTGCTTCTTCTAGGAATGCTCGATTAGGAATCGCTGCACTTTGTGGGGATGCCCAAGCTCCAATGCGTGAGGCAGGTGGACGCGAATGGAAGTATTCATCGCTTTCAGCAGGAGCCACTTTTTCAACAACGCCTTTAATGCGCACTTGCCGCTCTAGCTCATGCCAGTGAAATAGCAGCGCTGCCTGAGGGCGAATGGCCAATTCTTGACCTTTTTGGCTTTCGTAGTTGGTAAAGAAAGTAAAACCGGCTTGGTCAGCGCCTTTTAGTAAGACAATACGGGCAGATGGGTTGCCTGCTTGGTCAGCGGTAGCTAAGGTCATGGAATTTGGCTCGGGGCACTGTGCTTTTATTGCTTGGTTAAACCATACTTGGAATAAATCCAGTGGATTGCGTGGGACCTCAGTCTCAGAGAGTTGACCGAAGGTATAGTTTTTGCGAAGTTGAGCGATGGAGTCCATTTTTTCAGTATAAAGAGAAGCTATGGCAGAAGACAAGATTGAAGAAAGCATAGATGACCGGCATTTTGGTGGGGTGGCTCGGCTATATGGCCCTGAGCTACGCGAGCGCTTTCGCAATGCTACGGTAGTGGTAGCTGGCCTTGGCGGCGTTGGTTCATGGGCAGCGGAAGCCTTGGCGCGCACGGCAATAGGACATCTTGTTTTAGTGGATTTTGATCACATTGCACCAAGTAATACCAATCGACAACTTCATGCGCTTGAAGGTGAGTATGGCAAAGCAAAAGTGCAGGCCATGTTTGAGCGCATTCAGAAAATCAATCCGAATATCACCCTAACGCCGTGGGATGCTTTTTTGGAACCAGAAAATCTGGATACCATCATTCCGGCTAATGCATTGGTATTGGATGCGACTGATTCCGTGCAAACCAAAATTGCTCTTGCGGTATGGGCTACCGAGCATCAACGCTCATTAGTGATGTGTGGCGCTGCAGGTGGGAAGTCTGACCCTACTTCAGTGCGTTGTGATGATTTATCCCGTACGGAACAAGATGCTTTACTGGCAAAAGTGCGTCAAGGTTTGCGACAGGATCATGGCTTTTCTAGAAACTTAAAAAAGAAAATTGGCATTCGCGCAATTTACTCGCATGAGCCCCGTGCTGGCGTCGCTAGTGGTGGCTTAGCTTGCTCTGGATATGGCTCGACGGTCATGGTGACGGCGGCATGTGGTTTGGCAGCGGCTGCAGAGATTTTGAATCTGATTGCTGCTCAAGAATAAATTCAGATTAAGAAAATATTTTTTCTAAAACTTCAAAACCCTTAAGGGGATTCCCTGTAGGAAGTTTCAGATTATCTTGTCATCCCAAATTTATTTTGCACTCTATCGCCCTTGTTCTTTCGGTGAGAGTCATTTTTTAGACTCCATTTTTCTACGATTTAATACTTTAGATATTTTTCTCCTCTAGTAGAGAGGGATAGTCCTCCATAGACTTTGCTTCGTTGGCAAATTGCCAATGACAAATCGAAAGGAGGTCTGTTTTGCAGACTGAACATACTGGATTAAAGCGGCATCTAAAAGTACGGCATATTCGTTTGATGGCTTTGGGCTCCACCATTGGGGTTGGATTATTTTTAGGCTCTGCAAGTGCAATACAAATTGCTGGCCCATCCATACTCTTGGGATATCTCTTGGCTGGCATTGTGGCCTTTATTGTTTTGCGAACTTTAGGGGAGATGGCTGTTCATGAGCCGGTAGCTGGTTCATTTGCAGCTTATGCCAATACCTATGTAGGTCCCCTGGCAGGCTATATGGTGGGTTGGGGCTACTGGACCTACTGGATTGTTGTTGGTATCGCTGAGGTTACTGCGGTTGGGATTTATATGGGAATTTGGTTTCCTGATACACCCCAGTGGATTTGGGCGCTATCTTCCATTCTGATGATGGGGCTCATTAACCTTATTGCAGTCAAAGTATTTGGTGAGTTTGAATTTTGGTTTGCCTTAATTAAAGTCGTAGCAATCGTATCCATGATTGCATTGGGCGGCTCAGTCATTTTGTTTGGTTTTACAAATGATTGGACTCCGATTGGCTTTAGTAATCTCTGGCAACACGGAGGATTCTTTCCAAATGGCATCAGTGGCATGCTACTTTCATTGCAAATGGTTTTATTTGCCTATGTTGGCATTGAGATGATTGGCTTATCGGCTGGTGAAGCAGAGAACCCACGTAAAACAATCCCAATGGCCATTGATTCCTTAGCATGGCGCATCCTGATTTTCTACATGGGTGCAATTTTAGTAATCCTAGCGATCTTTCCATGGAATGAAGTAGGCCAGCAGGGTAGTCCTTTTGTAGTGATGTTCGAGCGCATTGGTTTGCGTGAGGCTGCCGGCATCATTAACTTTGTGGTGATTACTGCAGCATTGTCATCTTGTAATGCTGGCATCTTCAGTGGCGGCCGACTCTTGTATGCCTTATCAGTCAATGGCTATGCACCATCACCCTTTGCCAAGCTGTCAACCTATGGTGTGCCACATCGGGCGGTAATGGCAACCGTAGCGGTATGTATGACCGGGGTGGTATTGAACTACTTTGTTCCTGATAAAGCCTTTCAATACATTATGGCCGCTGTGACATTTGTAGGTTTAATGGTGTGGATTGCAATTTTGTTTACACAAATTCAATTTCGCTGCTCCCTAACTAAAGACCAAGTTGCCAAGTTGGCTTATCGCACTCCTTGGTGGCCCTATTCCTCGTGGTTCGCATTGGCTTTCATCGCATTGGTGGTGGTGTTAATGGGCTTTCATGAGGATGCTCGCATAGCCCTAGTACTAGGTCCGTGCCTATTAATGGTGTATCTCGCCATGTTTTATGTCGTTGGCTTGCATCACAAAACAAAACTGAATCGTCAATTTAAATAAGGAGATCAAGATGATTATTGGCTTACCTCAAGAAGTAAAAAATAATGAATTTCGTGTTGGTTTAACACCTGGCAATGTAAGGGGTTTGTGTAAGCAGGGCCATTCCGTATTGGTGCAACGTGGTGCGGGAGAGCAAATTGGTTTAAGTGATGAGTCCTATCGTTTGGCTGGAGCCTCCTTAATTAATAGCGCTACTGAAGTATTTTCAAAAGCGCAGATGATTGTGAAGGTAAAGGAGCCGCAACCACAGGAATGTGCCATGTTGCGCGAGGATCAAATTTTATTTACCTACCTACATTTAGCGCCCGATCCACAGCAAACAAAAGCACTAATCCATTCAGGAGCGAGCTGCATTGCGTATGAGACTGTGACGTCTTGTAGTGGAGCCTTACCTTTGTTGGCGCCAATGAGTGAAGTGGCGGGGCGGATGTCGATTCAAGCTGCGGCGACGCATCTGGAGAAAACCCATGGTGGTCTTGGAATATTGATGGCTGGTGTTCCTGGTGTAGCTCCAGCCAAGGTTGTCATTCTTGGGGCTGGGGTAGTGGGTAAAAACGCATTGCAAATGGCTATTGGTATGGGGGCCGAAGTGTGTATCTTTGATCGCGATATTGATCGTTTAAGGCAAATTGATACTTTATATGGCAATCGAGTGAGAACCTATTACGCTGATCCACTCTTAGTTGAAATCGAAGTGTGTGAGGCCGATGTGGTCATTGGTGCGGTATTGCTGCCAGGCGCTGCGGCACCAAAATTGGTCACTCGTGAGATGGTGAAAAAAATGAAGTCAGGTGCGATCGTCGTTGATGTGGCAATTGATCAAGGCGGCTGTTTTGAAACCTCGCGCCCAACGACCCATGCCGATCCTACTTTTATAGTAGATGGGGTGCTTCACTATTGCGTTGCCAATATGCCTGGTGCTGTAGCTCGGACATCCACCTTTGCTTTGACAAATGCTACCTACCCATTTGTAGAGGCACTGGCAAACAGAGGCATCATGGCTGCCTTATCTCATGATTGTCATTTACGTAATGGTTTGAGTGTCTACCAAGGTCATTTAACTTCAGAGCCAGTAGCAAAAGCTCAGAAGATTGATTTTGTTTCGGCTGATGAATTATTAGCTGCCTAATCAATTCTGCAGCGCCAAGGGCCGATATTCAAGTGATGTCGGCTCTTTTTACTCTATGATTTCAGTGGCGATAAAGGACGGGTGTTGGATTCCTTTATTCTCTGTATTCACAATACTTTCACTGACTGGATTCATGGATTTTTCTGCATTAGCCCTATCTACTGGTGTAGTGGCTTTGGCCGAGATGGGTGACAAGACCCAGCTCCTGTCATTGATGCTTGCCGCGCGCTATCCCAAGCAAGCCCTAGCGATTATTGCCGGAATATTCATCGCCACCATTGCGAACCATGCTTGCGCTGCATTTTTAGGACATTGGTTAACCAGTTTTGTCAGTCCGGAAACCTTAAAGTGGATATTGGGTTTGAGCTTTCTGGGTATTGGCCTTTGGTTATTGGTGCCGGATCATATTGATGATGCTGCAGGGTCTAAGGTAGCCGACCGTGCCTTTCAGGTCTTTATGTTGACCGTAGGACTCTTTTTCTTGGCGGAGATGGGTGATAAGACCCAGATTGCCACGATTGCATTGGGGGCGAAGTATTCGGATGTTGTGGCAGTCACGATTGGCACCACATTGGGGATGATGTTGGCTAATGCCCCTGCAGTATGGATTGGGCAAAAATTTACCAAGCGCATGCCCATTAAATGGGTGCACGGTATTGCAGCAATCACCTTCATTCTCATTGGGATAGCAACTTTAATTTGGGGTTAAGCCAAAGTTTTACGAGGGGCTTAAAATTGGCCCATGAAAACAGATCTTCCACAAAGCTTTCGTAGGCTTGAATACCTCCCTCCAAATTACACCTTCGGACAGGTTGAATTAGATATCGCTCTAGATCCAGCTAGGACGATTGTGAAGAGTCACATAGAGGTATTGCCAGGAGTAAATCATGAGCAAGATATGCCCTTGGTTTTACAAGGCCATGAACTGGAATTTGTGAGCTTGCGTATTAATGGTCAGGCACATCGACAATTTGAACTCACCCCGGAAACGCTCACTATTCATGCTTTGCCAGAGGGTGGTAAGAAAGCTTTTATTGTCGAGATCATTTGCGTATGTATCCCAGAAAAAAATACCTCACTGATGGGTTTGTATGTTTCTAATGGCAACTTCTTTACCCAGTGCGAAGCGGAAGGTTTTAGAAAGATTACCTATTTCTTAGATAGGCCTGATGTCATGGCCCGGTATCGCGTTACCCTGCGTGCGCGTGAATCGGAGTGCCCAGTATTGCTTTCCAATGGCAATTTGATTGCTACCGAGAAATTGCCTAATGGCTGGCACAGCGCTGTTTGGGAAGATCCATTTCCAAAACCATCCTATCTCTTTGCCTTGGTTGCTGGCAAGTTGGAATGCATTGAAGAGACTATTACTACAACTAGTGGTGCAAAGAAGCTCTTGCAAATTTGGGTTGAGCCACACGATCTTCCTAAAACCCGTCATGCAATGAATTCACTCATTGCTTCAATTCATTGGGATGAGAAACGTTATGGCCTTGAGTTGGACCTTGAGCGCTTCATGATTGTTGCGGTAAGTGATTTCAATATGGGCGCTATGGAGAATAAGGGCCTCAATATTTTCAATACTAAATTTGTATTAGCACAGCCTGAGACTGCTACCGATGCCGACTTTGCCAATATTGAAAGCGTTGTAGCTCATGAGTACTTTCATAACTGGACCGGTAATCGCGTCACTTGCCAAGATTGGTTTCAACTCTCTCTAAAGGAAGGTCTTACTGTATTTAGAGATCAAGAGTTCTCAGCTGATCAAATGGGTAGTGAGTCTGGTAGAGCGGTGCGTCGCATCGAAGATGTTCGACTGTTGCGTCAACTTCAATTTCCTGAGGATGCGGGTCCGATGGCGCATCCCATCCGCCCAGACGAATATCAGGAGATTAATAATTTCTATACCGTCACCGTCTACGAGAAGGGTGCTGAAGTTGTGCGAATGTATCAAACCTTATTGGGTGTCGAGGGTTTCCGCAAGGGCATGGATTTGTATTTCAAGAGGCATGATGGGCAGGCAGTGACATGCGATGATTTCTTAGCTGCTATGGCTGATGCTAATGGCCGTGATCTGACGCAGTTCAAAAATTGGTATAGCCAGGCTGGAACGCCTAGGGTCAAGGTTGAGGAAACTTATGATGCCAAGAGAAAAGAGTATCAGGTCACTTTGACACAGAGTCCCGCAAAGCCTGGTGATCAGTTATTCCACATTCCTTTGAGAATGCGTTTGCTCACTGCTCAAAATGATCAAGCAGAAACCTTGCTTGAACTTACCCAAGAGCGTCAGACTTGGACGTTTAGTGGTATTGCTAGTCGACCAGTGCTGTCGATGAATCGTAATTTCTCAGCGCCGATCAATCTGGATTTTGATCAGACTGAGGATGATTTATTAACCTTGTTCTCTAGCGATGATGATGCTTTTAATCGTTGGGAGGCTGGCCAAAAGCTGGCGATGCAAATGATTTTAGAAAATCGTTTGCCCGATGAAGCTTTAATTAAGGCATATCGCAATCTCCTGACGGATCCGGATTTAGACCCTAGCTTTAAGGAGTTGGCACTTACCTTGCCAGCGGAAACCTATTTATATGAGCAGTGTAAGAGTGTCGATCCCCAAAAGATCTATGCTGCGCGCCGCGCTTTCCGCCATGCGATTGCTAGCGAGCTAGGGATTGAATGGGCTGCTCTCTATCAGCAGATGCAAGCGCCTGGAGAATTTAGTCCTGATGCAGCCAGTGCTGGTAAGCGCGCCCTCAAGAATTTAGCGCTCAGCATGCTCTTAGAGGCTGACCCTGCAATCTGGGCGCCAATGGCGGTTAATCAATATCAGAATGCCAACAATATGACAGACCGCTACGCTGCTTTAGCGGGATTGGTGATTCATGGATCAAAGTCGGCAAATGCTTGTCTTGAAGATTTCCATCAACGTTTCGCTGATGAGGCTTTGGTAGTGGATAAGTGGTTTGCCTTGCAGTCCAGTAGACCTCCAGTGGCACACATGGAGCCCACCTTAAATGAGGTGAAGCGTTTACGTGAGCACCCCGCCTTCAAGATGAATAATCCCAATCGGGTGCGAAGCGTGATTCATGCATTTTGTTTAAATAATCCTGCGAGCTTTCATCAAGCCGATGGCAGTGGCTATGCATTTTGGGCAGAATCAGTCCTCGCATTAGATCCCATCAACCCGCAGGTGGCTGCTCGCTTGGCGAGGGGATTAGATCGCTGGCGTCATTTTGCCCAGCCTTATCAAGGTCATATGCTGAGCGCGCTCAAGCAGGTTGCAGCATGTGAAACCCTATCGGCTGATGTTAAAGAGGTGGTTTCTAAGGCTTTAGCAAGTTAAGACTGCCACAAACAAGGCAAAATAGCGTAATCGCAAAATAAACCAATCTGGAGAATCTTCCTTTGACTGCTTCAAGTAATTTCAATATTCATTTTCAGCAATATCTTGAAACCACCCAGGTGAAGGGCGCAGAAATTCCTACGGGGTTGCAGGAGCTTTTGCTCGCAGTGGCAAATACTTGCTCCACTTTGAGCCACGAAGTTGCTCAGGGCGCCTTGATTGGCTTGCTAGGTTCTGCTGGAACGGGAAATGTTCAGGGCGAGGTTCAGCAAAAGCTTGACATTATTGCTAACGATTTATTGATTGAGGGTGTGCAGAGTTGCCAAGCTTTAGCTGGTTTAGCTTCGGAAGAAATGGAATTACCAGTCAAGGTACAAGGCACAGGTGACTATCTCTTGTTATTTGATCCGTTAGATGGCTCATCCAACATTGATGTCAATGTCTCCATTGGTACGATTTTCTCAGTACTCAAAAAACAGGATCCACTGGCACCACTACAAAATTCTGATTTTTTATTGTCAGGTCGTCATCAGGTTGCTGCAGGTTATGTGGTTTATGGCCCTCAAACAACGATGGCTTTGACTTTGGGTGATGGTGTAGTGATGTTTACCTTAAATAAAGTCACTGGAGAATTTGTACTCACTAAAGATGCTGTCGAGATAGCCCATTCCACTAAGGAATTTTCGATCAATATGTCCAATATGCGCCATTGGGCCCAGCCTGTGCGTCGCTATGTTGAAGAGTGTTTGGCTGGCGTAAGTGGTGAGCGCGATAAAGACTTTAATATGCGATGGATTGCATCGATGGTTGCAGATGTGCATCGCGTGCTTTCTCGCGGGGGTATTTTTATGTATCCCTGGGATCAGCGTGAACCTCACAAGCCAGGCAAGCTTCGCCTGATGTACGAGGCAAATCCCATGAGTTTCTTAGTGGAGCAGGCTGGAGGCGCCTCTACCAATGGAGAGCATTTGATTATGGATTTAGTGCCAACAGATTTGCATGAACGTGTTTCAGTGATGCTGGGCTCTAAAGAAGAGATTGAGCGTTTGCAACATTATCACTCTCAAGCCTAAGAGGTGACAGAGAATGCCGATCTCTAGTATGAAAAAAGCCCAGTCACAGATTGGGCTTTATTTTGGAGATTGTCTTTAGGCTTGTACTTTTTGCTTGAGATAAGCGAGCGATTCTTCTACTTGATCAATCAGAATTAAGCAGATATCACCCTCAGATAAATCGTTGAGCGCTGTATCAATGGCTAAGAATTCACCGGTAATTTCTTTTACTTGTTTAGCTTTGGTGGTGCCAACCAATCCTTCTTGTAGAAGTTTGAGCACTTCCCCATCTTCACGGCCACGTTGACACTGATCCTGATAGAGGATCACATTATCAAAGCTGTTTCCTAAGACGCGGGTCAGATCACGAATATCCTCATCACGACGATCGCCGGCGCCACTAATTACTACATGACTGCGTTTGGGCTTCATGGCGTTAATGGCGGATGCAAGGGCTCTCATTGCATCAGGGTTATGTCCGTAATCGGCAATCACGGTAGCGCCTTTGTGCTGGAATTGATTAAAGCGTCCTGGCGCAGCATTTGCAGAGCTTTCAAATGATCTTAAGCCTTGCCTAATGGTCTCGGTATCAAGACCTAATGCCCAGGCAGCACCAATTGAGGCCATGGCATTTTCAACCTGAAAACCTAACACCCCATTTTGAGTCAATGGAATATCGCTGATCGGAAAGCGATAAAGCACTCGAGAGCCTTTAGAGCAGATAATTTCGCTACCATCAAAATAAATTACTTTTTTGTTTTTGGCTCGATGGGCGGCAATCACAGGGTGATGTTGATTTTGGGCGAAGAAGATCACGCGACCTGTGCAAACATCACCCATTTTGACCACGATGGGGTCGGTAGCATTGAGAACTGCGGCACCAGTTGGCGCAACATTTTGAACAATGACGCGTTTGAGAATAGCCAAGTCCTCTACGCTGGTAATGTAGTTCAAACCTAAATGATCGCCTTCACCAATATTGGTAACTACGGCAACTTCACAGCGATCAAAGCCAAGCCCCTCACGTAGCATGCCGCCGCGTGCTGTTTCTAGAACTGCGGCATCAACATCTGGGTGCATGAGGACATTGCGGGCGCTCTTGGGGCCGCTGCAGTCACCTGAATCAATCAGTCGATGGTTAATGTAGACGCCATCAGTTGTGGTCATGCCAACACGCAAGCCTGTTTGATCAAGGATGTGAGAAATAAGCCTTACAGTCGTTGTTTTGCCATTGGTTCCGGTGACTGCCACCACGGGAATGCGCCCATCCTCACCTAGAGGGAACATCATATTGATGATGTCTTCACCAACAGCGCGGCTCTTGCCGAAAGAGGGTTTTAAATGCATGCGTAGACCTGGAGCAGCATTGACTTCAACGATGCCACCACCTTGGGCCTCTAGAGGCTTATAGATTGCTTCACACAGAATATCGACCCCGGCAATGTCAAGACCAATCATTTGTGCGGCAGCAATCGCACTTGCAGCAACATCGGGATGCACATCATCAGTCACATCCGTGGCGGTGCCGCCGGTACTGAGATTGGCGTTGTTGCGTAATAAAACGCGCTCACCAGTTTTAGGAATGTAATCGGGAGAAAGATTGTTGCTAGCTAAATGGGCTAGAGCAATATCGTCAAAGCGTATCTTAGTAAGAGCAGTGGCGTGACCATCACCTCGAAGCGGATTCTTATTTTCTAGTTCCACTAGTTGTGCAACAGTGTGTTTGCCATCCCCTACCACTTGAGCGGGTTCACGCCGCGCCGCAGCTGATAGACGATTACCGACTACTAGTAAGCGGTAGTCTGCGCCAGGTAGGTAACGCTCAACAATCGTTTGACGACCGAACTCTTGGGTGACGATAAAGCCTGCGCGAACTTCTGCTTCGGTTTGAATGTTGGCAACCACACCTTTGCCCTGATTGCCATCTTTTGGCTTGAGCACTACCGGCCCACCAATTTTTTGGGCAGCCCGCCAAGCATCATCAGCGTTGGTGACCACTTCCCCAATGGGCACAGAGACGCCTGCAGCAGCCAGCAAATTTTTTGTGAGCTCTTTGTCTTGTGCAATTGCTTCAGCGATCGCACTCGTATTGCTAGTCTCAGCGGCTTGAATACGCTTTTGTTTGCTACCCCAGCCAAACTGAACCATGCTTCCTTCAGTCATACGACGATAGGGGATGTTTCTTTGTAGAGCAGCGTCAACAATCGAGCCAGTGCTTGGCCCAAGGCGGACATCTTCATTAAGGGCTTCTAGTTCTGAGAGGGCAGCTGAAAGATCAAACGCCACATCACTTAGGGTTGACTGAATGAGCGCAAAGGCAAAATCAAATGCCATCCGACCGACTACTTCTTCGGTGTATTCCACTACCACTTGATAAACACCAGTATCAACTGTTTGGACGGTGCGGCTAAAGGTCACTGGACAACCTGCCTGTGATTGCAAGCCTAGAGCAGCATGTTCAAGTGCATGGGCTAAGGAAATGACCTCATTGTGGGCGCCACGACGCATGCTTCCTAGCTGAGGAAAGCGCTCTCTAATCTTGATTTCAAATTGGGGGATCAGGTCAATTGAGCGCTCAGACTCTTCGCAAACAACAATCGCCTCTAAAGCGGTATGACGGCTCCATAAATTTGGGCCGCGCAACATACGGATGCGGGTAATTTCCAATTAAACCCCTGGCGGAATACTGGTGTCAGAGACAAAGGTTTCTACACCGGCCTCGATCACGTTAAAGGGAATATCCAAGCCCCAAGCAGCTCCCACAGCGGCAGCAAGACTGAGATCTGGCGCCCAGCTTGAATTAGCTTGTTTGATGCTTGGTGGAATTGGAATAATAAGTTTTTCTGAATCACCCTGCTGGAGGGTAATGAACCCTGCACTCACAGTAATGGAGCGACCATTTTTTGCTTGATGCTCAGCAATAATCTTTGAGTGAGGGTCTTTAGAAAAATACAAGACCTCACCTTTACTCAGTTCAGCCATTTTGACAATGATTGGATCATCAGCATTGAGCACACAGACACCAGTTGGCAAAACCACATCAACTTGCGTGCGAACCACATTGAATAAGTGATCTTCATCACTAATGTGATGTTCTGGAAATAATTGCAGAGGATCCACATTTAAAACAATACCAATTTGGCATTGATCGTAAGCGAGGCCTTCGAGCAAAAGCGATGCATTATCACTTTCAATAACGGCTGCTTCAATGGCTCTATTTTGTAGGGTACGCCGAGCGTTTTCCCAATGAGACGCAGAGTTTCGCTTAATCGATCGGCTGCCAAAATAGAGGCCCTGGCTGGTTGATAGCCCAACGTGCAGATTGGTAAGCCTCATAAAGTGTGCAACCATTTCAGCGACAACGGTTCTACCTTTATTACCGCTAACCCCAATAATGGGAATGCGGAAATCAAATCCTGGTGGAAATAGATGGTTAGCAATTTCTTCGCCAACAGGTTGCGGCTTGCCACTGGCAGGCTTTAAGTGCATGAGTAGTCCAGGGCCTGCATTCACCTCTACGATGGCTGCATTTTGTGCTTCAAGTGGTTGACTGATATCTTGTGCAACGAGGTCTACACCGGCGATTTCTAAGCCGACCACGCGGGCGGCTAAAGCAACTTGGCTGGCCACATCAGGGTGCACTAAGTCAGTAACATCAAAAGCAACGTTGCCATTACTTTGAATAAGCACTTTTTGATCAATGGCAGGAATACTCGATCCAGTCAGTTTTTGACGTGCTAACTCCAGCTCTACAGCAGAATCAATGCGCACTGGATTAAGCGGGCATTCTTCAGTAGTCCCGCGGCGCGGATCTGAATTAATCTGAGTTTCAATTAGCTCCAGTACGGTATGTTTGCCGTCACCAGTAATCCAAACTGTTTCACCTTTGGCGGCTGCAACCACTTTATTGCCGACTACCAATAAACGGTGTTCATCGCCAATGATATGGCGCTCTACCAAGACCTCGCTACCTTCTTGAATCGCTACTGCATAGGCTGCTTCAATTTCTTGTTGGGTATAAAGGTTAATGAAAACACCACGTCCATGGTTGCCATCAATCGGTTTGACGACAACGGGTAAGCCAATATCTTGTGCCGCTTCCCAAGCATCATCAGGGCTTGTGACAGTTCTACCTTCTGGAGTGGGGACGCCAGCGCTAGCCAATAAGCTCTTAGTAAGGTCTTTGTCGCGCGAAATAGTTTCTGCGATGGCGCTAGTGTGATCTGTTTCGGCCGTCCAAATACGACGTTGTTTAGAGCCATAGCCAAGCTGGACGAGGTTGCCGCTGGATAGTCGAATGTGGGGAATTTCTCGGGCGGTCGCTGCATTAACGATGCAGGCAGTGCTTGGGCCCAGGCAGAGATCATCACTGAGTTCCCTGAGGCTTTCAAGAATCTGCTCTCGTTGGGCGATGAAATCTCCATTGTCCTTAATTAGTGTCAGAAGGAGATCTCGAGCGTGGGTAAAAGCTTGCAGAGTGACGGCTTCTTCGGTAGCGCTAACAATCACTTTATAGACACCGCGACGCCCACCATCACGGGCTCTACCAAATCCCCCTGGTATACCGGCGAGGTTTTGGAGTTCAATGGTGAGATGCTCCAGAATGTGCCCAGGCCAAGTACCTTCTTCGACCCGCTTTAAAAAACCGCCAGGTTCACCATAACTACAACGGTGCTCATGAAGGCTGGGGAGGCATTTGCTGAGGCGATCATAAAAACCGGGGATGAGGTCGGACGGGTAGTCCTCTAGCTCGCCAATATCAATCAAAACCTCTAGAGCAGGGTTATAGCTCCACATATTGGGGCCACGCAGATGTCGGTGACCAAGAATCTCAATGGTTTTGTCTAGTAATTGGGGCATATGTGGAAAAAGGGTGGAATGAGTGCCGCCGTAGGGGGAATGGGCGGAAAGATCTCAAACAGTCTCTCAGGTTCTAATAATTAAAGAAATCCACAAAATTAGCAAAAATATATAAAAAAGCTTACTTCGACAATGTAACGGCTTTCTGGCCATTTAAGTTGACAGGAAGGCAAAATCTAAAAAATTTAGCTCCACTATACTTTTGGAATTAATGAAGCTAGAAATTTCCCCATCTTGCCCTCCGCCACCAAGCTCTTGGGTAGGCGTTTTAGAGGGAGCTCGGTCCCCAGTGAAAAGCTGTGGACCCTTGCTGGCTTGGGTGGAATTGGACCTCAATGGAGATCTGCGCTTTGAGAGAAGCCTTCTCGGCTTAGTTCCAGAAGGACTTTTTTGGATCAGTAGCCAAGATGCTGAATTTTGGTCCCTTAGTTCTGGGGCAAATCTATCCCATGGCGATCATGCTGGAGTAGGGCATCTGAAGCTAGAGGCTGACGATACGCTTTTGCGGACCTGGTATTTCACTTTGGCGGTGAACCCCCAAGTTTTGCGCCTGCAAGGGGCCTTTAGGCAGTTGGCCAAAACTGATCGTCCGCATGTGGCTCCGGCAGGGTTGACTGAGTACGATCAGCAGATATGCCCAGTTTGCTTGAGCACAAGGCCAGCGCATTCGGATATTTGCCCTACTTGTGATCCAGAGGATGACGCACCGCCTTCTACTTGGACCTTATTGAAGCTATGGCGCTTTGCAAGACCGTATAAAAAACAGTTGTTACTAGGTTTTGTATTGACCTTGCTTTCGACTGGTGCAACCTTAATTCCACCTTATTTAACGATGCCGCTGATGGATCATGTTTTGATCCCCTACGAAAAAGGCAATCCAATTGATTTTGCTTTAGCTAGCAAATATTTATTGGCCTTATTTGTTGCGGCAATAGTGGCTTGGGGTTTGGGTTGGTGGAAGACCTATCTTTTAGCCTTGGTAAGCGAGCGCATTGGCGCCGATTTACGCAATACCACATTTGAGCATTTACTCAAACTTTCTTTGGAATACTTTGGCGGAAAAAGAACCGGAGACTTAATTGCTCGTATTGGGGCTGAGACGGATCGTATTTGTGTTTTTCTTTCTTTATATGCGCTAGATTTTGCGACCGACGTGATCATGATCACGATGACGGCGGCAATCTTAGTGTCGATTGACCCACTACTGGCTTTGGTGACCTTAGCGCCTTTGCCATTTATTGTGTGGATGATTCATGTGGTGCGCGATAAGTTGCGTTTTGGTTTTGAAAAGATTGATCGCGTGTGGTCTGAAGTTACTAATATTTTGGCCGACACAATTCCAGGTATTCGTGTAGTAAAAGCATTTGCGCAAGAGGATCGTGAGCTTAAGCGCTTTGTTGATTCCAATAAACATAATTTACAAATTAATGATCGTGTCAATCGCGTTTGGGGTTTGTTTTCCCCAACAGTTACCCTGCTAACTGAAACCGGTTTATTGGTTGTATGGGGATTTGGTATTTGGCAGGTCGCCCATCAGAAAGTCACTGTTGGTGTATTGATCGCGTTCTTGGCTTACATCGGACGTTTTTATATTCGCCTTGATTCTATGAGTCGCATTGTTTCGCATACTCAAAAAGCTGCTGCAGGGGCTAAACGAATTTTCGATATTTTGGATCACGTTTCTAGCGTACCAGAGCCCATTAATCCTGCCCCATTGGGTGATGTGAAAGGTCAAATCTCTTTGCGAGGTGTTGGTTTTCGGTATGGTAATCGCGCCGTTACCAAAGGGATTGACTTAGATATTGCTCCCGGTGAAATGATTGGTTTAGTCGGTCATAGCGGCTCCGGTAAAAGTACTTTGGTCAATTTAATTTGCCGCTTTTATGACGTGAGCGCAGGCTCAGTGATGCTGGATGGGCGGGATATACGCAGTATCCGGATTGCCGACTATCGTAAAAAGATCGGCCTTGTTTTACAGGAACCATTTTTATTTTTTGGCACGATTGCTGAGAATATTGCTTATGGAAAACCAGATGCGACGCGTGCAGAAGTCATTGAGGCTGCGCGCGCAGCACATGCCCATGAATTTATTCTGCGCCTGCCTTTGGGTTACGACTCTTTAGTAGGTGAGCGTGGCCAATCACTTTCTGGGGGCGAGCGTCAGCGCATTTCAATTGCACGCGCATTGTTAATTAATCCAAGTATCTTGATTTTGGATGAAGCCACTTCTTCCGTTGATACCACGACTGAAAAAGAAATTCAGAGAGCTTTAGATAACTTGGTCAAGGGTCGTACAACGATTGCAATCGCGCATCGCCTTTCCACTTTGAGGAAAGCGGATCGTTTAGTGGTGCTAGATAAAGGTGAGATTGTAGAAATCGGTTCTCATGAGCAGCTCATGGAAGCTCAAGGTGCTTATTACGCTCTATATCAAGCTCAATTACGTCACGCAGCAGAACTGGTTGAGGGTGGCGCAATCGGTGAGAGTATTGAAGAGGGCGAGAATGAAAGAGCAGAAGAGAATTTGCAGTTATTAGCAAAGCAAACTGGGGGTGGAGTATGAATGAATACTTAAAGCCTCATTCACTTGAGCGTGATTCTCTTGGACGACTGGTATTGATTGATCGCAATGGACAGCGTCATGTTGGTGTTTATCCAGTAAGGGCTTTTCCTATTACTGCTCCAGGTGCAGGTGTTTCCATCATGGATTCTTCTGGTAAGGAGCTATGTTGGTTTGATGACGTAGCAGAGATTCCAAAGGAAGAGCTTGCGCTCATTGAGGAAGCGTTAGCAGCTCGTGAATTTATGCCAGTGATTCAAAAAATTACGCAGGTCTCTACCTATGCAACCCCTAGTATTTGGGATATTGAAACTGATCGTGGGCCAACCCGAATTCGTCTTAAGGGTGAAGAAGATATCCGTCGTATTGCTGGCAATACCTTGCTTATTGCCGATTCCAATGGCTTGCAATTCTTAATCAAAGATTCGACCCAATTAGACAAGCTCAGCAAGAAGTTTTTAGATCGTTTCCGCTAGAATCATTCTGCTTTTAGCTCTCTAGGCCGCTTTAGCTCAGTTGGTAGAGCAGTTCATTCGTAATGAAAAGGTCGCCAGTTCGATTCCGGCAAGCGGCACCATTATTTCACTAGGGTTAACACTAGGTTTATTAGTGTAAGTACTAGGTATTGATTTGAAAATTGTTGATTGCAATCAAGACATCTCAAGCTCTGAAGATCAAAAATCATTACACAATAAATAAAAGCCAAAGTAATATTGGTATTCCAATTTTTTAGGAGGAGCGTTCATGAAGATGAAGTTAAAAGGGGCCTTGATTTCCACCGCATTAGCCCTCGGTGTTGCTGGAGTTTCACCTGCTTTTGCCGCTTGGGAACCAACCAAGCCAGTTGAGTTCATCATCCCTGCCGGTCCTGGTGGTGGTGCTGACCAAATGGCTCGTGTGATCCAGGGTATCGTTACTAAACATAACTTGATGAAGCAGTCGATCATTCCTATCAACAAATCTGCTGGAGCGGGTGCCGAAGGTTTCTTGGCGATTAAAGAAGCTAAGGGCGATCCAAATAAGATCATCATTACGCTGTCAAACCTTTTTACTACACCAATGGCAACTGGCGTTCCATTTAACTGGAAAGAAATTACTCCAGTAGCAATGTTGGCTCTTGACCAGTTTGTTCTGTGGACCAATGCTGATAAGCCTTACAAAACAGCGCCTGAATTTATTGCAGCAGCTAAGGCAGCTGGCCCAGGTAAGTTCCGCATGGGTGGTACAGGCTCCAAGCAGGAAGATCAAATTATTACTGTAGCGCTTGAGAAGGCAACTGGTGCTAAGTTCACCTACTTGCCATTCAAGGGAGGTGGCGCAGTAGCAGTTCAACTCGTTGGTAACCATATTGATTCATCTGTAAATAACCCCATTGAAGCAGTTGCTCAATGGCGTGCTGGTAAGTTGCGTGCTCAGTGTGTGTTTGATGACACTCGTATGCCTTACAAGCAAAAGATGACAGAAACTCTTTCATGGAATGACGTTCCAACTTGTAAAGAAGTTGGTGTAGATACTGATTACGTGATGTTGCGCGGTATCTTCATGGCTCCTGGCGTAACTCAAGAGCAAGTTGATTACTATGTAGAGCTTTTCAAGAAAGTTCGCGCAACTCCTGAGTGGAAAGACTTCATGGAAAAAGGTGCGTTTAACCAAACCTTTATGACCGGTAAAGAATTTAAAAACTGGTTGACCTTGAACGAAGCGCTTCATTTGCAGTTGATGACTGAAGCTGGTTTCTTGGCTAAGAAGTAATCTCTAAATAGGGCCCCAAATCCGGGGCCCTATCCCTGAGTAGGTAAATTCACTTTTAGTGATTTCTAGAAGTAATTCAGTATTGTTTTTTTAATTAACCCTCATATTGGTGATCGAAGTAATGTCTGATAATTCAAATAATAATAGTCACGAGTCGCTCGTTAGCGTCCGGACAATGGATATGATTACTGCAGCTCTATTTATTGTCTTGGGCTCTATTTTTATGTACGGCTCTATCAAGTTGGGCAATGGCTGGGGTTCAGATGGCCCGGAGGCAGGTTATTTCCCTTTCTACATTAGCCTGATCATGTCAGCAGCTAGTGCGGTAACTCTCTTCAAAGCGTTTAAAGATAAGAGTGAAGAAGAGGAATCTTTTGTTGATAGAGGTCCATTTAAACAAGTTCTCTCTGTTTTATTGCCAGCAGCTGTTTTCGTTCTCGGAATGCAGTTAATTGGCATTTATGTTGCCGCTTTCATCTACATCGCGATATTTATGCGTTGGTTAGGTAAATATGCACTGTGGAAATCGATTGCGGTTGGCTTGGGTGTATCAGTCGCACTCTTTATGGTCTTTGAGATTTGGTTCCAAGTTCCACTCCCACATGGCTCACTCTTTAATCCATTAGCGATTATTGGTGTGCAATAAAAATAACAATTACAAAAATTAAAAAAGAAGGAGATCAAGTTGGAAGAAATTAGCGCTCTATTTCAAGGCTTTGCTGTAGCCTTGACGCCATTCAACTTATTACTAATGTTTGTTGGCGTAACACTTGGCGTGATTATTGGTGTACTGCCAGGTTTAGGTGGTGCTAACGGTATTGCAATTTTGCTGCCGCTAACATTTACTATGCCGCCTACCTCTGCAATTATTATGCTGTCCTGTATTTATTGGGGTGCATTATTTGGTGGGGCAATTACATCCATTCTCTTTAATATTCCAGGTGAACCGTGGTCCGTTGCGACAACCTTTGATGGTTATCCAATGGCTCGTGAGGGTAAGGCTGGACAGGCTTTAACCGCAGCGTTTACTTCATCATTTGTTGGTGCTTTCTTTGCCATCGTGATGATTACTTTCTTGGCACCATTAATTGCTAAGTTTGCGCTCGAGTTTGGACCCCCAGAGTTCTTCTCAGTGTACTTACTCACCTTCTGTAGCTTCGTAGGTATGAGTAAGGGCTCGCCATTTAAAACGATTGCATCAATGATGCTCGGTTTTGCTCTAGCTACCGTAGGTATGGATACCGTTACTGGTCAACTCCGTTTAACTTACGGAAGCCAAGAACTCATGCGCGGCTTTGACTTCCTTATCGCAGTTATCGGCTTGTTTGGTATCGGCGAAATTCTAGATTCCATGGAAGAGGGTCTGCAATTTAAAGGTGCTGCTGCAAAAATTCGTCGTCAGGTTGTACTCGAGACTTGGGCTACTTTGCCGAAGTATTGGGCGACTTCATTGCGCAGTTGCTTAATTGGTTGCTGGATGGGTATTACTCCAGGTGGCGCTACCCCAGCTTCATTTATGGCTTACGGCGTTGCTAAACGCGTATCCAAAAATGGCGATAAGTTTGGTAAGGGTGAAATCGAAGGGGTGATTGCTCCTGAGACAGCTGCTCACGCCGCTGGTACTGCCGCCTTGTTACCAATGCTGTCCTTAGGTATTCCAGGATCTCCTACAGCGGCCGTATTGCTTGGTGGCTTGCTAATCTGGGGTCTACAACCTGGTCCATTGCTGTTCGTTGAGCAGTCTGATTTCGTATGGGGCTTAATAGCGAGTATGTATCTTGGAAACATCGCTGGTTTGATCGTAGTGTTAACTTGCGTTCCAATCTTTGCATCGATTTTGAGAATTCCATTCTCAATCATTGCACCAGTCATTCTGGTGGTCTGTGCAGTGGGTGCATATACCGTAGGTAACGCTTCATTTGACGTCTGGCTCATGCTGATATTTGGTGTAGTTGGTTATGTCTTTAAGAAGCTGGACTACCCTATGGCTCCTATGGTCCTCGCCTTAGTACTGGGTGACCGCGCGGAAGATTCTTTCCGTCAGTCAATGCTCATGTCTGGTGGTGGTTTAGATATCTTCTTCTCAAACTACCTAGTTGGCGGCATCAGTGGCTTAGCGATTCTCTTGTTGGTATGGCCTTTAATCAGCAAAGTCATTGGCAAGAAAAAAGCTGTTGCAGCTTGAGTATTGAAGACTTGAGATTTAACGATAGCGCTTGATTTAGCCAAAAACGAAGATTGAGCAAAGGGAAGGGGGCGCAAGCCCCCTTTTCTATTATGTAAATGGATGCACAAAGCTATCAGTGTCGACATGGGAAAACCCTCACCCAATAAAAAATCCGCTAGAATTCTGTCAACATGAATTTCCATAAAAACCGTTTCATTCACTGGATTGCAGCAGTAGCCATTGCAATGAGTGCGCTTGCGCCAAGTATTTCACAAGCGGTCTCGCTTGCGCAGCATGGCCAAGGTTTTGCTATGGAGATTTGTTCTGCTGATGGAACGCAGTTACAAATCAAGGTTCAGAGTGAAGATCAATCTGAGCTTGCAGAAGTAAAGCATTGTCCATATTGCGTAACGCATAGCGCTATTACCCCAGCGTTCAATACCAACCTCAAGTTCGAAGCTCCGCAAAGCTTTGCCTTGCTTCCACAGCTTTTCTATCAATCACCCAAACCTCTTGCTGTTTGGGTCATGCCTCCTTCCGCAGCACCTCCTGTTATCGCCTAAAACTACATTCTTCCCAATTGGGGTTTTGTAATTGACCATTGCGGTCATTGTTTTGGTGATAAAAATGAAATTAGTAAGAATGACGCCGATGGCGTTAGTAGCATCTATGATGCTTTCAGGGGCGTACGCACAGGTTGCGCCCAGTATTGATTCCTTAACCGTAACAGGAATACAGGATGCGCCACTGACGCAGACTATTCTGAAGGGTGAGAAGCTCAATCAGTCGCGGGTGAATACTCCCAATACGGCTGCAATGCTCCTCAATATTCCCGGTGTAAGCATGTATTCAGGCGGGGGTGTGTCTGGCTTACCAGCAATCCATGGTTTAGCAGATGATCGAGTATCCACCAATGTGGATGGCATGCCACTGTTATCTTCCTGCCCAAACCATATGAACTCACCGCTGTCATATATCAGCCCATCCAATGTGGGTAGCGTCAAAGTGATTACTGGTCTATCGCCTGTAAGTGCCGGCGGAGATAGCTTGGGTGGCGTTGTTTCTGTTCAATCATTGCCTCCAGTATTTGCCAACAAAGGCGAGACGCTGACGCAAGGTGAGGTGGGTGCTTCATACAGTAGTAATGCAACAGCGATTGGTGGGAATTTAAATGTCACGGCAGCAACTGATGAATTTAGCGCCAACTACACAATTGACTCTGTAAAAGCAGGTAATTACACTGCTGGTGGAAACTTTAAAGCCCCTGGCAATGGAATCTCACCAAGCACAGTCGGTGCTTCAAGATATATCGCCACCAATCAACAACTCTCTTTAGCCTGGCAAAAAGAGAATCATTTAATTGAATTTAAAGCGGGATATCAATTTATTCCATTCGAAGGTTATGCAAACCAGCGTATGGATATGACTAAAAATCAAAGTGAGCAATTTAACCTCAAGTACACCGGTAAATATGATTGGGGAACTCTAGAGGCACAAGCCTATAACCAAATGGTCAACCATCAGATGGATGACAACACCGGTTCGCGAACCTCTCCTGCAATGCCTATGTTGGCAACCAGCTCAACGAATGGCGCAATTATCAAAGGCACGCTGCCTATTTCTGAGACTCAACTCGCTAGAGTAGGAACCGAGTGGCAGGGATATAAGCTAAATGATTGGTGGCCACCATCTGGTAATTCAATGATGATGAGCCCCAATACATTTCAAAATATTAATAACGGTACACGGGATCGCTTAGCTCTCTTTAGCGAGCTGGAGCAACAGTGGTCCAAAGAGTTAATGGGTTTAGCGGGGATTCGTTTAGAGCAGGTTGGAGAAAATGCAGGCAATGTACAGGGCTACAGCTCTATGTATCAATCTCAAGCAAATGCCTTCAATGCACAGCAACACAAGCAAACTGATTACAACTGGGATTTAACGGCTTTAACAAGATATAAGCCAGACAATACACAAAATTACGAGGCTGGCTATTCTCGCAAAACGAGATCGCCCAATCTTTACGAGCGTTACTCATGGTCTACGACCCCTATGGCAGCGATCATGAATAACTTTGTTGGTGATGGTAACGGCTATGTAGGGCAAATCACGCTAGCACCTGAGGTTGCCAACACGATTAGTCTAGCCAGTGATTGGCATGATGCCAATAAGGACGTATGGGGGTTTAAAGCAAATCCTTATTACACTTATGTGAGCAACTATATTGATGCAGCTTGCAATACAACATGTACTGTAGATAGATTTAATGTTCTTAAATATGTTAATCAAGATGCGCAACTCTATGGATTGGATCTTTCCGGTAATGTGATGTTGGGTAAGCTGCAGCAGTTAGGTCGCTTTCAGTTGACGGGTCAAGGTTCTTATACCCGCGGTCAGAATGTGACTACTGGTGATAATTTGTACAACATCATGCCTCTGAATGGAAAGCTGGGTCTTGTGCAGTATTTAGGCGCCAACTGGACCAATACTATTGAAGGTCAATTTGTAGCGGCTAAGACAAACCTCAATGCCGTTAGAAATGAGATCGCTACTGGCGGTTATTCACTATACAACTTACGCGCCTCATATGACGATAAGAAATACCGTGTGAACTTTGGAATTGAAAACTTACTAAACAAGCTTTATGCATTACCGCAAGGCGGAGCATATTTAGGTCAAGGAAACACCATGTCAATGAATGGAGTTCCATGGGGAACTGCAGTTGCCGGCATGGGGAGAACATTCTATGTCTCTGCAAATATGAAGTTCTAGTGAAAATAGTTTGTTATGTATCAAATTACGTATGCGCTTTATCAGGAAAATTAATTGTTATTTTTAAAAAGGAGTAGTTCATGTTTATGAAATCTTTGAAATCAGCAGTACTAGCAGTATTAGCCACTTTATCTCTGTCAGCTTTTGCTGGTGCCAATGATCCGCTATTTGTAAGTTTGACTAGTGATGAGCCACATCGCGCAACGATGGCATTTAACTTTGGCTCCCATATGAATGATGCAGGGCATCCATTAAGTGTTTTCTTAAGTGATAAGGGTGTGTACTTGGGCGTTAAATCAAGCGCATCTAAGTACCCAGAACAGCAAAAGATGTTGGCAGGCATTATTGCTAAAGGTGGAACAGTCATTATGTGCCCACTATGCCTAAAACATTATGGCTTTACTGAAGCCGATTTATTGCCTGGAATCAAAATGGGTGGCGCTAAGGTGACTAGTGATGCCTTATTTAAAGACAATACCAAAACAATGACTTGGTAATAGATTATTTTTAGTATTATTAGTTATGCATTTAATTAAGCACCGCAAGTTCGTTCACTGGATAGCTGCTTTGGCTATCTTGTTGGGTGCGCTTGCGCCTGCTGTTTCACAGGCTTTATCTTTGGCTAATAATGGCCAAGGTTTTGTAGTTGAGATTTGCAGCACCAACGGCACAAAGATGACTCAGGTCATCGGTGATGATGAGCCTTCTTCATCTTCAGTTATGGGTAGTCACTGCCCGTACTGCGTAGTTCAGCCAATCTATTTATTGCCTAGCTTCAGCACATTTGAGTTTGTAACTCCTATTAGCTATACAGCGCAAGCGCAATTTTCATATCAAGCCCCTCAGAGAAATTCTGCCTGGGTCAGACTTCCTTCTAGAGCTCCTCCTACAGCCTCTTAATTCCGTTTAGGCGCATGGTTTATCCATGCTGGATAAGAGTTGATGGTGATTCACCATAAATTGGGTTGGGAGTAGTGATGAATTTAGCAAAACAGATGCTGCATCTGAAAATGCATATCAACATTGGTGCCATGCTGGGTTTAATTGCCTGGCTTATTAGTCGAGGCATGCCATTATGAATAATTCTTGGTATTCAGCAAGAGGCCTAAAACGTGGTCTATTGTTAAGCCTTTTGGCTTGCGTAGTATGGATTGTCGGCATTTATAGCTTTATGCAGGCTCAGGCTGCTTATGAGGCTAATAAGCCGCAATTTGAGATGACACCAGTCAGCCTTAAGTCCCATAATTATGTGTATGAAACGAGGACATGATGAGCCGATTTTTTAATAAGCTAAAGAATCACCCTAAGGTTGCTCCTGGGGTGGAGCGTAAGGTTTTACGTCACATTCCGCAGGTATTTGTCTTTGGACTTTTGGGGCTTGGTCTGCCATCACTCTTAGCTAGATTATTTCCAATTGCTGGCAGCGTTAGTGAGGTGCAGCGTTGGATCGGGACTGTGGATATTTATGTCATCAGCTTGATTGTGTTTTACTGCACAGCAATTTTTACAATTGGATTTGGGGCGCTTATTGTGATGATTATGAAAGGACCAGCCTACGTAGCCGACGCCTATCCGCTGATCGATTTTGATAAGCCGTATTCCAGCAAGAAAAAGGAGGGCTAATCGATGTACGCCTTTTTTAACTCTTCTGGAAATGAAGATTCAGTTCGGCAATTGCTCCAGTCTGTTTCGCAAGATTTCGATCTGCCCCATAAGGAACTTGCGATTACTTACTGCGGGCCAAATTCGGTCAATAAATCCGATATCAGCCGTTTAAAACCAGAAGAATTGGCTAGTTATATCTGGACTACGCGTTACAGTGATGAATCTATTTTGGTGAAATTGCCAGTCGACCTTTCGTCTGACCAACTATTAATTGAAAAATACCAGTCTTCCTATTTGGGGTGTTTACCCAAGAAGGCCAAACGAATCTCCCTGCGAAGCATCGCTGCTCAGTGCAAGAAAATTAAGTCCTTGGAAAAGTACCGTAAACATTTTTCTTTATCCTTATTTGTCAATAAATCGACCGTAAAAGTAGACCCCTTAGCGGCCCAAGAAATTGATGGGATATTTTCCTTGCAAGCCAAGACCAATAAGCCTGCCTACCGGCTGATTGAGGAGCGCATTCATCAGCTAAGGGAGGAGCTATTTATGGCTCAAAACCCCTTCATTCGGAATTTTTAATACCATGGCGATATTCCGATTAAAGTAGATATATGCGTACTTGGTATATGAAACGAAATTGCTCCTTTTCACCGAAACAGGTGGGGATGTTTTACGCTTCCATTGTTTGTTTTTCGCTATTGGTAGCAAGCTACTTTTTATTAATTGGGGTATGGATGGTCATTATCTTTACTACCATCGAAATCCTAGCCCTAACGATTGCTTTGTATATCTACACCCGCCATGCGCTTGACTATGAAAAGATCACGATAGCTGGAAAGCAGCTTCTATTTGAGAGAAGCTGGGGTGGCAAGTTGCAGCAGCATGAATTTAATACAGTCTGGACCAAAGTCATTTCAACGGGTAAGGCGGATAGAGATATCGCATTAAAAAGTGCAAATCAAGAAGTGGTCATTGGTTTTTTTGTTGGAGTAAATGAGCGAGAGAAGTTTCAAAAAGAGCTTCAACAATATCTCGGAATTTGAATTTAACTAGGAGGAAGTAAGAATGACACGTAACACATTATTCAAAGCATTGTTGGTTTCAGCGCTTAGCGTAGTTGGTTTGGCAAATGCACAAAACGCTAAAGTTGGCAGTGTAGAGATTGAACATGCCTATACCCGCGCAACGGTTCCAGGCCAAATGGCTGCCGGCGGTTTTATGAAGATTGAGAACAAAGGCAAAGCAGATCAACTGATCTCCGCTAGCTCTCCAGTGGCTGGTGAAGTGCAGTTGCACGAAATGGCGATGGAAGGCAATGTGATGAAAATGCGCCAGGTAAAGGATATTCCAGTGCCAGCTGGTGGTGCAGTTGAATTAAAGCCAGGCGGTTTGCACCTCATGTTTATGAATATCAAGGCCCCATTAGCAGCTGGTCAAACTGTTCCAGTCAAACTCAAGTTTGCTAAGGCTGGCGAAGTAGAAGTGAAGATGCCAGTCAATGCAATGGGCGCTCAAGGCGGCTCTCATGATAGTAGTCATGGTAGCGGAATGAAGCACTAAGATTGATTTGGCAGTACTGCTGAGCCAATAAAAAAGCCCCTAGTTCTCACTAGGGGCTTTTTAGTTAGAGCAATTCACTTAGATTTTTAAATCCAAGTCAGTAACCGCACCTTTGCTAGCGCTACTTGCAAGACTTGCATATTTTGCTAGCAGGCCGCGCGTATAGCGAGGTTTAGGTTGCTTCCAAGCAGCACGACGCTTAGCAATCTCTTCATCGCTGACATTGAGCTGAATCAGTAGCTTGTGGGCATCGATTGTGACGGAGTCGCCTTCTTCAATCAAGGCAATCGTTCCGCCTACATAAGCCTCGGGAGCTACGTGTCCAACTACCATTCCCCATGTGCCACCAGAGAAGCGACCATCGGTGATGAGGCCTACAGACTCGCCTAAGCCTTGGCCAACTAAGGCAGAGGTAGGGGCGAGCATCTCACGCATACCAGGGCCGCCTTTAGGGCCTTCATAGCGAATGACCATGACATCACCATCTTTAATCTTCTGCGCCATGATGGCTGCCATTGCATCATCCTCAGAGTCAAAGACGCGGGCAGGGCCAGTAATGGAGGGATTCTTAAGACCCGTAATTTTGGCTACGCAGCCTTCAGGAGAAATATTTCCTTTGAGGATTGCCAGGTGACCTTGCTTATAGATTGGGTTATCAAGAGTACGAATTACCTTTTGATCAGCGCGTGGCACTGAAGGGACATCTTTGAGTGTCTCAGCAATCGTTTTGCCGGTGATGGTCATGCAATCGCCATGCAAAAGTCCGCCATCGAGCAAAATCTTCATCACTTGTGGGATGCCACCAGCTTGGTGCAGATCAGTTGCTAAATACTGACCAGAGGGTTTCATATCGGCAATGACGGGAACGCGTTTGCGAATACGCTCAAAATCATCAATCGTCCAATCAATTTCAGCAGCGCTGGTAATCGCGAGGTAATGCAAAACCGCATTTGTCGATCCACCAACGGCCATAATGACGCTCACTGCGTTCTCAATGGATTTCTTGGTAATGATGTCGCGTGGACGCAAATTCTTTTTAATGGCCTCCACCAACACGATTGCGGATTCATGCGCGCTAGCAACTTTCTCAGCATCTTCATTGGCCATTGTGGATGAGTAAGGCAGGCTCATGCCAAGCGCTTCAAATGAAGAGCTCATCGTATTGGCGGTATACATACCACCGCAAGATCCACTGCCTGGGCAGGCATGCTGCTCAACGCCCTTGAGGTCAGATTCACTCAGGCGGCCAGAGGTGAACTCACCAACCGCTTCAAATGCAGAAACAATATTGAGGTCCTTGCCTTTGAAGTGACCAGGTTTAATCGTGCCACCATAAACATAGATACCAGGAACGTTGGTACGCGCTAGCGCCATCATGCCGCCTGGCATATTTTTGTCGCAGCCACCAATCACCAATACACCGTCTTGCCATAGACCATTCACACAGGTTTCAATGCTGTCAGCAATCACTTCACGAGAAACGAGGGAGTATTTCATGCCCTCAGTGCCCATGCCAATGCCATCGGATACTGTTGGGGTGCCAAATAACTGGGACTTGGCACCAGCTTCTTCCAGGGCTATAACTGCTGCATCAGCCAGTTTTTGTAAGCCGCTATTGCAGGGGGTAATCGTGGAGTGCCCATTGGCCACACCAACCATAGGTTTTACAAAATCCGTTTCTTGGTAGCCCATCGCGTAATACATTGAGCGATTGGGAGCGCGGGCAACTCCTTCGGTAACGTTGCGCGAGCGTTCATTTAAGCGTTTCATGCTGATATTGACTCCAGAAAAGAATTGGTCGAAAAGCTCTATTGTGCCGTGAGATAAAGCAAAGTGCAGGGGTTTATATGACCTTTTCTACTACTTTGCGATATGTCTTTTTAGGCATATCTGGCTATTGTATTTGCTGATTACCCCCTAGTATTAGCTTCATAGCTAATATCCTTTCGAAAATAGCTGCAGTAAATTGCACTATTCGTAACTTTTTCCTTCAAATTCAATGACTAAAGTTGGCCACATCTACCTAATTGACGACGATGCGTCAATGCGCACCTCTTTAAGCAGAATGCTTAAGGAGGTGGGATACATGGTTGAGGACTTTTCTTCAGCGGTAACCTTTTTAGAGCATTCCCTGCCGGTATCACCAGCAGTGATCTTGTTAGACATGCAAATGCCGGATATGACCGGTTTAGATCTTCAGGAAAAATTACTGCAAATGGGTCGCAAGACCCCGATTGTCTTTGTAAGTGGCCAAAGCCACCCCCATCAGATTGTGAAAGGCCTCAAAAAAGGGGCTATTGACTTCCTTTTTAAGCCCTTTAACTTGGAAGACTTGCTTAAAGCGGTAGCTGATGCGGTGGAGTTCGATCGACGTCAGTTAAAGCGTATCTCTAAGGAGGTGGAAACCAAGAAGGACTACGCCACCTTAACCCCAAGGGAAAAAGAGGTCTGTTTTTGGCTAGTAAAGGGCTTGCTTAATAAGGATATTGCTGTCAAGCTCGGAACCACTGATGCAACGATTAAGGTTCACAAGGCTAGAGTGATGGACAAAATGCATGTTGAGTCTGTTCAAACGCTGGTTGCCAAGTATCTAGAGTCAGAGCTTGAAGATATTGAAAAAAGTTAGCTGTTTGGCTAATTTCCCTTGTATAGATTAAGAACTATGATGAGGCACGAATTTGGCAAATAATTCACTAAAAGCGCTTTTGTGACTAGTAACTCTAAACTCCCCGAGATAAATAAGGCAGCTTTTGCACAGGCAAGAGAAAAGCTTGGCTTGAGTGCCAAGGATCTTGGTGGAATGGCTTGTTTGTCTACTCGCCAAATTGAGCAGATTGAGAATGGTGAGAGTGCTACGTTCTATAGTGCCCAAGTTAAATTTACTGCTGCTAAAAAAGTAGCAAAACTATTGGGTCTGAGTGAGAAAGAAGCTTTTGAGCTTGATGAAAAAACTGTGCCCAAAGAAGTGGAGCCAGAACCAACTGCAATAGCGCAAGAAGTGCAAGCGCCAATTAATCCAGTTAAAGAATCCACTCCAAAGCAAAAAACGGAATCTGCCAATCCTGAGCAAGACCTCTCTCCATTAAATGAGGTGCCAAAGGAAGCTGTATCTTCAATAGATTCTTCTGAGTCAAAACCTGCAAAGAAAAAGAACTTATTTTTGTGGTTGAGTGTCTTGGCTGCCGCTGCATTTGCCATTATCAATTTGAGCTCATTCTTTTTTGCAGACAATCCACAAGAGGTGGTGATTGTTAAAGAAGAGGTGATAGCCGTTCCACAAACGCCATCACCTACGCCATCTGAATCTGCTCCGGCGCCATCAACACCAGCAACTCTGCCTGTCACTCCAGCGGTGCCTGCAACGGTGCCAGCGTCTTCGCCAGTAATTGCTTCGGAGCTCTCAACAGCTTGCCCCGCTGAGGAGGCGATAATTCGCTTTAAGCCTGAAGCGCCTCGCAAGGCAGGCGATATGGTTTACCTGCAGGCTAAATCCAAGCAAGTGGTTTGTGTGGTCGATGCCAGCGGAAAAACCCAGAATAAATTGTTGGAGCCGGGGGTTGGTGCCTCTTTTTATGGTCAGCCACCATTTAAGGTTCTCACTTCTGGGCTTAGGGAAGTGGATGTTTTCTTTCAGGGCACGAAAGTGCGCCTAGCAGACCCTGCTGGAAAAACGCTTATCTTGGAGGCGACTGGGTTGGTGAAGCCTTCCGTAGATCCTACAGACTCCCAGTTTCGCTAAGTAGTAAGTGGGGCAGCCATGCGTAGCTTCACCCCCGCTTACTAAGAGGAATACATCAAACTGCTGAGTCGTCAGTTTCGCCAGTGCGAATGCGAATAGCTTGCTCTATTGGGCTAACGAAAATCTTACCGTCACCAATTTTTCCAGTGCGGGCTGCTTTGGTAATAGCCTCAATCGCTGCTTCTGTGCGATCGTCAGCAACAACGACTTCTACTTTGACCTTTGGTAAAAAATCGACAACGTACTCTGCGCCACGATATAGCTCAGTGTGTCCTTTTTGACGACCAAAACCTTTGACTTCAGTAACGGTTAAGCCAGTAACACCAACTTCAGCTAAGGCTTCACGAACTTCATCGAGTTTGAACGGTTTAATAATGGATGTGATTAGCTTCATATATTCCCCTTAATACAGTAATCATACCTAGAACTGAAATCAATTGCCTAAACAAGGCTCTGTAGCAAGCCTATTACTTTACCCTGAAGCACTTTATGCCCGAAATTGGGAGGTAATGGGGTAGCGCCAATCGCGCCCAAACGCCCGTGTAGTGACCTTGATGCCGGGAGGTGCCTGACGCCTTTTATATTCATTTAACTTAATCAGGCGTGTCACTTTTTCGACGCTGTCAGCATCAAAGCCGGCAGCAATCATTTGGGCAATTGATTGGTTCTGCTCCATGTAGCGCTCCACAATTGCATCGAGTGCCTCATAAGAAGGCAGACTATCTTGATCCTTTTGATCTGGGCGCAATTCTGCGGAAGGCGCGCGCGTCAAAATACGCTCTGGAATCACGGGTTCAATACTGTTGCGATAGGCACATAGTCGATAGACTAAGGTCTTGGCAATATCTTTAATGACAGCAAAGCCGCCGGCCATATCGCCGTAGAGCGTGCAGTAGCCCACAGCCATTTCACTCTTGTTCCCCGTAGTTAAAACTAGACGCCCTGTTTTATTGGAGAGTGCCATGAGCAAAGTGCCACGTACTCTTGCCTGAATATTTTCTTCGGTAGCATCTAGTTCTAAACCCCGAAATTGCTCTGCTAAGGAATGCTCGAATGCGTCTACCGGTCCGCTAATCGGAATTTCGTCGTATTGCACGCCGAGGTTCTGAGCCATTTCTCTTGCATCAATCCAAGAGATGTCCGCAGTGTAGCGTGAGGCCATCATGACGGCGCGTACCTTATCTGCGCCCAGGGCATCAACAGCAATTGCCAATACTAGGGCGGAGTCAACCCCGCCAGATAAGCCAATAATGACTCCTGGAAAACGATTCTTTTGTACGTAATCGCTCACGCCTAAAACGAGCGCTTGATAGGCTTGTGCCTCGATGCTCTGAGGCGGGGCAATCAGCCCTTGCTCAAGCTCACCTTCAGCGTTGAGATTGACAAATCCTAAGCCGATATCAAACTGAGGCATGGCCATGACAACTTGACCTTGGCTATTGAGTGCAAAAGAGCCGCCATCAAAAACCAGCTCGTCTTGACCGCCAACGGCATTTACGTAGATCAAAGGCATTTTGCTGATTGCAATCTGCTTGCGCAATACTTCAATGCGTAAAGCCTCTTTATGCAAATGGTAGGGTGAGGCGTTTAACACCAGCAGTACCTGTGCGCCTGCATCATGAGCTTGTTTTGCTGGACCAGCATGCCAAGCATCCTCACACAGAATGAGTCCATATTGAATGCCTGCATTTTCAAAAACACAGGCTTGATTGCCGGCGACAAAATAGCGAACCTCATCAAATACTTCGTGGTTAGGTAGTTTTTGTTTGGCATAGCCAGCAATCACCTGACCATCACGCAATACCGACGCATAGTTTTGTAGGCCAACTGATGTTTGTTGAGGATGCCCAACGATGACAACTAAGCCTGGGAATTGCTTGAGTTCTATAGTGAGGCGTTTGAGTTCCGCTTCTGCCGCCTCAATGAAAGCGGGGCGTAAGAGCAAATCTTCTGGGGGGTAACCTGTGAGCGAGAGCTCTGGGGTTAGGACAACAGTAGCACCTTTTTTAAAGGCTTCCGCTGCTGCTTGAGAGATGAGTCGCGCATTACCAGGTAAATCACCCAGTAAAGGGTTGATTTGCGCTAAGGCGATGGTTTGCGAGCTCACTCCCAATGACAAATTAATTACTTCTGTGATTTGGCATAGCCTGCAATGCCATCCAGAATTTCTTGATGGGCAGCAGCAACACCAACCCAACCTTTTACCTTAACCCATTTACCTTTTTCGAGATCTTTGTAGTGCTCAAAGAAGTGTTGGATTTGGCTAAGGAGTAATTCGTTAACATCTTCTGGTTTTTGCAAATGCTTGTAGATAGGCAAAATCTTATCTTCTGGAACTGCTAATAGTTTCGCATCTTGACCGCCTTCATCTTCCATCTCGAGCATGCCAATTGCGCGGCAACTGACTACTGAACCAGGTACCAATGCGAATGGTGTCATGACGAGAACGTCAACGGGATCGCCGTCACCAGCAATAGTGTGGGGAATGTAACCGTAGTTACATGGATAGTGCATGGCAGTACCCATGAAACGATCTACAAACAGGCAGCCACTTTCTTTATCTACTTCGTACTTGACTGGATCAGCGTTCATTGGGATTTCAATGATGACGTTGAAACTTTCTGGGATCTTTTTGCCTGGGCTGACTTTGTCGTAACTCATAAATACTCCACGTATTGATTAATGAATACCTCGATATTAGCAAAGAGGCGTTTAACTGCTCGAAATAGCTGATTTGCTCTAGTTTAAAGCCTTTGAGAGCCCCCTTTTTTTTGGTATCCAGGAGGATCCAATAAAAAACGCCCAGCATTGTTGCCAGGCGTTTCGTGGGCATTTAGCCCTTAATCGAGAGTCTCTAAGTAGCGTTGAGCATCCAGAGCTGCCATACAACCAGTTCCCGCACTAGTAATGGCTTGGCGATAGATGTGATCTTGCACATCACCTGCAGCAAAGACCCCAGGAATATTGGTTGCGGTGGCATTGCCTTCTAAACCTGAATGGGTTTTGAGGTAGCCATTATTCATATCTAACTGGCCTACAAATAACTCAGTATTCGGTTTATGACCAATGGCAATGAAGGCGCCGGTGACAGCAATCTCTTCTGTGCTGCCATCTTGTTTTTTGATGCGCACTCCGGTGACACCTTTGTCATCTCCCAGCACTTCATCTAAAGTGGAATTCAGTTTGAGCTCGACCTTACCTTCGGCAACTTTAGCCATGAGGCGATCATTCAAAATGGGCTCGGCACGGAATTTATCGCGACGATGAATAACGGTGACTTTCTTAGCAATGCCGGTGAGATAGAGGGCTTCTTCTACAGCAGTATTGCCTCCGCCAACGACGCAGACATCTTGGTTGCGATAAAAGAAGCCATCACAGGTGGCGCACCCAGAAACACCGCGACCCATAAATGCTTCTTCGCTTGGCAATCCAATGTACTGAGCTGAAGCGCCGGTGCTAATAATGAGTGCATCACAGGTATACGTTCCTGAGTCGCCCTCCAGGCGAATCGGCTTTTCAGTTAGCGCTGCCGTATGAATATGATCAAAAATAATATTGGTATTAAAGCGTTCGGCATGCTTTAAAAAACGATCCATGAGTTCTGGGCCTTGAACGCCATCGGGGTCAGCAGGCCAGTTTTCCACATCGGTTGTAGTCATTAATTGACCACCCTGGGCTAGGCCAGTGATCAAGGTAGGGCTCAAATTGGCTCGCGCTGCGTATACAGCAGCAGTGTAGCCAGCAGGGCCAGAACCCAGAATAAGAACTTTGGAGTGTTTAGGAGTATTTGTAGTCATACCCAAATTATAGGATTGCTTGATTACAATCGTAAGAACATGGCAAGAACCACATACCCGAAGTCAAAAAGCCCATTGCCCCAGCCCCCTGAGAATTCGGGGCAGGGAAGGATGCCCCGTCTCCTGCTAGAGGCGCGTTGGTTCATCTCCTGCGGCCTCTGTCTGGGCTTATTTGCCATTTTGGTGACGTATTCCAAGGCAGATCCGGCCTGGTCACATGCCAGTTTTGAGGTCCCCAAGAACCTAGGAGGTCGTTTTGGGGCCTATTTAGCCGATTTATTGCTCTATATCTTCGGTATTTCCGCTTTTTGGTGGGTTGTATTGTTTGGTCGCCGGGTGCTCAGTGGCTGGCGTGAGCTTTGGAGTATCACCTTGCCACCCGATCCGGATGCTAAGCCAGACTCCTTATTGGTACGCTGGTTGGGCTTTGGACTCACTCTATTTAGTAGCATGGGTCTTGAGTCCATCAGGCTTCATTCTTTGGCCTGGGAGCTCCCTAGACCTCCTGGAGGCATCTTGGGTGAGTTGATTGGTGACCCCCTGCAAATGAGCTTAGGTTTTACTGGCTCAACGCTTGTGCTCTTATTTGGCTTGTGCGCAGGTCTATCTCTATTCCTCCATTTTTCTTGGTTAGATATTGCGGAAAAGGTGGGGCGATCACTGGAGCTAACATACAAGCGCCTAAGAGAGCGTCGTGACAGCCAAGAAGATCGCAAATTGGGTGAAGCTGCAGCCGAAGAGCGAGAAGAGTTTGTCGAAGAGTTTCGGGGTCGCGTCGAAATTGCCAAGCCTGTGCAAATCGTGCGTGCACCGGTAGAGATTCCTAAGAGTGCTCGTGTAGAGCGCGAGAAGCAACAGCCATTGTTCGTGGACATCCCAGATTCTGAATTGCCTCCATTGGCATTGCTTGATCCCGTACCAGAAGCAAAAGAAACGATTTCAGCAGATGTGCTGGAATTTACCTCCCGTTTGATCGAGCGCAAGTTAGCTGAGTTTGGTGTCGAGGTCAAAGTGATTGCTGCTTATCCTGGACCTGTAGTGACTCGTTATGAGATTGATCCCGCTGTCGGAGTCAAGGGTAGTCAGATTGTGAATCTGTCTCGCGACTTAGCGCGTTCTTTGGGCGTGGTAAGCATGCGCGTGGTAGAGACGATTCCTGGCAAAACCTGTATGGCTTTGGAATTGCCTAACCCAACCCGTCAATCGGTTTACCTCTCTGAGATTTTGAGTTCACAGGTTTACAACGATAGCCATTCCAATCTCACACTCTCGTTAGGCAAAGATATTTCAGGTAGCCCGATCGTGGCTGACTTGGCGAAGATGCCACACTGCTTAGTTGCCGGTACTACTGGTGCTGGTAAGTCTGTTGGTATTAATGCCATGATTTTGTCGATCCTCTTCAAGGCCAAACCTGATGAAGTACGTCTCATCATGATTGATCCCAAGATGCTGGAGATGGCGATGTACGACAAGATTCCCCATCTCTTGTGTCCAGTAGTAACGGATATGAAGCAGGCCTATAACGCCCTGAATTGGGCGGTTAATGAGATGGAGCGCCGCTACAAGCTGATGAGTAAGTTTGGTGTACGTAACCTTGCTGGCTTTAATAAGAAAATTTTAGAAGCAGAAGAAAAAGGTGAGAAGCTTACTAATCCATTTAGTTTGACGCCGGATGATCCTGAGCCAATTTATAAAGCCCCTGTCATTGTGATTGTGATTGACGAGTTGGCTGACTTAATGATGGTCTCTGGTAAGAAGATTGAAGAGTTGATTGCGCGTATTGCCCAAAAGGCGCGTGCAGCAGGAATTCATTTAGTGCTAGCAACCCAGCGTCCTAGTGTGGATGTGATTACTGGTTTGATTAAAGCTAACGTACCAACGCGTATTTCCTTCCAAGTCAGTAGCAAGATTGATAGCCGCACTATCTTGGATCAACAAGGAGCTGAAGCGCTATTGGGTATGGGTGACATGCTGTACATGGCACCGGGCACTGGACTGCCTGTACGTGTTCACGGTGCATTTGTATCTGATGACGAAGTCCACCGCGTAGTTGAATGGCTCAAGGAGAAGGGCGAAGCCAATTACATCGATGGCGTCTTAGAGGGCGCTGATGAATCCAACATTGATGATCTGACTGGTGAAGGTGGTGGCGAAGCTGATCCGCTGTATGACCAAGCGGTAGCAATTGTTTTAGAAAATAAACGCCCATCTATTTCATTGGTGCAGCGCCATTTGCGCATTGGCTATAACCGCGCAGCGCGTTTGCTCGAGGATATGGAAAAAGCAGGACTGGTTTCTAAGATGGGTAATGGTGGTAACCGTGAAATCCTTCACCGTCCATCTGAATAAGGCCATTATTTTGCGAAGAGTTTTATCCGCAATCAGTGTGGCCATATTGGGTGCGGTGATGTTGTTGCCAGCCCAATTTGCCTTAGCTGATGGAGACAGTGGGGCGGATCAACTACGCCAATTTGTGCGCAATTCTAAAACTGCTCAAGGCGAATTTGTTCAGCAACAGCTGCGTGCACCAAGAGCAAATGAACCGCAAGACAAAGGTTTAAAACTGGTTCGTCAAACCCAAGGTAATTTTGTTTTTCAAAGGCCTGGTCGTTTTGTCTGGGAAACACAAAAGCCTTACGAACAAAAATTAATTGCCGATGGCAAGCAGTTGATCTTGTGGGATAAAGATTTAAATCAAGCTACCTTTAGATCTGCTGGTCAGGCTCTAGCTAGCACCCCTGCAGCAATCTTATTTGGCGAGACATCTTTAGATCAGCATTTTGATTTGGTCGAAGGGGAAGAGCGTTTGGGAATGAAATGGGTTGCTTTAGTGCCCAAGAAGAGTCCCAATGGATCCAAGAGTGATTTGCCCTATACCAAGATTTCGGTGGGTATGATAAACAGCCTACCTAAGGCCTTAGAGTTGATTGATGGCTTAGGTAGCGTTGTTTTGGTGACCCTGGATAAAATTCAACTCAACATTAATCTGCCTGCCAATAGCTTTACTTTTATTCCCCCGGCTGGCGCAGAAGTCCTCCGCTTAAACTAGAGCCTTACCCTTTTTAGATATTTAACCCTACAGAGCATTACATGATTGATCCGCAACTCCTTCGTAAAGATATCGCAGCTGTTGCTGCACGCTTAGCAACGCGTAAGTTCTCCCTTGATGTTGAGAAATTCAACACTTTAGAGGCTGAGCGCAAGTCCTTACAAACGCGTACAGAAGAATTACAAGCCAAGCGTAATCAATTGGCGAAAGCCATTGGTATGAAAAAAGGCAAAGGCGAAGATGCTGCTGCTGAGATGGCAGAGGCATCGCAGATTAATGTGGATATGGAATCGGGCGTAGCGAGACTCGCTGTTCTGCAAAATGAGATTGCTGATTTTTTAATGGGGATTCCCAATCTTCCGGATGAGTCAGTACCGGTAGGCAAAGATGAAACTGAAAATAAAGAAGTCAAGCGCTGGGGAGAGTTGCCCAATTTTTCGTTTCCAGTAAAAGACCATGTAGATTTGGGTGCGCGACTAGGGCTTGATTTTGAATCTGCTGCAAAGATTAGTGGTTCCCGTTTTGTAGTTCTCAAAGGACAACTTGCTCGCTTGCATCGTGCTTTGGCGCAATTGATGCTTGATGTGCATACAGGCCAACATGCTTACCAAGAGCTATATGTACCGTTTATGGTCAACGCAGCATCCATGCGTGGTACTGGCCAACTACCGAAGTTTGAGGAGGACCTCTTTAAGGTTCCCCGTCAAATGGGCGGAGAAGATGGCAATGGCGAAGCAAAAACAGAAAACTTTTATCTCATCCCCACTGCAGAAGTACCTGTCACGAATTTAATGCGCGATACGATCACTGCAGAGCAGGATTTACCGCTTAAATTTGTTGCTCACACGCCTTGCTTTAGATCTGAGGCAGGTAGTTATGGGCGTGATGTGCGCGGGATGATTCGTCAACATCAGTTTGAAAAAGTAGAGCTGGTACAAATTGCGAAGCCAGAAGAATCCATGCAGTTGCTAGAAGAATTAACAGCTCATGCAGAAAAGATTTTGGAGTTACTCGAATTGCCATATAGAAAAGTATTGCTCTGTACTGGCGATATGGGTTTTGGCAGCACCAAGACTTATGACTTGGAAGTGTGGATTCCATCACAAAATGCCTATCGAGAAATTAGCTCTTGCTCCAATATGGGCGACTTCCAAGCAAGGCGCATGCAGGCAAGATTTAAAGCTGGGCAAGGAAAGCCTGAATTAGTACACACTCTCAACGGCTCTGGTCTTGCAGTCGGTAGAACAGGGGTTGCTCTACTGGAGAACTTCCAACAAGCCGATGGCAGTATTACTATCCCTAAAGCATTGCAACCCTATATGGGCGGTTTGGAAGTGCTTAAGCCTATTTAAAGCTAAAGTGCTTCAAAGTAAAAGATGGCTCCATCGCTATAATTGCCTTTCGGTTCGGAGAGGTGGCAGAGTGGTCGAATGTACCTGACTCGAAATCAGGCGTAGGGTCAAACCTACCGAGGGTTCGAATCCCTCCCTCTCCGCCAAAATGACTATTCAGATCTTTATTTCGTGCAAGTTATTTGGGGTTTAAATCAATGAAAGCAATTTCAATTCAAGACCTATCTTCCTTTGGCCTGCTCATGGGATTTATCGTTGTATTTTTTGTATTGATTGTTTATCACGGACTATGTTTGTGGGGCGCGCAAGCAATCTATCATCGACATGCCACTCGATTGATTGCCAATAAGCAATACATCAGAATGGAAATTTTTTTCTTCATGGGCCTCTCTGCCTTAGCTTTAATCCATTTAAGTGAGATTGGCATACTCTCAATTTTGGGCTTATGGCATGGTGTGGCATCTAGCATTGATCACGCGATTGTTGTGATTGGTGGCATCTACACTACCATTGGATCAGAGCAGGCTGTTGCTAGCTTACCCAGCAGGTATCGCATTCTTGCTGTAGTGCTCTCGATGAGCAGTCTCTTTTGCTTTGCTTGGAGTACAGCTGTCATGATGGACATGATGCGCATGTATCGAAAGGTGAGGCCGTTGGACGAAGCTACTTAATAAATTTTAGGTCGATGTTGGGCTATTAATTTAATTTATAAACCTAATAGTTTTTATTGGGCAAGTCGTTTGATATGCGTCAAATCCTGTTTTTTTGATTCCTTTAAAAAGGAGGGGAGAAACATGTAAAAGGAATGACCCTATGAAACTGAAACTGACCTCTTTGTTATTAGCGGCAATGATGACTGCCTTAGTGGGTTGTAGTGATAAAGCTACTACCACTGCTAGCAAGCCTGCGGATGCCGGTGGCGCTGTGATGGATGAGCCTATCAAGCCAATCAATGCTCCTAATGTAGCCAATCCAGCGCTAGTTGAACTTGGTAAACAACTCTACTTTGATCCACGTCTATCCAAGTCGGGTTTCATTTCTTGTAACTCATGCCATAACCTCTCTATGGGCGGCACTGATAACTTAAAAACTTCTATTGGTCATAACTGGAATCAAGGCCCGATCAATGCTCCAACAGTACTCAATTCCAGCCTAAACCTTGCCCAGTTCTGGGATGGTCGTGCAGCCGATTTGAAGGAGCAAGCAGGTGGTCCTATTGCTAATCCAGGTGAGATGGGCTTTACACATGAGTTGGCTGTCAAGACTCTTGAAACCATTCCTGGTTATGTTGCCGAGTTCAAGCAAATCTTTGGCACAGACAAGATCACTATTAATGAGGTAACTAAAGCAATTGCAGCGTTTGAAGAAACCTTGGTTACTCCAAACTCACCATTTGATAAATGGCTCAAAGGCGATAAGAGCGCTTTAACTGCTCAGCAAGTGAAGGGTTATGAGCTGTTTAAAAACAGTGGTTGTATTGGTTGTCACAACGGCCCGGCAGTTGGCGGAAATTCCTTCCAGAAGATGGGTGTTGTTGAGCCGTATAAAGGTGATAACTCTCTCGAGGGTCGTGCTGGTGTGACCAAGAAAGATGCTGACCGCTTTAACTTTAAAGTGCCTACATTGCGCAATATTGAATTGACCTATCCCTACTTCCATGATGGCGAAGCAAAAACACTTGCTGAAGCTGTTGAGATTATGGGTCAGATTCAGTTGGGCCGTAAGTTCACTAAGGAAGAGAATGGCGATATCGTAGCGTTCTTGTACTCACTGACAGGCGATCAACCAAACTTCAAGTTACCTCAGCTTCCGCCATCGGCTCCAGGCACACCTAGCCCACAGCCTTTCGATCCGAAGCCAGCCAAGAAGTAATCGGTAGTTTGATTTAGTAAGTGCACTGCCCGCATCTCACCCATGCGGGCAGTTGTCATTTTGGGATGGCTATACGCTTTTAACCCCACAAAAACTGGGTTTAAAAGAGGGGTGGGGTTTTTCCTAGATGAATTATTTAATTTAACTATATAATATTTAAATATATATTGTTGTTACACCCAAAATGCATTGATTTTGGCTTTCATTTAAAGGTCAAAATGCCGGTAAACCCATGGAAAGGTTTGTATGAGTAAAAAACCAAAGAACGATGTCGCAATGGAGCCAAGTCGCCGACATTTTTTAAAAGGCGCCTCCGCCTTGTCTCTGGCTTCTGGTGGTATCGAATTAGCAATGCCTACAGTTGCTAATGCTGCAATTAAAACTAACGCAAAGGTTGTGATTGTCGGCAGTGGACTGGGTGGTATTGCTGTTGCCAATCGACTGATGCGTGATCTAGATGGTGTCAAGGTCACGATTGTGGATCGCAAAGAAATTCATAATTACCAGCCTGGTTACACCTTAGTGGCAACTGGTATTTGGCCGTTAGATAAGGTGGCCGATCGCAATAGTGATTTGCAACCCAGTGGCATTGAGTGGGTACAAGAAATGGCAACGGAGTTTGATCCAGAGGGTAACTCCATTACGACTGATTCAGGTAGAAAAATTCCCTACGATTTTTTACTGGTAGCTACCGGTCTGCATTTGGATTTCGACAAAATTGAAGGCATGGATATAAAGCATATTGGCACAAATGGTTTGGCCAGTGTTTATCCAAGCCCACAGGCGGCCGCTGCCACTTGGCAGGCTATGGATGCCTTTAGGCAAAAAGGTGGTGATGCTGTCATGACCCTACCAGGTACACCAATGAAGTGTGCTGGCGCACCATTAAAAATGACATTTATGCTTGATGACCGTTTACGTCAAACTGGCAAACGGGAAAACAGCAAGATTGCGTTCCATAGTGCCGGAAGTAATATTTTTGGTGTGCCCTCGGTAAATGACAATGTGCTCTCCCGCTGGGAAAAGCTCGGTATCGAAACCCAATACAAGAGCCAGTTATCGGCCATTGATATTGGCGCTAGAAAGGCGACCTTTATCGACCCTGCCAGTAAAGAGAAAACCGAAGTGCCTTATGACTTTATTCATGTGGTGCCGCCCATGCGTGCCCCAGACGCAGTAAAAAATAGTCTACTGTCGTATCAAGATGGACCTATGGCTGCTGGTGGATGGCTTGAAGTGGATAAATTTAGTTTGCAGCACACACGCTTTCCGAATGTCTTTGGAATTGGTGACATTAACGGTACGCCACGGGGTAAGACGGCGGCTACTGTGAAAAAGAGCGCTCCGATTGTTGCTCAAAATATGATTGATGCCATTACCGGAAAAGCGCTATCGGGCGAACGTTTTGATGGCTACACATCCTGCCCGCTGCTTCTCAGAGAGGGCTCAGCGATGTTGATTGAATTTGATTACGCTGGCAAATTAACCCCCACCATCCCATTTATTGAGCCTTTGCAGGCTAGCTATTTCGCTTGGTTGATGAAGTATCGCTTTTTAAAGCCCGCTTATATTGCCGTCGCCAAAGGGCGAGTTTAATTTAGGAGTTCACTATGTACGAGATTTGGTTAGGCATTAATATTTTTTATGAATTGGCTTTGATGTATTTGCCATTGCTATTTGTGCTCTTTGTAGTCTGGGCTGGTTTGATGGTCTACGCATTCCAGAAGAAGGCGTGCTGGTCTAAAGGTATTAAAGGTGCAATTATTGGCGGCATCATTGCCACCATCATCGCATTTTTAGTGGTTCCAGGAATGACTAAGTCATCTTTAAGTGAATTGGGTTACTGGTTTGACTATGTTGCCTTGTTAGGAATTGCATCCATGTATGGCGCTGTCGCAGCGGCCTTGATTTGGCCGCTGAGTTCTCCAAAGACTCGCTAAAGCAGTTATACCGATTTATTGACGATCAAGAATTTGCTCAAGAGCTTGGGCATTCTTGACGTATTCAATTTTAGTAATTTGTCCTTGGTTTAAGAAGACGGCTGTTACTGCATCATCTTCTCTTGGCCATGCTTGACTATCTTCCCCATTGAGAATAATGCCGACAGAATAGGGGAGATCTCGCATCGATGGCAAAGCAAATGTTCGCGTGATAAATCCTGGCATTTTGCTCAGGTCAGAAAAATAAACTGTTTTCTTACTGCTTAAATAGTCTGCACCTTTTTGACTCAAAATGCTTTGCACAATAGTATTAGCGCCTCTGCTACCACTAAACAGCACTAGCTTGGTATCAGTAGAAATTTGCCAAGGCTTGTCATGCTGGTCATTAATAGCCATCTTGGGGACCAGGTTTCCGACTTGCAGGACAGAACTCTGAGCCCATACAACCGTGCTAATGCTCATGAGGGTGATGATGGTACCTAAAAGTATGCTTTTTATGGGTTTCATTTGCTTGCTTTCTGTTTTCTAAAAATGGGTTAATAGCCTTACTCAATCATTGTCATATAAAAATACATTATATATAAATATAAAATAATGTACTATGGAGTTGTGACAGTAACGAAATAAAGAGGAAAACATCATGAGTGAAATGACAGTGCAGTTCCCAAGATTAAACGAGAGAGCTCCAGAATTTAACGCTAAGACAACTTTTGGAGAAAAGAAGCTATCTGACTACGAAGGTAAGTGGCTGATTTTGTTTTCACATCCAGCAGACTTCACTCCAGTATGTACAACAGAATTTATCGGCTTTGCAAAGGCTGCAGAGACATTTAAGTCTATGAACTGTGAATTGTTAGGTTTGTCGATTGATAGCCTGTTTTCACACTTGGCTTGGGTCAGAAACATTGAGGAGAAGTTTGGTCAAAAGATCACTTTCCCGATCATTGAAGATATCAAGATGGAAGTTGCTTCTGCCTATGGCATGGTTCACCCAGGTGCGGCTGATACCCAAGCCGTGCGCGCTACTTTCTTTATCGACCCTAAAGGGATTTTGCGTGCCATGGTGTACTACCCAATGAGCAATGGTCGCTCCATCGATGAGTTTGTTCGTTTATTGCAAGCTATGCAAACTAGCGATAAGAATTCAGTTGCGACCCCTGAAGGCTGGACTCCAGGTTGCGATGTCATCGTGCCTCCTCCAAAGACTTCAGAGGCTGCAGATAAGCGGGCTAGCGAAGGCTACAACACGGTAGATTGGTATTTCAGTACCAAGAAGCTGTAAGCTAATAGAAGTAGATACTGTGATCAGGAACCCCGTCAAAATGGCGGGGTTTTTGCTAATTCTGTCAGCGTGTTTACTTAATTGATGTCACAATTGAAGCTAATTACCGCCTACTCTAGGAGCCACTGTGCTTGATACGCTGTTGTATAGCCGCATGCAGTTCGGTGCCAATATTTCTTTTCATATTCTGTTCCCGACAATCTCCATTGCCTTGGGTTGGTTCCTGCTGTATTTCAAGATTCAATTTAATCGCACGGGATTGGAGTATTGGCAAGAGGCTTATCAGTTCTGGGTCAAAATTTTTGCTTTGACATTTGCCTTGGGTGTTGTCAGTGGCATCACCATGAGTTTTCAGTTTGGGACGAATTGGCCTGGCTATATGGAAACTGTTGGCAATATTGCTGGTCCATTATTAGCGTATGAAGTGTTGACCGCCTTTTTTCTAGAGGCCACTTTTTTAGGGGTCATGCTCTTTGGCGCAAAGCGCGTGTCTGCCAGAATGCACACCATAGCCACTTTTCTAGTTGCTTTTGGAACGAGTCTTTCAGCATTTTGGATCATAGCTTTAAATTCTTGGATGCAAACCCCGCAAGGTTTCATCATGATTGATGGCAAGGCCCATGCAGTCGATTGGATGGCGATCATTTTTAATCCATCCATGCCTTACCGCTTAGGGCATATGTTGCTTGCTTCATTCCTAACAGTCTCATTCTTTATTGCCGGTATCTCTGCCTATCGTTATTTGCGTAATAGTCGATCAATAGCGAATACCATGGTGATGAAGCTGGCACTTACAGTGGCCATGGTGTTAATCCCCGTGCAAATTATGTTGGGCGATATGCATGGTCTGAATACCTTGGAGCACCAGCCAGCCAAGCTCGCAGCCATGGAGGGTATCTGGGAAAGTGGCTCTGGAGTACCTGCTGTTATCTTCGCTGTCCCTAATCAGGAAACTCGCTCAAATGATTATGAAGTGAGTATTCCCAAATTGGCTTCACTCTATTTAACGCATAGTTGGAATGGCGAGGTAAAAGGCTTAGATGCTTTTGGCGACAAGATTCCTCCAGTAGCTCCGGTATTTTTTGCGTTTCGGATTATGGTGGGTGTTGGTGTGCTCATGCTCTTGGTTTCTTGGTGGGCGCGTTGGCAACTGCGTGGCGCTAGCGCATTGCCGCAGTGGACAGCTAAAGTCTTAGTTTTAATGACCTTCTCTGGCTGGATAGCCGTTTTGTCAGGTTGGTATGTCACAGAAATCGGTCGCCAGCCATATTTGGTAACTGGGGTTCTCACCACGGCTCAAGCAGTAACCACTTTGCCATCAAATATGGTCCTATCCACTCTGCTAGCTTATATCGCCTTGTATATTGGATTACTTGCTGCATATATTTGGGCAGTGTTCTATTTGGCGCGTCAAGCAGATGAGAAGGGCGTTGTTGATACTCACCAAGCTAAGACTGCTGCTGTTAAAACTCCGCTAGGTGCCCAATGATGAACTCGATGGATCTAACGCAAGCATCGGTATGGTTGCCACTGTTTTTCTTTGTGGCTATGGGTATTGCGATGTTGTCCTATGTTGTGCTCGATGGCTATGACTTAGGTATTGGCATGCTATTAAATCGTGCCGCCGATCCAGATAAAGACATGATGATTGCATCCATTGGTCCTTTTTGGGATGCTAATGAGACGTGGATCGTATTGGGAGTTGGCTTGCTCTTAGTAGCCTTTCCATTAGCGCATGGCGTGATCTTGACTGAACTCTATTTGCCAGTTGCAGTGATGTTGCTAGGTCTTATTTTGAGGGGTGTATCTTTTGACTTTAGGGTCAAAGTCAATATTGAGCAAAAGCCTTTATGGAACTTTTTGTTCTATGTAGGCAGTCTCTTAGCGGCGATCTCCCAAGGCATCATGATCGGGCGTTTGATTGTAGGCTTTGAGTCAGGGCTCTTAGGTTGGCTGTTTTCTATCTTGGTAGCTATTTGCTTGCCGGCAGGGTACATCCTGCTGGGATCAACCTGGTTAATTTTAAAAACAGAAGGTAATCTGCAAAAGCGTGCCTTTACTTGGGCCAGAACCAGTCTGTGGTTAACCGCATTTGGAGTAGCGCTGGTTTCTTTAGCAACACCTTACTTTAGCCCAGAGATCATGCATAAATGGTTTGCTTGGCCACAGATTATTTGGTTATCCCCCGTGCCTATTGCAACGGCTATTTTGTTTTTACTAACACATCGTTTTATTAATGCTGTAGAGAGCAAAACGAGCAAGCAGGAATGGCTACCGTTTGCCAGTGTGGTTGCGATCTTCTGGCTCTCATTTTTTGGTATTGCTTACAGCATCTTCCCATATGTGATTATTGGTGAGATGACCTTATGGCAGGCTGCAGCTGCTACCGAATCTTTGTGGGTAATTTTCTGGGGTGCGATAGTCGTGTTGCCAACGATTTTGGGCTACACGTTGTTTTCTTATCGCATCTTCAAAGGTAAGGCCAGCACACTGACCTACTACTAAGAAAGCTCAGCGTTTATTGAGTTCTTTTAGCAATGTTCTTTGCACTACAAATGCTAGGGGCAGGGCAAGCCAGCTAAGCCATAAATAAGGGGAGTCTACTGGTAGTGATTTTCTGACGAGATATTCAAAAATGAAGGCAGCGGCAATAGCAATCGTGCTGGAGGTAATAACGTTTTTGTCTATTTTTTTGCGCATCAGCTGCCTAATCAGTAAAAGGGTTTAATCGTTAAAGGTCACAACGTGATCAGCCACCAAGTGGATACCAATTTTTTCACCAATGGCATGGTCATGGTGACTGGGAACGAAAGCAAAAATCTCTACTCCAGAGGCGAGTTTGAGGGTATATAAAAAATCAGCGCCACGGAAAATCTTGCGCACTACTTCAGCTTGCATAGGGCTATGGTCATCATGAGAGATGTCATCGGCACGCAAAAGAACATCAATCTTCTCACCCACTTTTCCGGTATGTCCTGCATCTAAATCTAATTCACCCAATTCAATTAGGACTTTGTTATTGGGTTGCACAAGTCCTTTGACAAATACGCCGCGACCAATAAAGTCAGCGACATATCGATTAACAGGCTGATGATAGAGCTCATAGGGAATATCCCATTGAATGACTTTGCCTTCGGCCATCACGCCAATCTTGTCAGCAATCGCAAAAGCCTCATATTGATCATGGGTAACTAGTAGAGCAGTGATGTTATTGGCTTTGAGAATATCCCTCGTTTCACCTGCAAGACGTTCTCTGAGTTCAATATCCAGACTGGAGAAAGGCTCATCTAACAAAATCAAATCGGGTTCTGGTGCCATGGCTCTTGCCAGCGCTACACGTTGCTGTTGGCCGCCACTGAGTTCATGAGGATAGGCATCAGCCTTATCAGATAAGGCTACTCTCTTGAGCCATTCCAATGCCACTGCGGCTCTTTTGGGTCCCGTCAGATGCTGCAAACCAAAGGCAATATTGTCTAAAACCGTTAGATGGGGAAAGAGGGCGAATTCTTGAAAGACCATGCCAACCCGCCTTTGGCTTGGAGGAATATGCACAGAATCTGAGCTCACCACTTTGTCACGTAGCAAGATTTGGCCGCCTTTGATCGGCTCAAAACCACAAATTGCCCGCAGTACAGTCGATTTGCCGCAGCCTGAGGAGCCCAGTAGACAGCCGATCTCACCCTGTTCTAGGTCTAAGTTCAGTCCTTTAACGGCTGTCACACGGCCATGACCATCCCGACTTGGGTAGTCGATTTCAAGCTGTTTTATCGAAAGTAGAGTGTGGGCGGAGTTCATCCCTATAATTTTCTCATTAATGCTAATGGTTTAATACATAGCTAGAGTCTAAACGGAATGCCGATTACATGAATCGAATAGTAGTGCCACTGGCTTTGTTGTTATTTCTGCCCTTATTTGGCTTGGCGGCACCTTTTCTATTTCCAGGATTAAGTACCCATCCTGAGCTAGTAGCGACTGGCACGCTCAGTCATTTATGGAATTACGTACTTGGGGGTTATATCGCCTCCACCTTGATCCTAATTGGGGGTGTGGGCTTTGGAGTCTTTATTTTGGGGGTTGGTAATGCTTGGATTATTGCCAGTTATGACTTTCCAGGTAAGAAGGTATTTGAGTGGGCCTTGATACTGCCGCTAGCAGTACCTACCTATGTGATGGCCTATCTTTTTGTAGACCTGTTGCAGTTTTCAGGGCCGATTCAAACCACTATCCGTGCAATTTTAGGCGTGGATGCGCTCTGGTTCTTCCCTGATCCCCGGTCGCTAACAGGGGCAATTTGGTCTTTCTCTTTCTGCTTGTTTCCCTATGTGTATTTAATTACACGCACTGCATTTTTAGAGCGCAGTAGACGCTTAATTGAAGTCTCAGAAACTTTAGGCTACAGCCCATTTCAAGGTTTTATGAAGCTAGTACTCCCCATGGCAAGACCAGCCATTTTTGCTGGCATGGCATTGGCGCTCATGGAGGTGTTGGCGGACTTTGGTGCCGTGTCCTATTTTGGCGTGCAAACTTTTGCTACTGGAATCTTCAAAGCCTGGCTATCCTTTGGTGATCGTCTTGCAGCTGTCCAGTTATCCCTGGGTCTCTTGACCCTGGTGTTACTCATATTCTTTATTGAGCAAAATAGCCGCTCTAAATTACGCTATGCCTCTTCTTCCCAAAGCAAACCCATCGCTATTGTGTTGCGTGGCAAAAAATCCTTCTTTGCTTTTTCTTTTTGTGGGTTAACTTTATTGTTTGGATTTTTACTGCCTGCATTTGCACTTTTCCAACTGCTTTACCAGCAAGGTCTTAGCGTAGATATTCGTTATCTCGATTGGTTGGGAAATTCTTTATCAGTGTCCTTAATTACTGCAGTAGTGTCGGTTGCATTTGCTGTATTTTTTGCTTATGCCGTGAGGATCAATACCCATTTAGCATGGGTTAATCGTTTGCTGGGATTTGGTTATGCCTTGCCGGGCGCGGTCTTAGCAATTGGTATTTTGTCTTTCCTAGAAATTTTTCAATTGGCTTGGTGGATGTCTGCAAGTGTGCTGGTATTGGTATACGCCTACTTGGTCCGCTTTCTGTCATCGAGCTTGCAAAGTGTTGAGGCGGGCCTTTCCCGCATTACGCCATCGATGGATGGCTCTGCAGCATTGCTCGGCTTATCCAGAGTACAAATTCTGAAAAGGGTGCACCTACCACTTCTGAAGCGCAGCCTCATTACTGCTGGCCTCTTTGTCTTTGTAGACGTCATGAAAGAGTTGCCTGCGACCTTACTTTTGCGACCCTTTAACTTTGACACCTTGGCAGTTGCTACCTATCAATTGGCAGCGGATGAGCGTCTTGCTGAGCTTGCTTTACCCTCCTTAACCATTGTTTTAGTTGGACTTTTTCCGGTATTAATCCTTTCCAGAGTGATCGCTAAGTCCTAGGCAATAGCCCCCGTTTTATTTCTTAATTGATAATCATTCGTATTTGTGATAAATTAGAGTCATCTAATTTAAATCACCAATATCGCAATGAAAACCAAACAGACTCTCAGAATTTTTAGCGCAACATCATTACTGCTCGCAATCTGGCTTGCAGCACCTGCATATGCCCAGGCTTCGCCAGAAGCAAAAGAACTCAATTTATACTCTGCTCGCCATTACAAAACGGATGAGGCACTTTATGGCGATTTCACCAAAAAGACCGGCATCAAAATTAATCGCATTGAAGCGGATGACAATGCACTCGCCGAGAGATTAAAGAGTGAGGGCGCTAATAGTCCTGCAGATGTGATTTTGATGGTCGATGCCGCGAGATTATGGCGTGCTCAAATTGACGGTTTTTTTAAGCCGATCCAGTCAAAATATTTAGAGAGTCGTATTCCAGAAAATCTGCGTTCTAAACCCGATCCAGAGGGCTCGACTTGGTTTGGATTTTCAACCAGGGCGCGCTTAGTGGTTTACAACAAAGACAAAGTAAACCCACAAGATGTGGATACCTATGAAAAGTTAGCGGAGCCAATGAATAAGGGAAAAGTGTGCACCCGTTCTGGCGCTCATCCTTATATGTTGTCGCTGATTGGTGCCATGATTGAGCGCCGCGGTGAGGCCGCTACAGAAGCGTGGGCAAAAGGCATGGTAGCTAATATGGCCCGCCCCCCAAGAGGTGGGGATACCGACCAGATTAAAGCGGTTGCCTCGGGTGAGTGCGGTGTCGCCCTGGCAAACTCTTACTACCTAGTGAGGTTGTTACGCTCCAATAAGCCAGAAGATCAAGCCATTGTTTCTAAAATTGGATTTGTTTGGCCGAACCAAAAAACTTCTGGAGCTCACATTAATATTGCCGGGGGTGGTGTAGCAAAAAATGCTCCTCACTCCAAGGCTGCCGTTCAATTCTTAGAGTACTTGGCTAGCGATTCTGCCCAAGAGTATTTTGCCAATGGTAATAACGAATGGCCAGTTGTTAAATCAGTCAAGATTGAGAATGAAGGCCTCAAGATGCTTGGACCCTTCAAGGCAGAAAATATTTCTGTTGCAGCAATTGGTAGAAATCAAATTGCCGCCCAACGATTACTTGACCGGGTTGGATACAAGTAATCGCATTGAGGTAATCGGTCTAGAGAAAAGTCACGCGTTTCTCTAGATCTGCAAGATTGACTATCGCAGATTGAAGGGTTTTTCCGTCATCAGGGCTGTTGACAATGATGCCTACCCCGGCAACGGGCGCAAGGCTGTCTACCTTAAAACGTCCTACATTACTCTGTAGACGAATAAAGCATTCTTCATCAAAAAAGAGGCGATCGCCATTGTCATCAATCTCATCAGAGTCAATGGTGGTAAAGCCAATGGCCTGGGCAAGCGCTTCTTGAGTTTCGGGGATGTCGAGGGCTTTAATTTCTTTAGCGCTGGGATCAATAATGAATACTTGCATGTATGTTGCTTTCAATAATGGTTTGTATATTTACACTACATCCTAATTGAAATTACCTAAGCTTGCAGAGCAGCATAGAAATTAAAAAAGAAGGCTAGAATGATTCATTATTGTGGGAGCGTCTAACACTAGCCTATGAAATATTTTCAGAAAATCTTCCTCTTATCTTTGGGCTTCATATTGTTAGCCTGCTCTACGCCAGTGAGTGAGTTTGGCGCCTACCGTCAGTCCGATGGAACCGTTGGCGTACATGCGCCCAAGGGGGCAAAGGATTCTGAGGCCCATGCTGCAGCAGAAGAGGAGTGTAAAAAGCTAGGAAAGCGAAGCGCCACAATTCTGGAAACTCGCAAAACAGTGAACGATCGCTTTCCTATTACCTATATTTACAGATGTAATACCTATTAATTACTCGAATGAGAAACGGGGTGCTTAACTCAGCAACCATTTTTTAATCGACTTATTGACACACATCGCATCTAAAGCGAGGCCAAAGAACTCTGATCCATTGGTGATCATGCTTTCAATAGCTTCTACTTTTCCAGACTTAATGCCACGCAGGTAAGTAGCGGCACGGTAGCGCAGGAAATGCTCATTCTCACCATCTTCGTTATCGGTAGAGCAAATTTCTAGACTGCCGTAACGGGTTTCAGGGTTGATATTGAGAATAGATAAGCTAAGAGCGCCAATCAGATTTTCTGGAATGGCAATAGGTACATAAGAATAGAGCGAGATCAACTGTTCTTCTTCGTCTACCTCAATGATGTGATCCACGTCAAAGACATCTTTTTCAGTTAACTCTGTCTCACCAGAATCGCCGCCGCCAAAAGTCGATTCAAACTGCAACATAGCAGTGTTGCTGTCTTTGGAGATTTCAATCATGTCAGGGTAGCCCAAAAGACCTTTCCACCAATACATCAACGAGAAGGTGCACGGTTTTACTTCAACCAAGCCTTTCTTGGTGGACTTGGCAAAGTACAGACCGTAAAACTCATCATCTTCCTCAAGTCCATACTGGTCAACTTTGAGTTTTTTTGGTGCTGCGACTTTCGTTGATTTTTTGGCAGGTTTTTTTGGAGCCGGTTTTTTAGCAGCAGGTTTGCTGACGACTCTTTTTTTAGTTACTTTTTTGGCTGCCGGCTTCTTTGCGACAGTTTTCTTGGCAACAACCTTTTTAGCGGCTGGTTTTTTCACTACTTTCTTTACTGCTTTCTTGGCCGCTGTTTTTTTGACAGCGACCTTCTTAACAGCCTTTTTTGCAGGGGCTTTTTTTACCACCTTAGTAGCTACTTTCTTTTTTGCTGGTGACTTCTTTGTAGCCATGGTCTATTACCCTTCATTTCAGTAGTTAAGTGCTTTGTGCACAGAATGATATTACTGCACTTATTGTCTAGTAATACCAATAGCTATATGGGGATTTACCCAGCAATATCAAGGCCATTGCTTCAGGCGTTTATTTCAGCTTGAAATTAGCTCTTATCTTGCTACACTGGAAGTGTGCAGTTTTTCCTAACCTCAACTGAAAGAGAATCTATGTTCCCTGAATATCGTGAGTTAATTACTAAACTGAAAACATCGGATCGTCATTTTTCCCATTTATTTGACAAGCACAATAATCTGGATCAGAAAATTCTACGGATGGAAGCGCACTCTGAGCCTAGCACCCCAGAAGAAATAGAAACCCTCAAAAAAGAGAAGTTATTGCTGAAAGATCAGCTGTATGCGGTGCTTAAAAAGGCGAGCACACAGTAATCGGATTGAAGTCAGGCCTTAGCCTTAGCCTTGGCTGAGGTCTGATTGAGTCCTTTACAAAATCAGGCTTTTTTCAGAAAACAGGCTTTCAGTAGCATATTGCCTGCATCTGTTTTGCAGTCCACTTCATGATCGCCTGATACGAGGCGAATACCTTTAATTTTGGTGCCTACTTTTAAGGTGGTGGAAGATCCTTTTACCTTGAGGTCTTTAATCAAGGTCACGCTATCACCATCTGCCAATAGATTTCCATTAGCATCTTTCACAATCAGTCCAGCCTCGCTTTCATCTGCAGCTTCTGCCATAGGCCACTCATGCCCACATTGGGCACAGATATAGTTCTCCCCATCTGGGTAGGTCATATCCTCTTTACAGGCAGGGCATGGGGGAAGGTTGGCGCTAGCATTCATGAACATTGATTGGGTTGGGTAGGATAAGGGTCTATTTTAGTCCAGGGTAGCGTTCACAAAGTTAGAATGAATCATCATGAACAAAACAAGCAAGATTGTCTTTGGCGTATTGGGTGGCCTTGTCCTTTTAGGTGGCATCGGCGCCTGGTATGCATCTACGGCTATTAATCCTGCTCAACTGGCGAAGTTGCTCTCTTCATCGGTGAGATCTGCCACGGGCCGTGAGCTTAAGATCGAGGGCCCAATTTCATTAAGCGTATTTCCAAAAATTGCTGTGAAAGCAGAGCGTATAAGCTTAAGTAATGCCTCTTGGGCGCAAGCCCCAGAAATGCTCACACTGAAATATATTGAGCTTGATATCAAAACGCTGCCACTACTAAGTGGTCGTGTAGAAATTGACAGCATTGGCTTAAGTGGTGTCCATGCCTATCTACAAACTAACGCTGCTGGAAAATCTAATTGGGAGCTGGGGGATGGCCCGTCTGTTGCTGTCACTCCCACTTCTGACAAAGGGGCGGTAGAGGCTTCAGGCGATAGTAGTTTTATTGATATTGAGAAACTTGCGCTATCTGACGCACAGATTGAATATCGTGATGCGCTCGGTCAAGAATCTCAGTATCAGGTCCGTAATCTCTCTTTTGGGAGGAATGGCGACAAAACAATGCTAGCCTTTAATGGAGTCTATCGAGATCTGGCTATTGAGCTTACCGGGAAGACGGGTTTAGTCTCAGGGCTATTAAAACAGTGGGATAGTTCTGCGGTACATTTTCCAGTTGATCTGAATCTTGTTATTAATAAGAAGACCTTAATCATTAAAGGTGCCGTGAAAAAGGATCCCAAGGCGGATGCTGTTCTTGATATTGCACTGACATCAAAGACCTTTGATTGGCTTTCATTGGGCGCCAAATCATCTAAAAGTGCATCTACTAATTCGGCTGCAGTGACCCCTGCCGAAAAGGGGGTCACTCGTACTGCATCACCATACCTTTTTAGTAGTGATGTCTTGCCTTTGAATAGCCTTCCCAAAATGCAAGGTAAGGTGAGTATTGATATTGCCCAACTGGGACTCCCCGGGCGAAAACCAATTGAAAATCTTAAAGCAGGCGTGCTGCTGCAAGGAAATACGATTGATATTCCTCGGCTTACTTTTCAGGTAGGTAAAGGAACTGCAGATTTGCGGATAAAAATGTCAAAGCTTGATAGTGTTGCCCCCGCAATCGATCTAAAGGGTGTGACAAAAGAATTCACTCTGGAGAGCTTGCTCGCAAGGTTGGATCCCAGCTCTAAGGTCATTGGTGGCAATATGAAGCTGGCATTAGATATGCAGCTGAGTGGAAATAGTTTGCATCAAATGGCCGCCAATTCCACCGGGAAGATTCAAATTAGCATTGAGCAGGCAAGAATGGGGACGAATTTTTTGAATGATGCGGGAGATTTTGTCATTACCGTGCTCGACTCCATGAATCCATTGCGTAAGAAATCAAGTGAAACAGTTTTAGAGTGTGCTGTCGCTTATCTTCCGATTAATAATGGTCAAGTGAACATTGCCAATAGTGTTGGTATGGAGACAGATCGTTTAAATGTTGTTTTAGCCGGTTCTATTAATTTAAAAAATGAGGCAGTCAATCTGACCATTGATCCAAAAGAGAAATCAGGGCTCACCACTGGATTGGATTTAGCGGGTTTAGTAAAAGTCGGTGGGACACTATCCAATCCGAAGGCAATGATTAATCAAGCCGGAGTAGTCAATAGCGCCGTTTCTATCGGCCTGGGATTTTTAACGGGAGGTGCAAGCTTGCTTGCTGAGAATGCTCGCTCGCTCACTTCCAAAGGCCACCCTTGCCGTGATGCGCTGCACCCCTGGTCTGATATTTACCCAGGGGCAAACTGAGGCTTAAAACAGTATTCCGCTAATAAATAAGCTGAATAAAGAAATAAAGATACTGGCGAAGAAGGCTGTCCAAAAACTGGAAATCGTAAAGCCACTTACCAGGGCGGAGACCAGCATCAACACTAAGGCATTCACTACCAGCAGGAACAGTCCCATGGTCAGCACGGTTAGCGGTAGAGTAAATAGGATTAATAGAGGCTTTACTACTGCATTAGCAAAACCTAGTAGCAGGGCAGCAATTAGAAGAGAGCCGCCATCAGCAAAGCGTAAGCCACTAAAAAGATAGCTGGCAACCCAGAGTGATAGTGAGGTTAAGGCCCACTGAACTAAAAACGGCGTTAAGTTACCCATTTCGTTCTTCTTTCCATAGAGTTTTTATTAACTAACTGCATTTATAAAGTCTGATCTTATCAGGAATGCTATGCAGCAATTTTTTGCTTTCTTACTTTATTGGGCTTAAATTGTATTTGTATTTGCATATTGGTCGCTTCGGCAAATTTGGCTAGTGTTCTGATTGAGGGTAGGGAGGAGCCACTTTCAAGTCTGGCTATGGCTGATTGAGATGTCCCCATTAATGCTGCTAAGTGTTCTTGAGATAAACCGCTCTTCATGCGTGCTTCAATCACTTCCTTGGCGATATCAAATTCAATCTTAGATTCTTCATAAGCTTTTTTGTATTCTGGATTTTTAATCCATTGCTTATGTAATTGGGAAATTTTAGTCATAGTAAGTTGGCCCATTTTGCTCTTTTCTCGGCTATCTCGAGAGCATGAGTTGGAGTCTTTTGTGTTTTCTTAATGAATACATGTAGAACAATCAATCTTTTTCCACTTGAGTAAATATAAATTCCCCTAGCAATTCCATCCCTACCAGATGCCCTAATTTCCCAAAAACCTTTCCCTAGGGATCTAATATGAGGCATTCCAACATTTTTGGGCCCAAATTGCTCAATCAGCAAAGAGACCCTAATAAAGCGACTTTTAATATCGACAGGTAAGGCGTTTAATTCATCATCAACATCGATATTGAGGGTTTGAACTATCCATTTAGTCATTCCCAAATTATATCAATATTGATATATGTCAAAAATGATATATCAAGAAACCTCAGGGATCAAGAGGTTTAATAATGTGGCGGAATCTCATCCTTTAAATTACGAGCACCCGATTGATCACTGCTTCCAGCCTGCTCTTTAATCGATTTGAGTTCTCGATACAGAAATTCAATTTGCTGTTGTTGCTTATAGACGGTCTGATTGAGTTGCTCTATGAGGTCTTCCGTAAAGCTGATCTTAATTTCTAGGTTGGTAATACGATCTTCAGTCATGGCAAATTCCTCATTATTGTTTATCGACTAATTCAAATCGACCATCTTCCATCTCCGCTTTTGGTCTAATCCAAAAGTCATGGGTTTGCATTGATTCATAGACGTAGGACGGCTCTAATGTGGCCTCTATATTGGCCAGTAAGACAATCTTATAAAGGCCACCAGTTTTGAGATGTTTTAGTTTGCTGCCAGGCTTAAAGAGACCATCATCGGCATCTGCCATCTTCTGTTTGCTCATGATAAATACAGGCTTCCTCGGTATGATCTATAAATGACAAATTTCGTCCCATACTCCATTCTAGATATAACTTTGAATTAAGCTTAGATTTTGAAGCTATCGTAGTTTGCCGTAATCAAAATATTCTCTTTTGCAGTACGACTTGCAAGCTTCAATAGTGCATTGTCTTTGCTAATCAGAATGGCCGGCTTGAGCTGAAAAGCTAAGTCCAAAAATATTTGATCATCAGCATCAGCGCATGTCCAGGGGGCTTGTGGCAGGCTCGAGTCATCTTGAAGTTGGCTTAATGACTGCCATTGCTCTAGGATCTTATTTTGCTGCTGTGGCTCTAATCCAAAGAGAGGCCGGGCGATGATGTCAGTAAGTTCCGCTATCGTTTTTTGACTGGCAAACACCGCAATCCGTCGATCAATTATTGCCTGCTTTAAACCTTGTGTTTTTATATCCTGAAACACAAAAATATCAAGCAGGATATTGGTATCTAAGATCAGCCGCCTCATGACTGCTTGTCGCGCCAAATCTCTGGAGTGATCGTAACTTGACCCATGTCTGATGAGACGTAAGCTTCTCCATCTTGAATATTGACATGAAGCACCATGCTGCGCTCAACAAGCTTATTGAGTTCTTTAGCTTGCTCAGCCGGAATGGATATGATTTGCAGGTTGCGGGCGCGGTTGAGCTTATTGGCAATGCCATCCCACCAAATTTTGCTGGTTTGCCCACCATAGCAATAGACGATCACTTGATCTGAGCGGCCGCAGGCTTTCAGGATGCGACGCTCATCTGGCTGACCGATTTCTATCCACACCTTAATAGCATCGGTGAGATCTTTGACCCAAAGATCGGGTTCATCGGTTTCACTGAGACCCTTGGTAAATACTAAGTCTTCTTGGGCTTGTAGGGCAAAAGCAATGATACGGACCATCATCCGCTCCTCGGTTTCTGAGGGGTGCTTGGCAATGGTGAGGGAGTGACTGCCGTAATAGTGGCGGTCAGAGTCTGCGACGTGAAGGTCGGCTTTGTGAATAGTTGCGCGTAGGGCCATGCGGCATTATCGCCTCTATTCAGGCTTTGCTGAGGATCTGGCAGCTTGTACCAGTATTATTTGAGAAAATGCCTTTATAGACTGTGTATCGTAGAGTCCCATGATCCGTATTACTGAACTTCGTTTGCCTATTAGCCACCCTCCTGAGGCGCTGGAAGAGGCGATTTTGAAGCGCTTGCAGATCAAGCCTGCTGACCTGCTTCGCACCGAGGTCTTTAAACGCAGTTATGACGCCAGAAAAAATGTTGCCCTTGCCTTTATCTACACTGTAGATCTGAGTATTAAAGATGAAGAAAAAGTCTTAAAGCAGTTTTCAAACGATGTGCATATTCGGCCATCACCTGATACTAGCTATCACTTTGTAGCCAATGCCTCCCAATTAAAGACCCAAGCATTTGAGCGTCCAGTAGTGATCGGTTTTGGTCCTTGTGGAATTTTTGCAGCACTTCTTTTGGCGCAAATGGGTTTTAAGCCCATCGTTCTTGAACGTGGCAAACCGGTGCGAGAACGCACCCAAGATACCTGGGGTTTATGGCGCAAGAATGTCTTAAACCCGGAATCGAACGTTCAGTTTGGTGAGGGTGGGGCTGGAACGTTTTCAGATGGCAAGCTTTACAGTCAAATTAAGGATCCCAAGTTTTATGGACGCAAAGTCATTAGCGAGTTCATCAAAGCGGGTGCTCCAGAAGAAATTCGGTATGTCGCTAAACCCCACATTGGTACTTTCCGCTTAGTGGGTGTAGTAGAAAAAATGCGCCAAGAAATTATTCGTCTGGGTGGAGAGATTCGATTTACTCAAAAAGTCATTGGTTTTGATATTGCAGATGAGCAAATTAAAGCGGTCAAAATTGAAGGCCACCCCGACTTGCCAGCCAATCATGTGATTCTGGCCCTGGGTCATAGTGCCCGCGATACCTTTAAAGCCTTGCATGAAGCGGGTGTGTATATGGAAGCTAAGCCATTTTCGGTAGGGTTTCGGATTGAGCATCCACAATCACTAATTGACAGGGCTCGTTTGGGTCCGCATGCAGGCAATGAATTAATTGGCGCTGCGGATTACAAATTAGTACATCATGCTAAAAATGGACGCGCTGTCTACAGCTTTTGTATGTGTCCGGGCGGCACTGTGGTGGCGGCAACTTCAGAGCCTAATCGCGTGGTGACCAACGGTATGAGTCAATACTCGCGCAATGAGCGCAATGCGAATGCGGGAATTGTTGTTGGTATTACTCCAGAAGACTATCCTGGTGGACCGCTAGCCGGCATTGATTTTCAGCGTGCCTTGGAGTCTAAGGCGTATGAACTCGGGGGCTCTACTTACGAAGCGCCAGGTCAATTGGTCGGTGATTTTTTAGCCGGCAAAGCCTCAACTGAATTTGGAACCGTTTTGCCATCTTATAAGCCAGGTGTTCACTTGACAGATTTGGCTGAGAGCTTACCAGCATATGCAATTGAAGCAATACGTGAAGCAATCCCAGAGTTTGAGAAGCAAATCAAAGGCTTCTCAATGAAGGATGCAGTGCTTACAGGTGTAGAGACTCGTACCTCATCTCCTTTGCGCATCAGCAGGGGGCCTAACTTTCAGAGCATTAATATCAAAGGTCTTTACCCAGCTGGCGAGGGAGCGGGTTACGCTGGGGGAATCTTGTCTGCTGGTGTTGATGGTATTAAAGTGGCAGAAGCAGTGGCCCTCGATTATCTTTCTTAAGAATTTGAATTTTTCATGAACTCTGAAGTGATGGCATCTTCCCAAGCTGAAAAAGAAGTTCTTTTTCATCCAGAGCTGTTGCAAAAATTTGATATCAATGGTCCCCGTTACACCTCTTACCCAAGTGCTGATCGCTTTCATGGTGAATTTAATGAGCTCGATTATTTGGGGGCGCTCAAGCGCTTAGCCAAAGCTAGCGAACCAGTTTCACTTTATTTTCACCTACCGTTCTGCCCTAATATTTGCTACTACTGTGGCTGCAACAAAATTATTACCAAAGATCATGGTCGTAGCGCTAAGTACATTAAGTATCTCGCAAAAGAGATGATGATGGTATGCGCGGCAATGGGCGTTCAAGGAAAGATTCCCGTCACGCAGTTGCATTGGGGTGGTGGTACACCCACTTTTCTATCTCACGAAGAGATGACCGAGTTAATGCACCATACTCGAGAGCATTTTGATCTATTGCCAGGCGGAGAGTACTCAATCGAGATTGATCCTCGCAGAGTTACAGAAGAAGACATTGCGCTATTAGCGGATCTTGGCTTTAATCGCATTAGCCTGGGTGTACAGGATTTCAATTTAGCGGTCCAAGAAGCGGTGCATCGTGTGCAGACGATTGAAGAAACTCAAGCGGTAATTGATTGGTCAAGAAAGTATGGCTTTAAATCCAGAAGCGTAGATTTGATCTACGGCTTACCAAAGCAAACTCCGGAGACTTTTAAAGAGACGGTAGATGCGGTTCTCAATATGAGCCCTGATCGTCTATCGGTATACAACTATGCCCATCTGCCCCATATCTTTAAGCCTCAGCGCAGGATTTCAGAAGCAGACTTGCCTTGCGCAGCCGATAAGCTGGATATTTTGTCCAATACGATAGAGCGATTGGGTGAAGCGGGGTATGTATTTATCGGCATGGATCACTTCGCTAAACCCGATGATGAATTAGCCATAGCTCAGAAAGAAGGCAAGCTCCACCGAAATTTTCAGGGTTACTCCACCCAGGCTGAGTGCGATCTCTTGGCATTTGGTATTTCATCGATAGGCAAGGTAGATGACTGTTACTCGCAGAATGTTCGCACTTTAGATGAATACTATGCCGCGATAGATCATGGGCATTTACCTACACTGAGGGGCCTGCAGCTAGATCAAGATGATTTACTGCGCCGGGAGTTAATCGGAGAGCTCATGTGCCAATTTGCCTTAGATACTGAACGGTTTGGTCAGTCTCATCAAATTGATTTTGCCAGTTATTTCAAGACTGAAATCGAAGAGCTTAAGGCTCTTGAAGAGGCGGGATTGCTCGAGTGGGATGACGCAACAATGTTAGTTCCTATAAAAGGTCGTTTACTTGCAAGACGGGTTGCCATGACCTTTGATCGTCACCTCAGAGAGTCTCAAGCTAAAGGCACTTACTCTAAAGTTTTGTAAATCGAGTGACAAAAACGGGGTCAATTTGATCCAGATCAAAAACTCAACAAAATCCTGTTGCTTTTAAACCAATAAAAAAATTGCGCTACCTTGGCGTTTGATTTGAATCAAAATGCCGACCCGATATCAATTTGAAAATAGACCCACCAAATTGATAAGAAAAGGGAAAACATCATGCGTATTAAATCTCTCGTAGCTGCAATGGCAGCAGTAGCTTCATTGGCTCCGGTAGCCGCTCAAGCACAATCCTCAAGTGAAAATCCATGGATGGTTCGTGCTCGTGCCGTGTATACCGATTGGCAAAATGGTCAAGCAAACGGACTAAATGCTTACAACATTACCGCACAAAAAGAGTGGATTCCTGAGGTTGATATTTCCTATTTCTTTACCAAAAATATTGCTACAGAGTTGGTTTTAACTTACCCACAAAATGTCAATATTAATGTTGGTGGAAATAAACAGGGCACTATCAAAGCGCTTCCACCATCCCTAGTATTACAATACCACTTCACTGATTTTGGTGCTTTTAAGCCCTATGTTGGCGCGGGTGTGAACTACACAATATTTAGCGATCGAAATAACATTCTGGGTGGTGCGGCCTCCGTGAGTAGCTCAAGTTTTGGCGCAGTTGGACAAATCGGTATGGACTATATGTTTGATAAAAACTGGGGCCTGAACTTAGATGTTAAGTACATCACAATGAGTACTGATGTTTCTCTCAATGGCGCAAATATCGGTAAGCTAAATTTGAATCCATGGACGCCTGCCGTTGGTGTGACATACAAGTTCTAAGAATTTAGTTCTTAGTTCTTGATATAGAGCCCCTGAGGGGCTCTATTTTTTTGCTATTCGGATTCGCTTAAGTGCTGAATAAGCTTATTAAACTTATTTTGGTCAAAGTGAAGATTATCAAAGCGTTTGGTAGATGCATGGGTAGGAGGTTCGACTCTGCGCTTGATATATTCCCCCCAATGCGCAAGCTTCCATTCATCTCTGGGGTCAGCGCGTTTTTCCATACGCTGCTTCGCTTCATTCTCATCCAGATCAATCCACGCAATCCGAATGCTTGTCTCCTTGGGAATGCCTAATGCTTCTGGATCGAACATCTTGCCGCTTTGGATCTCTCTAGAAAAAGGGCCTACGAGAATGACATTGACTCCCAGCTGGAGATTTTCTTTAGCGATCGCAATAAGGCCCGAATACTCCCAATCTCGGAGATGCTTTAAGTAATAAGGACTGTCACGATCATTCGGATTATTGGTGGTGAGCTCCATGATGTGGGAGCTAAATGCGCCGTAGGCGGTATCTTTGTCCAAAAAGAAAAAATCCTCCCCTGTTTTTTCCACGATGAGCGGCAATGCTTTTTTAGCTAGAGTGGATTTTCCAGTGCCGGCATGGCCTGCAAAGAGGATCAGGCGTGGGGCAGAAGGGGATAGTTTGCAGGTCATTAATCTCTTAGTTTGGCTGAAAAGCTTAAGTAAATTCTACTTCTTGATCCCATGTTTATTAGAAAAGTCAGCCCTTTTGATGAAGTGACGATAATGTCGCCATGGCTTTAATCGTACTCACAGATGCAAAACTGGCTTTTGGCCACGTTGACCTCCTCGCCAACACCGCTTTTTCCCTCGAATCAGGGGAGCGGGTTGGCTTAATTGGCCGCAATGGCACTGGTAAATCTTCGCTACTGAAGATTCTCGCCGGCATTGAAAAAATGGATGATGGGCTATTGCAGTATCAGCAAGGTCTACGGATTGCCTATGTGCCTCAGGAACCCACTTTTGAAGCCGAGGAAACCGTATTTGATGCTGTCTCTCAAGGCGTTGCTCAAGCAAAGGCATTGCGGGAAGAGTATGAAGCTCTGAGTATTGGAGAATGGGACGATGCTTCTCATCATTGCTTAGACGAAGTACAGTCACAATTAGAGGCGCTGAGCGGATGGAACTGGGAGCAACGGGTTCATGAAACTTTAGATCGCTTGCATTTAGATGCGGATGTCAAGATTAGCACTTTATCCGGCGGTACCAAAAAGCGAGTGGCCTTAGCGCGTGCGTTGGTAGAGATGCCGGATGTTCTTTTGCTTGATGAGCCGACCAACCATTTGGATTTAGATTCGATTGCTTGGTTAGAAGATTTGCTCAAGGAATACACAGGTTCTGTAATTTTGATTACCCATGATCGAGCCTTTTTAGACAATGTATGCACCCAAATTGTTGAACTTGATCGCGGTATTTTGCGAAGCTATCCCGGCAACTTCTCTGCATATGAAGTACTGAAAGACCAAGAGCTCAATGCGGAATCTCTTGCCAATGCTAGGGCGGATAAGCTGCTGGCCCAAGAAGAGGTTTGGATCCGAAAAGGGGTTGAAGCTAGGCGCACTAGAAGTGTGGCCAGAATCGCTCGCCTAGAAAATCTTCGGCAAAGTCGTGCACAGCGCCGTGATGCTATGGGCCAAGTCAAGCTTGCAGTATCAGCTGGTGACCGCAGTGGCAAGATTGTTGCGGATCTCCAGAATGTTTCTAAGTCTTATGGTGACCGCGCCATTGTGAAGGACTTCACAGCAACCATTCTGCGAGGCGATAAGGTAGGCCTCTTGGGCCCCAATGGGGCTGGTAAAACTACTTTACTCAAGCTTATTTTGGGAACGATTGCGCCAGATGCCGGAACCGCAACGATGGGTACCCGAATCGAAGTAGCCTACTTTGATCAAATGCGTGAAGGTCTAGATCTCAATGCTTCATTAGAGGATTACATTAGTCCAGGTAGCGAATGGATTGAGATCAACGGTAATAAGAAACATGTCAAAAGCTATTTGAGTGATTTTTTATTTGCGCCTGAGCGTACCAATTCACCGGTGAGTACTTTATCTGGTGGAGAGCGAAATCGTCTGCTACTTGCAAGATTATTCGCTAGACCAGCAAACGTACTGGTGCTCGATGAGCCTACGAATGATTTGGATATTGATACTTTAGATTTGCTGGAGCAATTACTGCAAGACTACAAAGGAACAGTATTTTTAGTTAGTCATGACCGCTACTTCTTAGACAACGTAGTGACTAGCATTATTGCTAACGAGGGTGATGGATTTTGGCGTGAGTATGAAGGCGGCTACGAAGATTGGAAAATTCAGAAAGCCCGTTCAGACAAGATACGCGCGGCCAATAGTGGCTCTAAATCCAATGACAGAGTAGAGGGAAAGGCTGAAGTTAAGTCTGAAGTAAAGACCGAAGCCAAGTCAGTTGTGGCCAAATCTAGCGTGCAAAAGCTCAATGGTAAGGAGCGTCAGGAATTAGAGATCCTACCTTCCCAAATTGAGACTTTGGAAACGGAGCAGGCTGATATTGGAATTGCGATGAGCAACCCCGATCTTTATAAGAATGAACCTGAGCTCGCTGCGAGTATGCAGGCCCGCTTAACTGAAATTACTGCCGATCTGGATATTAAGCTACAGCGGTGGGAGTATTTGTTGAGCCGATCTGAATCTTAGAGTGAGCTTGAATGCTTGGATTTGAGCCTGGCAATACCTTCAATCAGGAATGATCCAGCCAAGGCAATCACTAGTGCGATGGCACTCGATGGTGAGTGTTCAATCGTATTGAGCATTAGCGCTGTAAACAGCGTCAAGTTAATCGCAATGGCGCACCAAAGAATTTTGGGGTTCGCACCAGTCTTTTGAGAAACTCGAATATGGCCATAGGTAATGGCTGCATATACCAGTAAGAAAGCCAAACTAGCCATCTGACCAACTTCATTTAATGGGAACATGAGGGCTAAAGCAATCACACCAAAAGAGGAAATCGTCAGCGCGCGTAGTTTATTTTTCAGAACGCTATCGCCCAAGGCGCTTGAAATCGAAGATTTCTTCGCTACATCGGCTGCAACATTAGAGGCAGCGAAAATGGTGGCATTGACTGCAGCCGCACAGGCTAATAGCGCAGAAATGCTAATCACTACAAAGCCAAGCTTACCGGCAACAATTTGAGCTGCTACTGCAAGAACATGACCGCTATGAAGTTGTATTGAATTAAGTGGCATCAGCAAAACAACAGCTGTGCTCACTGCAACATACGCAACAGTCACCAGAATCAAAGCAGAAAACATGGCTAGAGGCAATTCTTTTTGAGGGCTTTTCATGGCCGATGAAGAGTTGGTGACAACTCCAAAGCCTTGAAAATTTATATATAAAATTCCAGCGGCAACAGCGATGCCTTCAATTGAACCGCCGCCCATCTGAAAAGTTGTGAAATCCGCTTGATGAAAACCCATTGCTGAAAACACCAACAAGCTGATCACCACTAAACCAATTGCAAAGGTCTCTGCTTTGCCAACTAAGCTTGGTCCAAGCAAGTTAATAAATGTGCAGATTAAGATAAGCGCTGCTGTGATGCATTTGAGAGTGATCGGAGATAAGTTGCCCCCAAAAAGGCTATTGGTGTATTCCACGAAGCCAGCGGCATACAGTGCAGCTGCAAACAGATAAGCAATGTACTGAAAAATATTAATTCCACCGGAAATCATTCCAGGGCCAAAGCTCATTACAGTAAAGGTTGCGCCTCCACCGCTACTTGGAAAGGCAGCGCCTAATTTTGCATATGAATAAACCGAGAATGAGGCAGCAATGGCCCCCACCAGAAATGCGAGGGGGACATGTGTACCTGCATGTGAACTGGCTAGGCCTAAAAGGGAGTAGAGACCCGCACCCATCATTCCGCCAATTCCTAAGGCGGTAGCGGAAAATAAACTAATGTCCTTAGTTTGAGTTTGCTTGGGCTTTTGTTTTAGTAGGTCTGCGCTCAACAGAAATTAACCTAAATTTTCACGATTTAATTGACAGCGGAGTCGAGAAATCTCTTCCAAAAGGTCTAGGGCTAAGGCAACACCAGGGGTGTTGAGTTCTAAATCATTCGTAAGGCGAGCGGCAGTTTTAGCGCGGCGCAATGATTCACCACTAAAGCGCCAGTCCTCTGGCGAAGATCCTGCGGGGCTAAGAACGCCTTCAGAGACCCAAGACATAATGAGCTCTTCAGGGGTTCGAGCCGCCTGAGACAGCTCGACAATGCTCATGTGAACTTCATCTTCAACAATCGCACCTTCTATCCAAGTGATGTGAGTTTGTGTCATGTTCTTATCCCTTCAAGTGAGCTCTAGGGTTGAAATCAAAAGCCTTTTCAAAGGTTTGATAGGCTTCTTTTTGGGCATCAGTATCTGCAGCGGGCAATGTAATGGTTGGAACTACATACAAATCACCTGCTTCTTTGCTAGGTATGCCTTTGCCCTTCAGGCGCATCTTGCGACCAGCAGCCGTGCCAGCGGGAATCTTGAGCTCCAGTGTTGATCCTGCGGGAGTTGGAATATTGACAGTGGCGCCCAAAGCGGCCTCCCAAGGGGCCAGTGGCAAATCGAAGTAAACATCTTTACCATCGACTCGATAAATGGGGTTAGGGTGGAAGTCAATTTCTAGGTAGAGATCTCCTGCACCACCTTGTCCCATTCCTGGGCCACCTTGCCCAGCCAGGCGTAAATTTTGTCCGGCTTTAATGCCCTTAGGAATACTCACATCGAGTTTGCGTTCTTGTGTAGTGACGTGCCCACTTGGATCAAGGCTTGGCATGTGTAATGCGATCGTACGCTTTGCACCGTTATAGGCATCAGCAAGATCAATCAAGATCTTGGCATGATGATCTTGACCCTTAAAGTTCATACCCTGACGTGGATCACCGCCACGACCACCTTGGCGATGTTTGCCTCTTCCAAAGAGAGATTCAAAGAATTCACTTTGATCTCCATCATAAGCGCCACCAAAGCCGCCGTCGGAATATTCAAACCCTTCATTCCAATTGGGCGGTGGAGTAAAGTCTTGACCATTTTGCCAGTTGGCGCCCATACGATCGTAGGCTGCACGTTTTTCGGTATCCTTTAATACGGCATAAGCTTCACCAACCGCCTTAAATTGCTCTTCTGCACCAGCCTCTTTATTGACATCTGGATGGTATTTGCGAGCCAGCTTACGATAGGCTGCCTTAATTTCGGCTTCAGTTGCGCTACGGGCGACACCGAGCGTTTCGTAGTAGTCCCTAAATTTCATATTCCTGGTTCAGTCCTGTTGAATCAATAAGCTTAATTCTACAGTTCTTAAGCTTAGCTCATCACCCCAATTTGCCAGGGTACAAATTCATGGTCACCTAGCCCTAGTAACTCACTCTTAGAGCGCTCCCCAGAAGCAGTCCTGAGGAATAATTCAAAGATCTTTTGCCCCATTGCTTGAACGGAAATGGTGCCGTCTAAGATTTCTCCGCAATTGATATCCATATCTTCCGTGAGTCGCTGGTACATCGGAGTATTGGTTGCAAGCTTGATACAAGGGGCCGGCTTAGAGCCAAACATAGAGCCGCGTCCTGTAGTGAAGGCAATGAGATTGGCGCCACCAGCGATTTGCCCGGTTGCTGAAACTGGGTCAAAGCCAGGGGTATCCATAAAGACAAATCCTTTGGTAGTCACTGGTTCAGCGTAGCGATAAACCTCCATCAGCGGGCCCGTGCCACCTTTCATCGAGGAGCCAAGGGACTTCTCAAATATATTGGCTAGACCACCAATTTGATTGCCTGGGCTAACTTGTCCATTAATTTGAACATCACGACCAACAGAGTATTCATCTTTCCACCAACGAATACGTTGAATGAGCTTTTCGCCAATCTCCTTGCTAGCTGCTCTGCGGGTTAAAGTGTGCTCGACCCCATAAATCTCAGGTGTCTCTGACAGAATGCCTGTTCCTCCATGGCGTGAGAGGATATCAATGGCAGCACCTAGTGCGGGATTAGCAGTAATCGAGGAGAAACCATCCGACCCACCGCATTGCAAGCCAACGCATAAATGACTTGCGGAAACAGTTTGACGTTTTGCTTTATTAGCCTCTGGCAATAGAGCTTTGACCGCTTCAATGCCGGCCTCAATAGTTTTACGAGTTCCCCCAGTCTCTTGCATGATGAAGGTATGCAAGGTGGAGTTTTCCTGAAGGTTTTCCTGCTCCATTAAACCCTTGAGCTGGTTGCGTTCGCAACCAAGGCCAATAATGAGAGCAGCAGCCAGATTGGGGTGCTGCGCATAGCCTGCCATCGTTCTTCGTAGTAACTGCATAGGCTCGCCACTCATTTCCATGCCGCATCCAATGCCATGACTAAAGGCAACTACACCATCCACGTTTGGATAATCTTTTAAGCGCTCAGGTGTAAACCATTCTGCAATCTTATGAACTACTGTTGCTGAGCAATTGACTGTCGACAAAAGACCAATGAAATTACGGGTGCCTACTTTGCCATTAGCGCGCACATAACCTCGAAATGTGGCACGTTCAGATTCAGGGAGTAGGGTAGTGGGCTGATACTCACTAGCGTAGGCGTAGTCCCGATCAAATTCACGAAACTCCATATTGTGGCTATGGACCATAGTCCCAGCCTCAATATCGGTATTGGCAAACCCAACAGTGACGTTGTATTTCAGAATCGGCTCACCTTTGAGAATTTTCTTTGCTGCAATCTTGTAGCCCGCAGGTACTTGACTGCGGCTAGTGAAATTTTCACTAGGCACTGATTCGCCAATGGCCACATCCACTCGAGCGACAACGATATTGTCATTGGGATGCAAACGAATAATAGGTCCGGCTAATGTTTTTTCAGAAGTTTCAATCATGGGGTGCTCTCAGTAATTATTTTTTTATTGTTTATTTCATGTTCAGCACATCAAAAGCCGCTTTTAGTCTTTTGGAGTAAGAGTCTGATGTCTGCTCAATTTCATCTGGGGTCCATTTTCTAAAGCCTTCCCCTGCCTTCATGCCGGTTTTGCCTTCATTCATAAGCTCTACTAGTTTTGGTGGGAGGGTAGTGATGTTAGATAAAGACGGATAGATTTCTTTTGCCGCATTAGCCATTCCATCCCAGCCAGAAATTTCTTTTTGGGTCATGGGGCCTACCGCCGCATAACGAAATCCAAAGCTGTAGCGCACGGCATCATCAATATCTGCAGGGCTTGCAATACCTTCTTCTACTAGAGATAGTGCCTCTCTCATTAAGGCATGCTGAATACGGTTGGCCAAAAATCCAGGAATATCTTTTTTAACCAAGACTGGTTTCTTATTGATATCTCGATAGAGTTGGCAAACTTGTTCAGCAATGGCGGGATCTGTTTTTGCGCCGAGTACGATTTCTACCAAGGGAACCACTTGGGCAGGCATGAAGTAATGCGCACCCATCATGCGCTTGGCTGTCTTCAGACCTGCGGCAATTTTGCTAATAGGAAAACCAGAGCTATTGCTTCCAATCGGAATACCCTCGGGAACTTTTTCATCAAGATAGCTAAAGATTTCTTGCTTAAGCGCTAGATTCTCAGAGACAGTTTCAATAATGTACGAGCATTGAGCCCAGTTATCCCATTCATTCAATACTGCGCTGACTTGTGCCGCTTCAATACTTGCCAGATCCTGTGATGTTTTCTCGCTGTGCAATCCAATGTTGATAGCCAGTGCAATCGCTTTTTTGAGGCAGGAATCAGATTTTTCTTTGCTTCTGCCTAGAATCGCTACAGGCATGCCATGAGATATAAACCCAGCTGCTATTCCAGCGGCCATGGTTCCTGTACCAATAATGCCAATATATTGATTCATGTATTTTCCATTGGGCGTATTCATTTTGTATTAAGGATATTTTCTTAAGAGCTAGTGAGATCAAACACTAATAACTCAGCATTTTTCCCTTGAGATATTTGTAACAGTTTCTCATCCTCAATCAGGAGGGCATCACCAGCGCGAAGGACTGCCCCATTGATATTGATCTCACCTTTGACAAGATGAGCATAGGCCTTGCGACGAGGATCTAGCTCTAAATGAGAGGATTCATTTCCATGAAAAAGCCCGCCATACATTTTGGCATCAGCATGGATTTTTACTGCATTGCCACCACCTTCGGATGAAGCTAGCAAGCAAAGCTTGCCCCGCTTGTCACTTTCGGTTATGGATTTTTGCTCATAGCTTGGCGCAATCTCTAAGACATTGGGCTCAATCCAGATTTGTAAGAAGTGGGTAGCATGATCTTTGGCGTGATTAAATTCGCTGTGGGTAACCCCAGCTCCTGCACTCATGCGCTGTATATCACCCGGTGGTATACCTTTAATGTTGCCCAGGCTATCCTCGTGAGCTAACTCGCCTGAAAGTACGTAGCTGATTATTTCCATGTTGCGGTGGCTGTGCTTGCCAAAGCCCATTCCCGCTGCCACCCGGTCTTCGTTTATCACCCGCAAATTCCCCCAGCCCATGAATTGGGGGTCGTGATAACCCGCGAAGGAGAAGGAGTGGAAGCTTTTAAGCCAGCCATGATCAGCATAACCGCGGTCTTGGGCTTTTCGGAGTGTCATCATAAAAGAGGTTCTTTTCTGAAACTAGATAAGCACATTATCATTAGCTTTTGACATATTTGCTGATTGGCCTTCCATGGGAAGTATCAAACAAGACATTAAAGAATCTGCCTTTGGTTTTGCTGAAGCTGCCCAAGAAAAGTGGGTGGACTTTATCCAGTTTCTGAAAGAAGCATGGCCTATTCTATTGGCACTCTTGATCATATTGGCAGGCATCTGGCTCTATGCTGATCCGCCACCTCCAAGGCATGTATTAATGGCCACCGGAACTGAGGGCGGTTCATATGAGTTAATGGCTAAAAAGTATGTAGATTTTTTTGAGAAGAGGGGAATAAAGTTAGAGCTGGTTAAAACCAAGGGCGCTCAAGAAAATCTTAAACGTCTAGCCGATCGTAAAGACCCATTGCAAGCTGCCTTTGTTCAGGCGGGTACATTTAACCCAGGCGGCATTGAAGGTATTGAATCACTGGGCGCGGTAGATTACGAGCCAGTCTGGTTTTTTTATCGCGGGCCAGAGATTAAACCGACCAACTTTAGAGAAGCCAACGGGCAAATGAAACATTTCCTCAAGGGTAAAGTTTCAGTTGGGGCTGTTGGTAGCGGTACGCATTCTCAAGCCATGCGGATATTGGATGTTTCTGGATTGCAGAAAGAGGCTCATTTCCTATATCTACCCAATCATGAGGCGGTAAGCGCTCTCAAAAAAGGTGAAATTGATGGTGCCTTTTTGGTTGATGGATACCAATCTGAAAATGTTCAGGCTTTACTCAATGACCCTGCGATTCATTTGGCTGGATTTGAGCGGGCTCAAGCTTATACCCATCTTTTGCCATATCTGCATATATTGCAGGTGCCTATTGGCGGGTTTAGTTTGTCTAGAAATAACCCAGATGCTGAAATACAGTTGATATCAACGACGACTAACCTGTTAATTGATGATCGCATGCATCCTGCACTTCAGTTCTTATTTTTAGAGGCATCACATGCGATCAATGGGAAGGCGAATTTTTTTGCAAAGCGTGGAGAATTTCCTTTCTTTGGGGTCTCTCATTTTCCGGAAAGCTCCGTTGCCGTGCACTATGAGAAGAATGGCTCTCCATGGTTAATGACATTTTTTCCATTTTGGTTAGCAGAGCTCATTAATCGCTTAGTTTTTGTATTGTTACCTTTCTGTGCGATTGCTTACCCAGCGCTGATTAGTCTACCGGGATATCGTAATAAGCGTATGCGCCGGAAACTGAATAAGTTATATGGGAATCTCAAGACTTATGAGCAAGAGCTCACTGAGAATTTCTTGCCAAGCGCAAAGAATGAATATCTTAAAAAATTAGATTTGCTGGAGTATGAGGCACTCAAGCTAGCGGTTCCTAAGAGTATGTCTGGGGATTATTACGCTTTGAGAACTAGTATTGATTACGTACGTAATTGTCTTAATCGGGGGGTTCAGCCTTACCGACTTCAAGACGATGAGAGTAGTATTTAGACAAGATTGAACTTAAGCCGGTAAACAAGCCTATGAGACCTTACGATCACCCGATGAGAATGCAGTTGCATGAAGAAGTGCACGCACGACCTCCTATTGCACTATGGCCAAATGAACGGGTACTGTCCCAATCTTTTTTGCTGGATGCACGCTCTCGTCAATCTCAAATTCAGTGGATTGAGAGTCTGAGTCGCGCTTTGGGTGTTGCAAACGATACTGAAAAAGACCATTCTTTCAAGATCCTCACTCTGGCGCCAGAACCAGAGCGAGTCTTGATTAAATGGGAGCTTCATGGCGAGTTCGCAACAATTGCCGCTATAACCCGTAACCCAGTCAAAATTACTGGCCCTTTGCTTGAATCCAGGCTAGCCCTCGAAGCTAGCTTAGATGATTTATTTCGGAAGTTAAATTGCCCCATTATTTCTGAGGCCGGCGGTGAGAGAATCTCTGCCTTAGATCTTGTATTTGAGCATCGCCCATTATTTGGTGAGGCACAAGAGGTCTCAGCGATCTTTAACGGCAATACGGTTTTGGGGAGCTATATCTTAGCTAGTAAAAAAGCTCAGCTATGGACTGATTTGCGTCTTGATCAAGATGGCTATATTTCTTACTTTATTCCCCATGATATTTTGGGTTCCAGGCAGGCAGGGCGAGTTGCTCGGGCGCTTGCTGAGGCGGAGACGTATCGCATGTCGGCCATGATTGCTTTTCCAGTTGCTAAGAGCCTATCAATGCCTTTGCGAGCCGCTGAATCAGAGTTAGCGGATTTATCTAAAGATATTTCTCAATTGCAGGCTGAGCCAGGTATTCATACGGAGAAAGATGGTAAGTTCCTCGGCGAGTTATCCCATTTGGCATCCCGTGCTGAGCAGTGGATCTCTGAATATGGTTTGCGCTTTACCGCCTCTGAAGCTTATAGCCAACTACTCAATAAGAATCTATTTGAGCTTGCAGAGTCGCCAATACCCGGAGTGCAATCCCTCTCTGAATTTATGGATCGACGTTTCCAGCCGGCGATGGGGACCTGTATTTGGACGCAGCGCAGACTCAAAGAGTTATCCGATCGAATCTCCAGAACTACCCAAACTTTGCGAACCCGAATTGAGTTTGTGAATGAGGAGCAGACTCAAAAATTGCTTGCCAGCATGGATCAACGAGCGCGTTTGCAATTGCGTTTGCAAGAGACTGTGGAAAGCTTATCGGTGCTGGTATTGACCTACTATGCAGTGAGCTTGTTAGCCTATATTGCTAAAGGTGGAAAAGAGGCTGGGTTGGCGATTCACCCTGAAATCATCGCGGCCATCGCAGCCCCGGTAGTGGCTATTGTGTTCCTGATCATTAGCAAGCAGAGGCGTAAGCGTATCTCTGCTATCGGCAAGACGCAGTAGACATTAAAAAAGAGGCCTCGGCCTCTTTTTTAATTGCAATGCTCCCTTGAGCTTAGCCCAGACTATCAGCCCAGATATTGTGAGCCCAGCCCCAAGCGTAAACACCTTCCAGTGCTGTTGGTCCAGGAGATAAACCACCAGCCCCTTTAACAGGTAGGAAGGTTTTCTTCTCAGCATCATATTGATGCACACTAGCCACGTGAACCACATCTCTGCTGTTCACAAAGCTATAGCAGGTGTTAGTTACCACTGGGTTTGGATTGACCTCCCAACCACTGAGTTCAGCCACGATAGCCGCTGCAGCAACCTTAGCGTGCTGATTAGCCATATGTCCAGACTTTGGCATCGTTGGGGCAATCTGAATCGAGTCGCCAAGCACGTGAATATCTTTTTGTGCAGTCGATTCGAAGTTAAGGAAATTCACATTAACCCAGCGACCATTGGAGTTTGCTAAACCAGATTTGACGGCGATCTCACCAGCAGACATTTGCGGTAGCAAATTGAGCACATCGGCCTTAACGTCATCTTGCACTTCTAGTTTGACCGTCTTAGTTTTGGCATCGACACCAACAACATTGTGCTTAGGCATATATTCAATCATGCCAGGATATTGCTCAGCCCATACCTTCTTAAATAAGCCACCTTTAGAGGTAACATCTTGGTTGGCATCCAAAATTAACACTTTACCTTTTGGGTTGTTATTTTTTAGATAGTTGGCAACCTGGCAGGCACGCTCATAAGGTCCAGGAGGGCAACGATAAGGCGCCTCTGGAATGCTGATGACATAAGTACCGCCTTCACGCATCGCTGCTACTTGTTTGTGTAGAGCAACAGTCTCTGCGCCTGCTTTCCATGCTTGCAAGGTAACGCCATCTTTATTAGCCTGTGCAAGACCTTGGATGCTATTCATATTCAAACTAATACCAGGAGAGACCACTGCTTTGTCATAAGGCAATGTTTTTCCAGAGGCGAGCTTGACGGTTTTTTGAGTAGGGTCAATGCTCACAACGCTGTCTTTAATGATCTTAATGCCATGACGCTTGCTCAAATTGTCATAAGAGGAGGTGATCTCCGCCATGTTGCGTGAGCCACCAACTACTAGATTCGATAGTGGGCAAGAGATGAATGTGGGATTAGGCTCAATCAAAGTCACACGAGCGGTGTTGTTTGAGAAAAGGCGCAAGTACTTGGCTGCAGTTGCGCCGCCATAACCACCACCAATCACTAAAATTTCTGCTTTTTGTAAATTAGCTGCTCTTGTTTGTCCGGTAAGACCCGCGAGCAAACCAATTGCTGCAGCGCTGTGACCTATAAAGTGTCGACGATCCATGCTGCCTCCTTATTGTTTTTTGCCAAGTTGATTGGCAATAGTTTTAAGTTGTTCATCTGTATAGCCTTTAGCTAACTGGGGCATGATGGTTCCCTCTAGCACACCAGATTTGTAATCCATCAGCTTTTTTAGCATCTCTTGGCTAGAAAGATTATTGATGAGTGGCATACCGCCCTCAGGAACCCCTTTACCATCAGTGCCATGACAGTTAGCACAGGTCGCAGCTAGGCTACGGTTATAGAGTTTGGTGGTGTCTGCGTTTTGCGCCACGGAAACTGTGCTCCATTGGCTGATGCCAATAAAGGCGCTTGCCACAAGAATCGGTTTTAAGTACTTCATTCGCATAGGAATCTTCTCCATCTAGCATGCAACTGTTTTAGGGTGCTACATATCCATCGACTGTATCTTAATCAGATTAAAGGTGGATAAGTGTTTGTACTTAGATAGTTTGGTGATTTGCTTATATCGATAAGTGAGGTTTGACTGTCGGATTTAAGGGTGATTACTGAGGACCTATAAACTATCACTATGCGAGGCTCTTTTTCCTACCGTAGCGCGATAGCGATTCTCTTACTGGGGATCTTTACCTACTTATATGCTTTAGACAGCCGCTTTGCCCCTAAAAATGGGGATGAGTACCCCTATATGCATATTGTCCGGATGACGGCTGATTCTGGGGCGTGGCTGCCCTTGCAGTCTGAAATGGACGGGATCAAAAATACCAAGCCTCCACTAGTATTTTGGGAGGGCATTGCCAGCACATCCTGGGGTGGTGACTGGACCTTATTTACCTTACGTTGGCCAAGCCTGGTGTACACCGGACTGACTGCTTTTTTCTTATTTCTGGCAGTTGCCCGGTTTAGTGCCAATAGAAAAACTGGTCTTTTGGCTGCCTTGGTTTGGCTGTCATTTTTTGCCACCTATCGCTATGGCAGGCCTTTCCTGACTGACCCGCCCGAAGTATTTTGGTTAAGTCTGCCGTTTTTTGCTTTGTTGTATTGGGGTAAAGCCGCTTTTAACTCCAAGCTCTTATTTCCTGCTCTAGCTGGTTTTTCGATTGGCATGGCATTACTTGCCAAGTCTTTTGCTTATGTTGTGCCGGCTTGCTTCGCTCTGAGTTTGTTTTATTGGCGCTGGCGCAACTGGAGTATTCCTAAACTCATTGTGCAAGACGCCTATAAAGTCCTTGTGATTGCTCTTTTGGCTTTGGGTGTTTTTGCGCTTTGGTTTGTTTTGGATCCATTTCCACAGGAGATCTGGAAAGAGTTTGTATTAGGCGAGAATGCGGGCAAGTTTGATGCGCGCAGCTCTCACTATTTGCTTGATCTGGTGCGTGGCGGAGATAGCCTCTGGATGTTGCTCCTGACCACTTTGGCTAATGCGGGTCTTTTTATCCTAGTTTTGATTTCAGCATTAATTCAATGTTGGCGCCAGCGTCGCTTCCTGTCATTTGAAGAGACCTTGCTGTTACTGCTCATTTTGGCTTTCTTCCTTGTTTTTAGCCTGCCTAGCCAGAGATCGGGGCGCTACTTGCTGCCTGTCATGCCTGCTTTTGCAGCATTGATTGCGCTTTACTGGGATCGTTTGCCTTTATGGGGCTTTCGATTTGCCCTCCTATTGCAGTTAATACTGCTAGCAGCTCTCACATGGGTCGGCTCAAACTTGCAGCTCTCCGATTTTCTCGGTAAGCCAGGTTTATGGGATTACTCATATGCTCACTGGATGCTGATGGGGGCTTCCTTGCTTCTGGTATTGCTAGGATTGTTTTATAGGGCGCATACCAAAACGATCGCCTTAGCAGGATGCTTTCTATGCTATTGCGCTTTAAATAGCAGCCTCTCGCCTTTAGAGGGTTCTTTAGGTCGTTATGAGCAGTCCACAGTCCAAGCCGTCAAGGCGCAAGATGTATGGGTACCCTGTGACTACCGTGCCAAGGATGAGGAATACCGTCTTCTATTGCCTGGGGCAAAGCTCCATGGCTATTTGGCTAAGGACGCGGGTGAGCTAGGTATGCTCACAAGTGCTTATCCGTTGGTGGCGGTTCAGTCGCCTATAGGGCTTGAGCCTACTTTATGCGACTCTTGCAAAATCCTGGGTAAGCGAATGGAAATGCGGGCGCGACACTCTGAAGAGGAGATTAAGGCGATACTCATGGGTCAGATCGGAGAATATCTTTTTGTGAATGAGTACTTAATTTTCAATCCGGCAGCGCTCCCATTGCCCTTAGAAGGTAAGGATGCCTGCCGATGAATCGTGTGATTGCATTATGTGTTTTATTGCTCGCTGCGGTATTGGGTTATTTGCACATTGATAGTCGCCCAGCTTGGGCTCCCTTTACCCCTCCTGAGCCTATTGCAATTGCCACATCAGTTGAAGAATCTGTAGATAGCCCGCAGGCTAGTAATTCTCTCAAGCCTAGCAAAACGCTGACCCCTACAAAACCTCTAGCAATCAATTTACAGGCAGATTGGTTGCCTGATACCGATGCGCCATCCGTGCATGCCGCTTCTCTCATTGCATTAAAAGATGGCGCGGTCAGGGCATTTTGGTTTGCGGGCAGCAGGGAAGGCGCTCCCGATGTGGTGATTAATTCTTCGGTATTTGACCCGCGTGCTGCGCGCTGGAGTGCGCCTACTGTAGTCATGAGTCGTGTCAGTGCAGAAAAAGGTTTATCGCGTTATATCGCTAAATTAGGCAACCCTGTGCCCGCCAGAATGGCTGATGGCCGCATGCAACTATTCTTTGTAACGGTATCTATTGGTGGCTGGGCTGGTAGCTCTATTTCTTCGGTGATTTCTGATGATGAAGGCCTGACTTGGACTAAGCCTCAACGTTTGATTGCATCACCACTAATTAATCTGAGCACTTTAGTGAAGTCGCCAGCCTTACAATTTTCTGATGGACGTTTGGGTTTGCCTGCTTATCACGAGTGGATTGGACGATTTGGCGAATTACTGCGCATACAAGATGGTCAGATTATTGATAAGCGACGCATGAGTTCAGGCAGAGGTGCTATTCAGCCGGTAGTTTTTGTGGATAACGCACAAGAGGCAAGCGCCTTCTTTCGTCAAACCCGCCCCAGTTCTCAAGTGAAGCAAATCCCCGTTAGTGAAACAAAAGATGCGGGGCAAACATGGAAGATTGCTAAAGATCTTGAAATCCCGAACCCAAATGCTGCAGTGGCCTCACTGACCCTAAGTGATGGCACACGCTTAATGGTTCTGAATAATATTGAAGTAGGGCGCTCTCGCCTAGTGATGGTGATGCGCAAAGCGAACTCTTTAGATTGGCAAGTGATTCAGGTTTTGGAAGATGATGAGGCCCTTGCTAGCGATCAGCGCCGTGAATATTCTTATCCCTATTTAATTACAGTTCAGGGTGATGATGCCCATTTGGCATACACCTGGGATAGAAAAAGAATTCGCCACATCTATTTTCCAGCGCAATGGTTTAAGCAGGCCAAACAAGTGATGGAGGGAGTACAGCCATGAGTCCATACCTGCAACAAATTGCTTTAGTGGAAATGTCGATTACTTGTGCTGTGGTAGTGATCTACTTAGTGCAACGTTTTTCTCAGACTTCATTTCCGTTAGTTATTCGCATAGCGCTTTTATTGTTATTGGCCAATCTATTTTTCTGGCCCATTGGCTTGTCTTTAGAGCTGCCGTTGTCCGCCTATGTCAGGGGGGTTACGGGAGAGTTGAGCATCGTCACTATGTTGTTATTGTGGAGCACTCTGCTACCCCAAAATGGTAAAATGCCGCTGGCTTTTAGCGTAGCCATTGTTGTTATGGCAATCGCTTTTTACCCTCTCGCTTTAGGTTATGGGATGTTTGATCCGTATGTGTGGGGATACGGCACACTGGGTCTATTGATTGCAGTAGTAGTTTTTGCTCTTATATGCGGTATTGCCGGTTGGGTAAAAGGTGTTTGGGTTCTGTCTATGGCGATCATGGCATGGTCTTTCCATTGGCATGAGTCTGCTAATTTGTGGGATTACATTCTTGATCCATTTTTAGCGCTGTGGGCCTTGTATTCCATCATCCATTTCTTTTATCAGCGGCGTCGCCAGAAATTGCAGTCAGGTTATTTGTTTAGAGCTGGCTAATTTTGAGCAAATAAAAAACCCGCTAACTTCAGCGGGTTTTTTATTTCAGCAGTTCCGAGATTAATCAGAAATCTTTGATTTACGGATCAATGGACCCCACTTATTGAGCTCTGAATCAACCTGAGCTTTAAGGGATTGTGATGAAACTTTATCCATTGAAACGATGTCGATACTAGATTCATCAAGACGCTTCTTAATATCTGGATCTTGCAATGCAGCTTTCAAGGCAGCGTTAACTTTAGCAACGACAGCTGGAGGAGTGCCTTTAGGCGCATAAACACCATGCCAAACTTTAACGTCAAAGCCTTTCAAGCCTTGCTCATCTAAAGTAGGAATGTTAGGCAAGCTTGGTAAGCGCTTTGGTGTAGTGACACCATAAGTTTTTACTTTGTCTGCTTTGATGTATCCAACAGTTTGTGTAGTTTGGTCGCACAGCAAATCAACCTGACCACCTAGCAAATCAGTCAGCGCAGGACCGGTACCTTTGTAAGGAACATTGGTCAACTTAACGCCTAAACGACTTTGTAATAGCAAGCCGCAAAGTTGGGATACTGCACCTGGACCTGCGTTAGCCATAGTTACTTTAGAGCCATTGGCTTTGATGTATGCCTCAAGTTCTTTAAAGTTGTTAGCTGGTAGATCTTTTTTGCCCAAGAGCACCATTGGCACATCAACAACTTGGCCGATGTATTCAAAGCTCTCTAATGGATCATAGGGGAGTTTGTCATAAAGGGCTGGCGCAGTTGCCATACCGATGTGATAAATGAACAATGTGTAGCCATCTGGTTTTGCGCGAGCCACTTTAGTAGCTGCAATTGTGCCGCCTGCACCAGTGACGTTTTCTACTACAACAGTCTGTCCAAGTGACTTGCCCATTGGAACAGCAATCAAACGAGCCACAGTATCAGTTGGTCCACCAGCTGCAAACGGAACGATCAAGGAAACCGGTTTCGTTGGGTATGGGGCATCTGCTGCTAAGGCTTGTGTTGACATCAGGCCACCAGCAAGGAAAAGTGTTCCTACGCTAGCAAGCAAAGTTTTCTTCAATTTCATGTAAGTCTCCATTTATGTATAAAGCTTTCTAATTTTGCCACTACTAAAAATGAAAGCTCCTAGGGTTTACCAGCAATTGCTAGCGTTCTTTGGGCCAAAAGAACGACAGGCCGATCAATCATGCGCCCATCAAGTTTGACTGCTCCGCCTTTGGATGTTTTGTCAGCGGCAATAACGCGCTCGGCCCAGGAGAGCTCTTCGGCTGTTGGCATAAAGGCCGCTTTGACTAGGCCGACCTGTTTTGGGTGGATGCAAAGCTTGCCGCCAAAACCCATTCTTTTGGCTCGTTGCGCATCATCGGTAATGCGCTCAATGTCATCAGTAGAAGGGGTAACCCCATCAATTGGAGGGGCAATCTGCGCTAGACGTGATGCAAGAACAATTCGAAAGCGCGCCGTTTGCAATTCAGTTTCTTGGGGATCGCACACCATCCCTAGATCAGCTTGCAAGTCTAGGTTGCCAAGGGCGAGACGTAATACTTGTTCTGAGTTTGCAATCTCATCCAGACGATGCAAGCCTAAGGCCGTTTCAATCATGGGAATGATTGCCGTATTAGGAAGAATCTGTGCGGCACCATTGATTTGATCAAGAGATTCACTTTTGGGGATCAGTAAGCAGCCGATATCGAGTTCCTGCGCCAAAATTAAATCGGCGGCATAAAAATGACTTCCTGGAGAATTCGAGCGAATGACAAGACGTCTCTTTTGTTCAGGACTAAAGCTTGGCCATGCGCTACGAATAGCGGTGCGTGCTTGGCCCTTTTCATCTTCACCAACAGCATCTTCTAAATCGATAATCACGCCATCTGCTCCGCTATCAAGGGCTTTCATAAAGCGTTCTGGGCGTGTGGCTGGAACAAATAAAAAGCTACTGCTAAAACCGACTGCGGTATCAAGTGGATTCATATGGGCTTTAGGTGAGGGGGGTCGCTAAAAAGAAAATGGACTAGTAAGTGCCATTCTCAAGAAATCAAATTGCCAACAACTTTTTGCTTGCGGATATTCCAAAGACGATCAACAGCAGTTGCCATTTCAGCTGGAGTGGCTCCACCGCTATAGGCTGCTAAGCGCATCGCTTTATCAGTGATCTCTGTTCTACTCAGCGTGTTGCCGGGGTCGCCCTTGGGTTCATCAACTCTACCCTCCAAAATAGTACCGTTCTGGAGATGCAATTTGACTTTCCCGATCCAGCGCTGTGGATAAGCGCTATCCACTTCAGGATCTAAAACCATCGTGACACGATCTCTGAAATGGCAAATAGCATCATCATGAAAATGTCGGTCAAATTCTGGTAAGCCGGCAAATTGATAGTGGGCAACGAGAGCCAAGACTGTGCCCATAGAGAACTTCGATTGATGGACTGTTGCTGGATCAATCACTGGCCCAAGCACATCAATGGCGCCTTGATGTACCAAAGTTTCCACTTTGGCAATGTCTTGCGGTGTTAATTGGTTTGCAGTCATTACCTGTAAAAGCGCATCGGCAGCAGGATGGGTGTGACGGCAAGAGGCGTGATATTTGAAACTGGTTTCTGCAGTTGCCCAGCGTGATCCTAAGCGGTCAGTCAACTTACTGAGATCAGCATCGCTAGACATCCCGGCAGCCAAACCTTGCTTACCTTCCAGAATATGCTGGGCGCCTGTAAATCCTGCTTGGGCAATATACGCAGACATTAGGCCAGTTGAGGAGGCGTGTGCAGTGTGAAGTTGCTTTGAATCTGCAGCATCGCGTAAGAATTCCCAAAGGCCAGCAGACTGGGTACCAGCAGAACCAAAGGCATGCAACATCTGCGTAGGGCTTAGTTTGAGTAGGCGACCTACTGCAGCTGCAGCGGCCAATGTTCCTGCAGTGCCAGTGGTGTGAAATGTTTTGTAGTGTGAGCGACCTAAAAATTCACCTACCCGAATACCCACTTCATAACCCACGATTGATGCCAAGAGTAAATCCTCACCGGAGGCACCAATACTTTGTGCAGTAGCAAGGGTGGCGGGAAAAACAATGGTTGCAGGATGAAAAACAGAACCGTTATGAACATCATCTTGTTCAGCAACGTGAGATGCTGCAGCATTGGCCAATGCTGCTAAAAATGGACTTGAACTAGTGCGTGTAATCAGAATTTCTGCAGAGCCAGGATTGGCTGCATTAAAGCCCCCCATGCTCTGTGCAAATTGAGTCATGATCTCAACGGGGCGTGAGCCCTTGCCTGCAATGGCTGAGCCAAACCAGTCGACCAATAAATCTTCACTACGATCAATGACTTCTTTGGGTACGTCACTAATGCTCAGCTGTGAGGCAAAGTTCGCTAATTCTTGAGAGGGGTGTGTCATAAAGGGGCGCGCTTAATTTAAAACTGCCGTTGCTTGCATGGTGAGCCAGCCTTCATGATCTTGAGCCCAAATGGCAATCGTTTTTCCGGAAGGATCTTTTTCGAGATCAGGCTTTGCGCTGACTTTGAATGGATTAATGTCGAAGGTGGGTCTGATAGCCCGAAACTCAAAACTCTTTAAGGTGCAACCGGGAATACTTTGACGCACCAAGTCAACCAAGAGAGTCGCAATCAGTGGGCCATGCACGATTAAACCTGGATAACCCTCTACTTCAGTGACGTATTTACGATCGTAATGAATGCGATGACCATTGAATGTCAAAGCTGAATAACGAAACAGTAAAACATCATCTGGATTGATGGTTTTGCTCCATTGGGCGTCGGTGGGTGCGGCAGTGGGCGCAACGGGCTTATCGTCAGGCCCTGGCGCATCGCGATACACGATGTCATGCTCTTCAATTAAGGCTAAGCCATTTTGATTGGAGATTTCATGTTTAACCAAAACAAAAATTAAGTCACCTGTTCTACCTGATTTATGCGTTACAGATTCAATTTTGGAAACCCGTTTAATCTCATCGCCAACCGCTAAGGGTGCAAGCCAATTGACGCGACTTCCAGCCCACATCCGACGGGGAAGCGGCACGGGCGGTAAGAAACCACCACGCTTTGGGTGACCATCTGGACCAATTTCAGATTGACGAGCATGAGGCAAAAAATATAACCAGTGCCAAAGCTCAGGCAAAAAGCTCCCTTTCTTAGGCTCTGGATCGACTCGATCTAAAGTCGCCGATAACGCTCTAACAGGAGCGCTGGTAACAGTGTCTTCAAAGGCCTCGGTTTTACCAAGCCATTCTTGAAGTTGAGTGATGGTTTGAGGTTCGATTCGCATAACTTCCATTATGCCAATGTCGAGCTAAAAGAATGGTCTATTAGATCAATAAACTACTAGCCAGGTAAGCCAGTAGTCCAGCTAGTGCTGAGCCTGCTAAAACCGAGAGCACACCTTTTTGAAAGCGAAAGAGTGCCAGCGCGGCAAATCCGCAGATCACGATGGAAAGCCAAGATATTGAGCCCCCCAATCCATGCGGAAAAAAGACGTGATAAGCGAAAAATAGACCGAGGTTGGCAATGACACCCACAACCGCTGCAGAGATCGCGGTCAAGGGCGCAGTAAAACTCAACTTCCCATGGGTTGATTCAATGATGGGGCCGCCAACGAGAACGAGAAAGAAGGAGGGTAGAAAGGTAAACCAAGTCGCAATACAGGCGCCTAGCGCACCAAACCAAAAAGGGTTGCTATTGCCAATGAGGTGTTGAATATGCCCTGCTAGATAACCAACAAAGGCCACCACCATAATCAGCGGGCCTGGGGTAGTTTCACCTAAGGCGAGACCATCCATCATTTGACCAGCGCTAAGCCAATGAAATTGATCAACAGCGCCCTGGTAAACATATGGCAGAACTGCATAGGCGCCGCCGAAGGTCAAAAAAGCCGCCTTGGTAAAGAACCAGGCAATTTGTGGATATAAAGTCTTCCAGCCAAATAGGATGACAAGCGCTGCGAAGGGGATGATCCATAAAGTGAGCACGGTCGCGCTATGGCGAATCATTCTTTTACGTGAAAATCTGGCGTGTTCTGGAGTGGGCGTATGGTCATCAATCATTGCTGGACCCTGATCTGATCCAGACTTTTCGCTGTGAGCGGTAGATTGTTGAAAACATTGGGGGTAGCGCTTGCCACCCCACATACCAATCAGTGCCGCACAAAGAACGATGAGTGGAAAGGCAAGGTTTAAAACAAAGATAGCCAAAAAAGAACACAGTGCAATGATGCGCAGTACTTGGTTATGCAAGGTGCGCTTACCAATGCGAACAGCCGCATGCAAAACAATGGCGGTGACCGCAGGTTTGATGCCAAAAAAAATCGCTGCAATCCAGGGTACTTGTCCATAGGCAAGGTAAACCCAAGAAAGACCGATCAAAATAAAGAGTGAGGGCAGTACAAAAAGTGCGCCAGCCAAAATGCCACCCCAGGTGCGGTGCATTAACCAACCAATATAGGTAACGAGTTGCTGCGCTTCAGGACCGGGCAGCAGCATGCAGTAGTTCAGCGCATGTAAAAAGCGTCGCTCAGAAATCCAGCGACGCTTTTCAACTAGCTCTTGGTGGAGAACCGCGATTTGTCCTGCGGGCCCACCAAAGCTAATAAACCCCAGTTTGGCCCAAAACTTCAAGGCCTCACTTAATGGGATATTCAAGCTTCTTCCATTCCACCAACGACTTGACTAAAGCCATTGTCAACATAAATGATTTCTGCAGTGATACCGTTTGCTAAGTCAGATAGCAAGAAGGCGGCTGTATTGCCTACATCATCAATGGTCACATTACGACGCAGTGGGGCAGTTTGTTCTACTGCTTCTAAAATTTTGCCAAACCCTTTGATGCCCGAAGCAGCAAGTGTTTTGATCGGGCCAGCAGAGATGCCGTTGGCGCGAATACCTTTAGGTCCAACCGAACCAGCGAGGTAGCGAACAGATGCTTCTAGAGAAGCTTTAGCGAGACCCATGGTGTTGTAGTTTGGGACATTCTTCATGGAGCCCAAATAAGTCAAGGTTAGCAATGAAGATTTATCACGCAACATGGGTAATGCTTCTTTGGCCATAGCAGGGAAGCTGTAAGCAGAAATATCGTGTGCAATCTTGAAGCCTTCCCGTGAGAGGCCTTCCAGGAAGTCACCGGCAATCGCCTCACGTGGGGCAAATCCAATGGCATGAACAAATCCGTCAAACTGGGGCCAAGACTTGGCTAAATCTTGAAAAAGAGCAGATATTTGCTCATCGCTACCCACATCGCAGTCAAAAATCAGTTCCGTATTAAATTCTTTTGCAAAATCAACAATTCGACCTTTAAAGCGCTCACCTACGTAGGTAAAGGCCAATTCAGCCCCTTCGCGGTGGCAGGCCTTGGCTATTCCATAGGCAATTGAGCGGTTAGAAAGTAAGCCGGTAATCAGAATTTTTTTGCCAGCGAGAAAGCCCATGATGTGTCCTTTGCTTCAAATGTAGTTTGCTATCTACAATTGTTGCATATATGTTCATGCAACCACCCATCCGCAATATCACTCGCTTTTGCTGTTTAGCCCTTCTGACTGGGCTTTTGGGCCATTCTGTACAAGGTGCTCAGGGCATTGCGCAGTATGGGAAGCCCAAATATGCGGATGGCTTTAGTCATTTTGACTATGTGAATCCCGATGCACCGCGGGGAGGCACCATTACGCTCCCTAATCCAGACCGCCGTACCAGTTTTGACAAATTCAATCCATTCACTTTACGTGGTGTAGCTGCCCCTGGAGTCGCACAACTGATGTTTGAGTCTTTAGCGGTTGGCAGCGCGGATGAAGTTTCAAGTGCCTACGGACTGATCGCTGAGGATATTTCAGTGGCTCCCGATAAGATGTCGGTCGTGTTTCGGATTCGCCCTGAAGCGAAGTTTTCTGACGGTAGCGCTATTTTGGCTAGCGACGTTAAGCATAGCTTTGATACTTTGATGAGTTCTTTGGCGAACCCGCAATTTAAGACTGTCTATGCTGATGTGAAGCAAGCAGTCGCTGTCTCCGATCGAGTGATTCGCTTTGACTTTAAGAATAGCAATCCAGAGCTGCCGGTAATGGTGGCGACCTTGCCAATCTTCTCGCGCCATTGGGGTAAAAAACCGGATGGCAGCATCACACCCTTCGATAAATTAACTTTTGAAGCGCCATTGGCGAGCGGTCCTTATATGATTGAGTCTTATAAGGCTGGCAAGACCATGATCTTTAAGCGTAATCCCAATTACTGGGCTGATCAAGGTGGCAAAACCTTGAACGTGCGCGTTGGCTTCTTTAATTTTGATCGCGTGGTTTACAAACTTTATAGCGACGATGCTGTCCGTCTAGAGGCATTTAAGGCGGGCGAGTTTGATGCCCTGGTGGAGTATCGCGCCAAGAACTGGGCAAAAAGTTATGTAGGGCCTCGCTTTAATGATGGCACCTTAGAGAAAAAGGCTTTCTTAAATCACAACGGCGCTGGCATGCAGGGTTTTGCCATGAACGTACGCAGACCGATCTTCCAAGATCCACGAGTTCGTCAGGCACTAGGATATGCACTGGATTTTGAATGGCTTAACCGACAATTATTTTTTGATCAGTACAGCCGAATTAATAGCTACTTTACGAACAGTGATTTAAGTGCCAATTTTGATGGACCGCGCAAGCCAACTGAGGCTGAGTTGAAATTACTTAAACCGCTTAAAGCGCAGTATCCCAAATGGGTACCAGATGCAGTCTTTAGTCCAATGCCTCCTGCACCTTCTACTGCGCCACCGGATAGCTTGCGGCAGAACCTACGTAAAGCACGTGACTTGCTAGCTCAGGCGGGATGGCAATATCGTGATGGTGCTTTGCGCAATATGCGGGGCGAGCCATTTCGTTTTGAGATGGTTGAAGATGGCCCATTTTTCTTAAGAGTGATTTCTTCTTATGTACGCAACTTGGAAAAGCTGGGTATCCAAGTAGATATTCGCACCAGCGACTTCGCTTTACATCAAAAGCGTATGGATGAATATGATTTTGATATGACGACGATTCGCTTCCCGGACTCTCAAAGCCCCGGAAATGAATTATGGGATCGCTTTGGTAGTCAGGCGGCTAAAGAGAAGGGTTCGGATAATGTGATTGGTGTTCAATCCCCGGTAGTAGATGCCTTGGTCGATGCAGTTGTCAAAGCCCAGACACGTCAAGAGTTGCAAGCTGCAACCAGAGCTTTAGACCGAGTCCTTTGGAATAGTTACTACGTTGTTCCACAGTGGTACAACCCCACTCACAGAATCGCGTATCGTAAAGAGATGCGCTATCCAGAACCACCTTTGTATTACACCGCTGAATCTTGGATCCTGCTCAATTGGTGGAAAGAGGGGGCGCGCTAATGCAGGGTCAAATGTGGTCATACATTCTCAAGCGCATTCTCTTGATGATTCCTACCTTGTTAGGTGTTCTAACGCTCACTTTTGCAGTGGTGCAGTTTGTCCCTGGAGGTCCAGTTGAGCAGTTAATGCTGGAACTAAAAGGCAAGGGTGATGCTGCTGTTAGTGGCGCGGAATCTTCCGGGGGCGGCAGTAATTATCGTGGCAGGCAGGGGGTGGATGCAGAGCGCTTGGCTGAAGTTAAAGCGCTCTATGGTTTTGATAAGCCGCCACTCGAGCGTTATTTCATGATGCTCAAACGGTTTGCGCAATTTGATTTAGGGCAAAGCTACTACCAACATCAAAGCGTCTGGCAGTTAGTGGTCTCTAAGCTACCAGTCTCGATCAGTATTGGACTGTGGACTTTCTTCTTAACGTACTTGGTGTCGATTCCCTTAGGAATTGCTAAGGCGGTGCGGGATGGCTCACGATTTGATGCTGTCACCAGCACGATGATTTTGGTTGGTTATGCCATTCCTGGATTTGTATTGGGTGTACTGCTCTTAGTCATTTTCGGTGGCGGTAGTTTTTTACAAATCTTTCCTTTGCGCGGTTTAACTTCTGATAACTGGAGTGAGCTGAGCATGATGGGTAAGGTAATGGATTATTTATGGCATTTGGTATTGCCGATTACTGCCTCAGCATTAGGAAGTTTTGCAGTAGTGACGATGCTCACTAAGAATTCCTTTTTAGAGGAAATTCGTAAGCAATATGTTTTAACTGCTAGAGCAAAAGGACTCACTGAAAAACAAGTGCTGTGGAAGCATGTATTTCGCAATGCGCTACTGCCTTTAGTGACGGGTTTCCCCGCAGCATTTATTGGGGCATTCTTCACAGGTTCGCTATTGATTGAAACTTTGTTTTCTCTCGATGGCCTTGGTTTACTGTCCTATGAGTCAGTCATGCGGCGTGATTACCCGGTTGTCTTTGGTACGCTCTATCTCTTTACCCTGATTGGCTTATTCACCAAGCTTATTTCTGACCTGTGCTATGTCTATATTGATCCACGCATTCAGTTTGGTGCTGGGGGTGGATCATGAACCGTTGGCAACGTTTTAAAAATAGTCGCATGGGGTATGCCAGCCTCTGGATTTTTATGGTTCTGTTTGGTCTTTCGATGTGCGCAGAGCTGATTGCCAATGACAAACCTTTAGTGGTGCGATATCAAGGGAAGTTTTATTTTCCGATTATCAAGTCGCAACCTGAAAGAGTCTTCGGCGGAGACTTTGCAACGCCAACCGATTTTTTGGATCCCGATATTCGTCACAACATTACGAGTAATGGTAATTGGGCGATTTACCCGCTCATCCCGTATAGCTATGAGACCCTAAATTATTTCGCTAAAGTACCGAACCCAGCGCCGCCTTCGCTGGAGAACTGGTTAGGAACAGATGACCGTGGGCGTGATGTATTGGCGCGCTTGATTTATGGTTTTCGTCTGTCGATCCTCTTTGGCTTAGCGCTCACCATCGTCGGTGTTAGCGTTGGAATCATTACGGGATCTCTCATGGGATTTTTTGGCGGCAAGTTTGATCTGATTTCGCAGCGCGTAATTGAAATTTGGTCTGCCATGCCTGAGTTATATCTACTGATTATTTTCGCTTCCATTTTTAATCCCAGTATTTCATTGCTGATTATCTTGTTGGCTGCTTTTGGTTGGATGGGTTTATCGGATTATGTGCGCGCTGAATTCTTTCGTAATCGCGCCTTGGAATATGTCCGTGCTGCCAGAGCATTAGGTTTAACCAATTTACAAATTATGTGGCGACATATTCTTCCTAACAGCTTGACTCCCGTAATTACTTTTCTGCCTTTTCGAATGAGCGCAGCTATTTTGTCCTTGACGAGTTTGGATTTCTTGGGCTTAGGGGTGCCACCCGGAACACCTAGTCTTGGTGAGCTTTTGTCGCAGGGTAAAAGTAATTTGGATGCCTGGTGGATTTCTTTATCAACATTCGTGGTGTTAGTGTCAACCTTGCTATTACTCACCTTTATGGGTGAGGCTTTGCGAGACGCTTTTGATTCTCGCAAGTCTGGTGTGGTCAATAGGGGGCGCGCATGAGTACAGTCAAACCCTCTGCATTAAATGCACCTTTGTTGCGCTATGAAGATTTTTCGATTTCTTTTGGCGCGGGACGGCGCGAGAAATTTGCCGTTAACCATCTCGATTTAGAAATTGGCATTGGTGAGCGCGTTGCCTTGGTTGGTGAATCTGGTTCAGGCAAGACGCTGACTGCTTTAGCGCCCCTTCGTCTTGAGCCTGAAGGTGCTAAAGTTTCTGGCCGTATTTTATGGAACGGTCAGCAGGGCGCTCAACCACCAGTGGATTTATTGTCCTTACCCATATCAGACATTCGGCAGATCCGCGGGCGCGAAATTGCGATGGTTTTTCAGGAGCCGATGACTGCTTTAAATCCACTCTTTACTGTGGGCAATCAAATTGTTGAGGCTGTGCAGGTTTATCAGCCCTTGATTTCTAAAGCAGATTGCATGTCTGCTGCCATTGATTTGCTGCAAAAGACGGGAATCCCTGAACCAGAGAAACGCTTTCATTCTTATCCACATCAACTTTCTGGCGGGCAACGCCAACGTGCCATGATTGCAATGGCATTGGCCTGTAAACCTAGACTACTCATTGCAGATGAACCCACTACGGCACTGGATGTCAGCTTGCGTTTGCAGATTTTGGATTTACTCAAAGAGCTGCAAGAGGAGTCAAAAGATCATGGCGGTATGGCGATTCTTTTGATTACGCACGATCTGAATTTAGTGAAGCATTTTGCCCAGCGCGTTGCTGTGCTCAATCAAGGCAAGCTCATGGAGGTGGGATCTACGAAGCAGGTCTTCAGTCATCCTACTGACCCCTACACAAAGTCTTTAGTCAACAGTGAGCCAGTGCGCAATTTAGCGCCAGTGATGCCTTTAGCCCCAGTCTTGCTGAAGACAGAAAACCTATCGGTTTCCTACCCGGGAACAGAGTCTGCTGCGTGGTTTAAAAAACCACCTCGCCATCAAGTGCTCCGTAAAGTCGGTTTTGAGTTAAAGCAAGGACAAACCATTGGCGTGATTGGCGAATCGGGTTCCGGTAAAACGACCTTGGGTATGGCAGTGCTTGGTTTGCTTGGAGATTCTGCTGCGCAGATTACGGGTGAAGTAGATGTATTGGGTCATGACTGGCAGGCGCTCAAACCAGTAGAGCGACGCGCTATGCGTTCAAGCCTGCAGGTGATCTTTCAGGACCCTTTTGGATCTCTATCCCCGCGCATGAATGTCATGCAAATTATTTCTGAAGGTCTTGATATTCATTTCCCCAATTTGTCTGCTGCCGAACGGGAATCGCGTGTCTTAGATATTTTGCGTGAGGTGGGTATTGATCGCTCAGCATTAACGCGCTATCCCCATGAGTTCTCTGGTGGGCAAAGACAGCGCATCGCAATTGCGCGAGCTTTAATTCTAAAACCTCAGATTTTGGTATTGGATGAACCGACTTCGGCACTGGATGTATCGATTCAAAAGCAGGTGCTCGCCTTACTTACTGAGCTACAAAAGAAATATAACCTCGCTTATTTGATGATTAGTCATGATTTGGCTGTTATTCGGGCTATGTCGCACGAGATCATGGTTCTCAAGCAAGGGCGGGTAGTTGAATTTGGCGATACCGAAACCCTCATCAAGCACCCTCGTCAGACTTATACAAAAGAACTGTTTACGGCCGCAGAATTGACTTAAGGCTATCCAAGGATTCTGCGTCATGAGCTTTTTTGGTGCATGCATGCCCAATAATCGTAATAAATTGATTGAAAACAATAAGTTAGCCATTGAGCTAGGGTTTGTTGAAATCCCACTTCTTTGATAGAATGAACTGATGTCACTTCAAAACAAGCTCTTTCAGCCATCTCTCAAGTGCTCGCCTTATGCGTTTCTTGTAGCGCTAGCTTTGTTTGTGCAGCCGGCCGTGGCTGCCGATGCTTCATCGGATCAGGCAAAAGAAGCTCCGATCGAGAATGTTGATGAACCCAGTAAAAATGCTGCAAAACAAAGTATGTTTCAAGCAGGCAAGTCTTATTTTTTTCGGGTGTCTGACCGTTTAGCTGATTCGGTAACAGTCAAATCTGATGAGTTAATAAATCGCTCCATGGAAGTGATTGGAGTGCGTTACCGCTGGGATATGGAATTACCGCAGTCGGGTTTGGATGGCAGTAGTTTTGTCGGCTATGTTTTTAAAGATAAGTTGGGCTTCTTATTGCCTCGCAAGTCAACTCAAATGAGCCAAGTTGGTAAGCCAGTGCAGCGTGATGATTTGCAGCCTGGTGATTTGGTATTTTTTAATACGATGCGCCTAACGTTTTCTCATGTAGGGATCTACGTTGGCGATAACAAATTTATTCATTCGCCATCCAAGGGTGCGAATGTGCGTGTGGATGATCTCAATAGTCTCTATTGGGATAAGCGCTTTGATGGTGCGCGACGCCTCTATAGTGATGGCTTAGATCGCAGTGAGCGCCAAGAACTTCTCAATGAAGTTAATAAGTTAAAGCGTAAAGCGCAACTCCTCTAGAGCGCTGCAGTCTCAAAAGCTTCCCGCTAAGCGGATCGAGGTACCTAGACGCCCAACCCCAACCGCTGGAATATTATTGGTAGTTGCACTAAATCTTGTTGATATTCTTATATCTATTTCAAGAATTGTTCACGCTAAAGATGGTGGGGTAGTACCTAAGCCTTATTGGAGTTGCTAATCGTTTTTGGCCTTTAGCATCTCTTTAATAATGAGCATTTGTTCTTGCGTCGCCACTTCCCCTGCCAAGATGGCGGCGTTTCTGGATCTAAAGTCGCTTCCACCCATTTGCTTGAGGTGGGGCGTAATCACGATGTCAGCGCTTTTCAGTTCATATTGATTGATACTGCGTTGCATGATGGAGATGGTTTGTTGCATCACCCCAAAGGTACCGCTAGCATCTTGGTGAAGAGGTTCAGAGGAGATATTCACGGCAATCACGATTGTTGCCCCCATTTGTCTCGCATAACTTGCGGGCACTGGAGCAACGAGGCCACCGTCAACATAATCCTTACCGCTAATGACTGCGGGTTGAAAGACGCCGGGAACGCTACAGGAGGCGCGAACTGCTAGCCCGGTATTGCCTGAGCGAAACAACACCCCTTTGCCCGACTGGAGCTCGGTGGCCACAATTCCCAAAGGAATACGCATCTGCTCGATAGCTCGATTTTGTACTTCGCGATTAATCATGTTTTGCAGGGCATCACCTTTAATGAGTCCTCCGAATCGCCCGGAAAAGGGGAGATCCCAATCCGCTATGGTGGCCTCATCTAGGTTCAAAGCAAGGCGATTGAGCTCATTGCCGGTAGCGCCCGAGGCAACAAGTGCGGCAATGACACTGCCCGCACTACTACCCACAATAATGTCGGGCCTAATACCTTGTGCCTCTAAAGCTTTAATAACCCCGACATGAGCAAACCCTCTGGCGGCGCCTGCGCCAAGTGCCAGCCCCAGGACTGGCTTTTGCTTAGGGGTGATGGAGCACCCGGTGATGGCAAAAGCCCCAAAACCAAGGCTCAAGCCAAGAAAATGACGTCTTCCTTCTGCCTCTGACGACTGCGAAGGAATTTGGGCAAAATTTTCATGCATGTGGCTATTGTATTGAGCCTCCCTTATAATGGGTTCACGGTGAACGAAAAGAACTTCGTTTCAGCGCGGGTAGCTCTCTCAAGACTCGTTTTTTGAGGTTAATTGCCCGTAGTAGCTAAAAGAACACCACCAACCCATTACTAAATACATTTTTAAAGTCTCATCAGGTTGCTACCTGATAGCCCGAATTTTATGGACGATCACAACAAACGCGTCATTGAAACAGCTCTCTTGTGCGCACAAGAGCCACTTACTGTTGCTGACCTCACTCGCTTATTTGCTGAGGATGTGGAAACCAGTGAGATTAATGATGCTCTTGTAGAACTGCAAAAAGCTTGGGAAGATAAAGGCATGGAGCTGGTGCATATTGCCACCGGTTGGCGCTTTCAGAGTCGTTTATCCATGCGCGAATATCTTGATCGCCTAACTCCTGAAAAGCCGCCCAAGTATTCTCGTGCTGTGATGGAGACATTGGCAATTATTGCCTATCGTCAACCAGTAACGCGTGGTGAGATTGAGGAAATTCGTGGTGTTGCTGTGAGTAGCAATGTGATGAAGCAGCTTGAAGATCGGGGTTGGGTTGAGGTAATTGGCCATAAAGAAACAATTGGCCGCCCTGGTTTATATGCGACCACTAAACAATTTTTAGATGATCTAAGTCTGACAAATTTACAAAGCCTACCAATGCTTGAGGATGCTGCGCCGATGACTGCGGCTGAGCACTTAGGTCAAGCAGTGATGGAATTTGATCCATCTGCAACGGTTGAGACGGTTGTCATTACAGAAGAGGTTCTTCAGATAGATGAGCAAGATGTGATTGAAGCCAATATTGATGAAGTATCAAACGAGACAAGCGAAGAAGTAATCCCACAGTCCGACCAATCGGATGAACCAAAATAATTATTAATGACAAGCTCTAACGAAAACGATTCAACCCCGATAGCTCCTGCTTCGGACAACTCTCCAAATGCTGATGGTGTAAAGACCGAAGGTCGTGAGGGTGGACAACGCCGCCCACGCCGTCAAGGTCCTGGTGCCAGCAAGCATCCATTTAATAAAAAACGTCCTTTCAATAAGGATCGGCCTCGCAGGGAGGGTGGTGATGCCAATGGACCTCGTGATGGGGGCGGTGCAAAATTAGCCCCCAATCCCGCCGAGATTGAAGCACTCTTTGCTTCGGTTGTATCGGGTGAGTTTGATGCAGCCTTAGATGCTCCTGAGCCAGAAGCGTTAAAAAATCCAGATGGCGTAGATGTCAATGAGATTTCTCATCAAACCGGCGCTGAGCGTCGTGCCCAACGCGTTCGTCATGACGACGATGCTGATGTGCCTAGCGAAGATGAGATGAGCAGTTTGCAATTTGCAAACGTTGATGATTTACCGCTGAGCTTGCGTGATGAAGTCTGGTCTGATTTAGATGGCTTAGATGATGATGCAGATGATGAAGACACCGTCAAACTACATAAGGTCTTGGCTGATGTTGGCATGGGTTCGCGCCGTGATATGGAAGACCTAATTATTCAAGGTCGCGTATCAGTCAACGGTTTGCCTGCACACATTGGTCAGCGTATAGGACCAACCGATCAAGTGCGCATTAATGGCAAGCAAGTTCATCGCAAGATTCAGACTAAGCCCCCACGTGTGATCATGTATCACAAGCCTGCTGGTGAGATCGTGAGTCAGTCTGACCCAGAAGGTCGTCCGACAGTATTTGATCGTTTACCAAAGCCACGACAAGGTCGCTGGATTGCAGTTGGGCGCTTAGACTTTAATACTGAAGGCCTATTACTATTTACTACTTCTGGTGAATTAGCCAATCGCTTAATGCATCCCCGTTACGGCGTCGAGCGTGAATACGCAGTCCGTATTTTGGGCGAGTTGAGTCAAGAAAATATGGCCCAATTAAAAAGCGGCATTACTCTTGATGACGGCCAAGCCAAGTTCTTACGCTTGGCGATGGGTGGTGGTGATGGTGCCAACCGTTGGTATCACGTTGCTTTGACAGAAGGACGTAATCGCGAAGTACGTCGCATGTTTGAAGCAGTTGGACATACGGTATCGCGCTTAATCCGCACTCGTTATGGCATTTTCTTATTACCCCCTCGCTTAAGACGGGGTAAATGGGAAGAAATTGAGGCGGGTGGCATCTATAACTTAATGAAGTCTGCTGGGTTAAAAATGCCGCAACCGCAAGACAAGGGCCGCAATCCAAATGCGCAAAGTCGGGATCGCCGCTCTCCTGATGCGGAAGACTTTCAGCCTGATCCAATGCAAACCTCTGTTTCTTACTGGGGTTCTCGTGACGCCCTGACACTGGCTAGTGGCCACAACGGCTTAACTCATCAAGGTAGGGGTGGTAAACCTGCTGGTGGTGGCTCGGGTGATGGGCGCGGTCCCTTCCGAGGCCGCACGCAGGGTGGACGACCTGGACAGGGTGGCCAAGGTGGGCAGGGCGGCCAAGGCCAGAACCGCAATAAGGGCAAAAAAGTCCACCACGGACAGTCTGCTTTTGTGACGGCAAGCCCCCAAAGTCCTGGAAACGGTCCCAAGCGCAATGCACCAAAAGGGCGCAAACCTTTTAATAAGGGCCCTAGAAAACCGAGAAATCCGAGCGAAAGCTTCTGATTTTGATCAGTTTTCCGCTAAATCAGCTATAATTTTGGACTTACAGCAGTTCGCTGCTGTTTTAAGTTGTTACCGACTGATGTTGCGATCAACGTAAGTCGGCCTGTTCTGAATTTCGAGAATATGGGCTTTGAAGCCCATTTTTTTTTGCCGTTTTGTATTGAAGGATTGTCGTGAAAGATCAGCGGATTATTTCTGCCGAAGTAGAAAACTTAGGTTACACACTCGTCGATATCGAGCGTGAAGCCGGAGGTTTGCTGCGCGTCACGATTGAGAATCCAGATTATGAGCGTTTGATCACCGTGTTGGATTGCGAAAAAGTAAGTCATCAACTGAGCTACGCATTGCCAGTGGAGAACATTCCTTTTGAGCGTTTAGAGATTTCATCTCCAGGGTTAGATCGCCCGGTAAAGACGGCCGCGGATTTTGAGCGGTTTTCAGGTATGGAAGTAGATTTGAAATTACGTGTTGCCGTGGGAAATCGCAAGAATTTTCGTGGTGTGTTGCAAGGTTTGCTGAGTGGTGAATTGGATTCACCAGATGCGAAATTTGGTTTGTTGTTTGAAGGTGCTGATGGCGCCGAATCTCAATTGGAGTTTTCTTTAGCCGAGGTCGATAAGACTCGGCTGGTCCCTGTTATTGATTTCAAAGGAAGAAAGTCATGAGTCGAGAAGTTCTCATGTTGGCAGACGCCTTAGCGCGTGAAAAAAACGTTGATCAAGCGATTGTGTTTGAGGCGCTAGAAATGGCGCTGGCATCCGCTACTAAAAAGCGTTATGCGACAGAAGACGTGGATATTCGTGTATCGATTGATCGTGAAACTGGTGAGTATGAAACTTTCCGTCGTTGGCTGGTTGTGCCTGATGAAGCGGGCCTACAGGAGCCGGACAAAGAGATTTTGCACTTTGAAGCCCTAGAGCAATTTCCAGATATGGAAGTCGGCGAACATATTGAAGAGCAAATCGAATCCTTAGCTTTTGGTCGTATCGGCGCACAAGCTGCTAAGCAAGTGATCTTGCAGCGTATTCGTGATGCTGAGCGTGAGCAGATTTTGAACGACTACCTTGAGCGTGGCGAAAAAGTCATGACCGGTACCGTCAAGCGCGCTGATAAGAATGGTTTGATTATTGAATCCGGTCGCGTTGAAGCCTTGCTGCGTCGCGATCAAATGATTCCAAAAGAGAACTTGCGTTCTGGTGACCGCGTACGTGCATACATCCTTAAGGTGGATCGTGAGGCGCGTGGCCCACAAATTGAACTTTCCCGCACTTGCCCAGATTTCTTGATCAAGCTATTTGAGAATGAAGTTCCAGAAATGGAACAAGGTTTATTAGAGATTAAGGGTGCTGCTCGTGATCCTGGTATCCGCGCCAAGATCGCTGTGATTACTTATGACAAGCGTATCGATCCAATCGGTACTTGCGTTGGCGTACGTGGCACACGCGTTACTGCAGTGCGTAACGAAGTTGCTGGCGAAGCGGTGGACATCGTATTGTGGTCCGAAGATCCAGCGCAGTTTGTGATTGGTGCTTTAGCTCCAGCTCAAGTATCTTCCATTGTTGTTGACGAAGAGCGTCACGCTATGGATGTGGTGGTTGATGAAGAAAACTTGGCAATTGCGATTGGCCGTAGCGGACAGAATGTTCGCTTAGCTAGTGAGCTGACTGGTTGGCAGATCAACATCATGACTCCTGAAGAGTCTGCAGAGAAGACAGAAAAAGAAGCGGCTTCTGTACGTCAATTGTTCATGGATAAATTGGACGTTGACCAAGAAGTTGCCGACATCTTAATTGAAGAAGGTTTCAACACATTGGAAGAGGTCGCCTATGTCCCTCTATCTGAAATGTTAGAAATCGATTCTTTTGATGAAGATACCGTAAATGAATTGCGTACTCGTGCACGCGACTCTTTATTGACCATGGAATTGGCTAAAGAAGAACGCGTTGGCGAAGTCTCGCAAGATTTGCGCTCCCTTGAGGGAATGACTACTGAGTTGATTGCCAAGCTTGCTGACAATCAAGTTCATACCCGTGACGACTTGGCTGAACTGGCTGTTGATGAGCTAGTTGAGGCGACACAAATTGACGAAGAAACTGCGAAAACGCTCATCATGAAAGCGCGCGAACATTGGTTTACTTCATGAGAGGAAGTAGTACATGGCAACAACAGTAAAAGTACTCGCTAAAGAACTTAAGCGTACCGCACCAGACCTTTTAGAGCAGTTAAAGGCGGCCGGTATCGATAAAGGTTCCGAGGACGATAGCATTACCGAAAAGGACAAAACTGTTCTACTCGAGCATTTGCAAAAAGCGCATGGCAATACTGATGCGGGCAGTCGCAAAAAGATCACGTTGATCAAGCGCGAAAGCTCTGAAATTCGTCAGGCGGATTCTGCTGGACGAACTCGTACAGTGCAGGTCGAGGTCCGTAAAAAGCGTGTTCTCGTTAAAGCGGGAGATAAAGCGGCTGAAGTGGAGGAGGCTCCTGCAAAAGCGGCTGCTTCTGCTGAGCCAGCCAAGCCAATCCTCTCTGCGGAAGAATTAGAGAAGCGTGCTGCTGAAGCTACTCGCCAGGCAGAGTTATTGGCTCGCCAAGAAGCTGAAATGAAGGCTGCAGAAGTTGCTCGGCAAAAAGAAGCTGATGCACTTGCTGCGGCTAACGCTGCAGAGCCAGTAGTAGAAAAAGATGCTAAATCTGAAGTCGATGTTGTAGCTGAAGCTGCAAAAGTAGCTGATAAGAAGGCGCAAGCCGATAAAGCTGCTAAAGAAGTTGCAGACGCAAGTAAAGCGCAGTTGGCCGATATTACCAAGCGAAGAGCTGCTGCAGAAGCGGAAGCATTGGCAATTCGTGACATGATGAGCACGCCTGCACGCGTTCTGAAGGCACCAAGTGAAATTGCTGCAGAAGAGGCGAAAAAAGGCACGCTGCATAAACCTGCCAAAGCAGAAGGTGCAGACGATAAGAAGAAAGCTCCAGCGAAAGTTGGCGGCAAGACGATTAAATCAGCTGAAACCTCATCCACTTGGCAAGAGGAAGGCGCCAAGAAGCCTGGTGGTCTTAAGACTCGTGGCGATAGTTCTGGTGGTGTGGGTGGCTGGCGTTCTGGCGGTGGCAGAAGAAAGCAACGTCAAATTGCTGAAGCCAACGTTGATACCAATTTCCAGGTTCCAACAGAACCGGTTGTACGTGATGTTCATGTCCCCGAGACTATTACTGTTGCAGAGTTAGCTCATGCAATGGCCGTTAAGAGTGCAGAAGTGATTAAGCTTTTGATGGGTATGGGTCAGATGGTGACGATCAACCAGATCTTGGATCAAGATACTGCGATGATTATCGTGGAAGAGATGGGTCATACCGCTCATGCTGCTAAGTTAGATGATCCTGATTTGGATCTCGGCACTTCAGGCCATGATGCGGAGCTACTCTCTCGTCCACCAGTTGTTACGGTAATGGGTCACGTTGACCACGGTAAGACTTCTCTTCTTGATAAAATTCGGGCTGCAAAAGTTGCTACTGGTGAGGCTGGCGGTATTACTCAGCATATTGGCGCGTACCACGTGGAAACTCCTCGCGGCATGATTACTTTCTTGGATACTCCGGGTCACGAAGCCTTTACGGCAATGCGTGCTCGCGGTGCTAAGGCAACCGATATCGTGATCTTGGTTGTAGCTGCAGATGACGGTGTAATGCCACAGACTAAAGAAGCGATTGCGCATGCAGTAGCCGGTGGCGTTCCAATCGTTGTTGCAATTAATAAGATTGATAAACCAGAAGCAAATACTGAGCGTGTCAAAACAGAGTTAGTTGCCGAGCAAGTAGTTCCTGAAGAGTATGGTGGCGATGTGCCATTTATTGGCGTATCTGCAAAAACAGGTGAGGGTATCGATGCCTTGCTGGAAAACGTTCTGTTGCAAGCAGAAATCTTAGAACTCAAAGCGCCTAAAGATGCTCCGGCGCAAGGTCTAGTGATTGAAGCGCGTTTGGATAAAGGTCGCGGACCAGTTGCTACAGTGCTTGTTCAGTCAGGCACACTAAAGCGCGGCGACATGTTATTAGCAGGCTCCACCTATGGTCGTGTTCGTGCGATGTTGGATGAGAACGGCAAGCCATGTAATGAGGCTGGCCCATCTATCCCGGTAGAGATTCAGGGTTTATCTGAAGTTCCTGCAGCTGGTGAGGCTGTGCAAGTGGTACCTGATGAGCGTAAGGCACGTGAGATTGCACTCTTCCGTCAAGGTAAATTCCGTGATGTGAAGTTGGCTAAGCAGCAAGCAGTCAAGCTTGAAACCATGATGGAAAACATGGGCGAAGGTGCGATTGAAGCCAAGCTATTGCCATTGATCATCAAAGCAGACGTACAAGGTTCACAAGAAGCCCTGTCGCAGTCATTGCAAAAACTGTCTACTCCAGAAGTCAAGGTTCAAATTGTCCATGCAGCTGTGGGCGGAATCACCGAGACGGATGTGAACTTGGCGGTTGCCTCTAAGGCAGTCATTATTGGCTTTAACTCTCGTGCAGATGCAGCAGCTCGTAAATTAGCTGAGAACAATGGCGTGGATATTCGTTATCACAACATTATTTATGACGCGGTAGATGAAGTGAAGGCAGCCTTGAGTGGCATGTTGACACCAGATAAGAAAGAAGAGATCACCGGTATGGTGGAGATTCGTCAAGTCTTCTTGGTCTCTAAAGTCGGCGCTATTGCGGGTTGCTTGGTAACGGATGGTGTCGTTAAGCGCACATCTAGTGTTCGCCTCTTGCGTGACAACGTCGTTGTTTGGTCTGGAGAATTGGACTCACTCAAGCGCTTTAAAGATGATGCAAAAGAAGTGCGCGCTGGTGTTGAGTGCGGCTTGTCATTAAAAGGCTACAACGACATTAAAGAAGGCGACCAATTGGAAGTGTTCGAAGTTACTGAAGTTGCCCGTTCACTCTAATTGCCTCCTAAATAATGCATAAAACTAGCCCTCATCGTAACCAGCGTCTCGCCGATCAAATTCAGCGAGACCTGGCTGAGCTTATTCCCCGTGAATTGCGTAGCCCTAGCCTTGGTTTGATTACCTTGCAAAGCATTGAACTCACGCCTGATTTGGCGCATGCAAAAGTGTTCTTTACTGTGTTGGGTGCTGAGCCTGAGATTGCACAAAAAGCCTTGCAGGATAAGGCGGGCTATCTCCATTCTTTATTGTTTAAGCGTTTGCATATTCATACTGTGCCCACCTTACATTTTCACTATGACAGTTCAGTTGAGCATGGCATTGAAATGTCTAAGCTAATTGATCAAGCAGTGGATAGTGATCGTAAAGACGAGAACGCATAATTCATGTCAGTACGTATCGATGGTGTTGTATTGCTTGATAAACCTGCTGGCATGAGCTCGCAAGGCGCCGTCACTGCTATTAAGCGTGCATTGAATGCAGAAAAAGCAGGGCATACGGGCACGCTAGATCCAATGGCTACCGGTTTATTGCCTATTTGTTTGGGTGAAGCTACGAAGTATTCGCAAGATTTGCTTGAGGCTGATAAAACTTATGTGGCTCAAGTTAAATTTGGTCAGCGTACCGATACCGGTGATGCTGAAGGCTTAGTCATCGAAGAGCTTCCTTTACCAGTGTTTGCTGATGATGCAGCACTGAAATTGACATTAGATTCTTTATTGCCTGCGTTTACTGGCCCAATTAGTCAGATTCCTCCGATGTACTCTGCGCTCAAGCGTGATGGTAAGCCTCTATATGAATACGCTCGTGCGGGAGTTGAGTTGGAGCGTGCGCCACGCGATATTACGATTCATACAATTCGTTGGACCAATGTCCAATGGCCGGAAGCCACTTTAGAGGTGAGCTGCAGTAAAGGAACCTACATCCGCGTATTGGCAGAAGATCTTGGTAAAGCTTTAGGTTGTGGTGCCCACTTAGTTGGCTTGCGTCGCACTGAAGTAGGTCATCTCACTTTGGAGCAATCTTTCACGATTGAGTCTATTCAAAAAGGTCTGCAAGATAGCTCTTCCTATATCTTGCCAGTAGATGCCTTGTTACAAACCTTGCCTCATTTAACAGTTGATGAGCAGCAAGCTAAACGCCTTGAAATGGGGCAACGTGTTCCGCTGAATTTGCCATCCATTGAGGCATTGGTGCGGATTTATCGTGCTACGGCAGCTCCACATAACTTTATTGGTACTGGTGATTGGCGATCTGGGGTCTTACATCCTAAGCGCTTAATCTCCTCAGCCCATTAACCATTTTGACTTATTGATTTATTAACCTTAACTAACCCGAATTTCATATTCTTAACTTTAGAAGCTTCACATGACTAAACGCGCACTTCGTAATATCGCCATCATCGCCCACGTTGACCACGGTAAAACTACTTTGGTTGACCAACTCTTACGCCAATCTGGCACATTCCGCTCAAATGAAAAAATGACTGAGCGTGTTATGGACTCCAATGATTTGGAAAAAGAACGTGGCATTACTATTTTGTCCAAGAACTGTGCAGTGGAATATGACGGTACGCACATTAACATCGTGGATACACCAGGACACGCCGACTTCGGTGGTGAGGTAGAGCGCGTGCTCTCCATGGTTGATGGTGTGTTGCTTTTGGTGGATGCGGTTGAGGGTCCAATGCCGCAGACCCGCTTTGTAACCAAAAAGGCCTTAGCACTTGGTTTGAAGCCAATTGTTGTGATTAATAAAGTTGACCGTCCGGGCGCTCGTACAGATTATGTGATCAATGCCACTTTTGAGTTGTTTGATAAGTTGGGTGCAACTGAAGAGCAGTTGGATTTCCCGGTTGTCTATGCATCCGGCTTGAATGGTTATGCAGGTTTAACTGATGATGTTCGCGAAGGTGATATGCGTCCATTGTTTGACACTGTTCTTAAGCATGTGCCAGTTCGTGATGACAATCCAGAAGGCCCTTTGCAGTTACAAATTACCTCTATTGAGTACAGCACCTATGTTGGTAAGATCGGCGTAGGCCGCGTTAACCGTGGAACAGTAAAACCATTGATGGATGTTGTCTTTATGGATGGCCCTGATGGTGTTCAACGCAAAGGCCGTATTAACCAGGTATTGAAATTCCGTGGTCTTGAACGTGAATTGGTAGATGAAGCTCAGGCGGGTGACATCGTATTGGTGAACGGTATTGAAGATTTGGCAATTGGTACGACAATCTGCTCCCCAGATACTCCCGAAGCATTGCCAATGCTCAAGATTGATGAGCCTACTTTGACCATGAACTTCATGGTGAACACTAGCCCATTAGCAGGTCGTGAAGGTAAGTTTGTGACTAGTCGTCAAATTCGTGAGCGTTTAGACCGCGAATTGAAATCAAACATGGCTTTGCGCGTTAAAGAAACGGATGATGACACTGTATTTGAGGTGTCGGGCCGTGGCGAATTGCATCTCACCATCTTAGTAGAAACGATGCGTCGTGAAGGTTATGAGTTAGCAGTTTCCCGTCCACGCGTTGTCTTCCATGAAGAGAACGGCGTGAAGATGGAGCCATACGAGAACTTAACAGTTGACGTAGAAGATACTACTCAAGGCGCCGTCATGGAAGACTTGGGTAAACGTAAAGGCGAGTTGCTGGATATGGTGAGCGACGGTAAAGGCCGTACTCGTCTCGAGTACCGTATTCCTGCGCGTGGTTTGATCGGCTTCCAAGGCGATTTCATGACCATGACTCGCGGTAATGGTTTGATGAGTCATACATTTGACTCCTATGCTCCAGCTAAAGAAGGTATCTTGGGTGAGCGTCATAACGGTGTATTGATTAGTCAAGATGATGGCGAGGCAGTTGCTTACGCTTTATGGAAATTACAAGATCGCGGCCGCATGTTTGTGAGCCCTGGCGATCCTTTGTATGAAGGTATGGTTATCGGTATTCATAGCCGTGACAATGACTTGGTTGTTAATCCAATTAAAGGTAAGCAATTAACCAACGTTCGCGCCTCCGGTACTGACGAAGCTGTTCGTCTAGTAACGCCGATCGCAATGAACCTCGAGTACGCTGTTGAGTTTATCGATGATGATGAGTTGGTAGAGGTAACGCCAAAGAGTATTCGTATTCGTAAGCGCTATTTGAAAGAGCATGAGCGTAAGAAGGCTTCACGCGAATAAGTTCGCTAAGTTAGACAACAAAAGTCACCTTCGGGTGGCTTTTGTTCTTCAATCACTACGAATATTCTAAAAATACAAATACATCAGAGTAAGAAAACTAAATAAATGCTGCCATCGATTGAACAACGCCTTGCCCAAGAGTTATCCGCTAAACCCGCTCAAGTAGCTGCAGCTATCGCCTTAATGGATGAGGGTGCTACCGTGCCTTTTATTGCTCGTTATCGTAAGGAGGCAACAGGGGGTCTAGATGATGCGCAATTAAGACTATTGGAAGAGCGCTTGAGTTATTTGCGCGAGTTAGAAGATCGCCGCAAGGCAATTGTTGCCTCCATTGAAGAGCAGGGCAAGATGACGCCTGAATTACTCAAGGCCATCATGCTGGCGGAAGATAAGACACGCCTAGAGGATCTTTATCTTCCCTATAAACCGAAGCGCCGTACCAAGGCTCAAATAGCCTTGGAAGCGGGTTTAGAGCCTTTGGCAAATGATCTGTTAAGTAATCCGACTCTAGATCCTGAAGTCGAGGCTGCTAAATATCTCAAAGAAGCCTTTCAGGTCGATGGCACCGATAACCCTGGAGTGCCGGATACCAAAGCTGCGCTAGAGGGGGCTCGCCAGATTTTGATGGAACGCTTTGCTGAAGATGCGGCTCTGGTGCAGTCTCTTAGAACCTATTTGCAAGATCATGGCGTAGTCGAGTCTAAGGTTATTGCAGGCAAGGAGCAAGAGGGTGAGAAGTTTGCAGACTACTTTGATTATTCTGAGCCAATTAAGGCAATTCCATCACATCGCGCCTTAGCATTGTTTAGAGGTCGTCGTGAACAGATTTTGATGGTGAATTTACGCCTCGATACCGTAGAAGAAAAGCCCAAATGGGACGCCCCACATAATCCTTGTGAATCCCGTATTGCCAACCAATTTAAGATTAAGAATGAAGGCCGCCCAGCCGATCAATGGCTAGCAGAAACTGTGCGCTGGACTTGGCGCATTAAGTGCTCTATGCATTTAGAGTCGGAGCTCATGAGCGCTCTGCGAGAGCGCTCGGAAGCCGAGGCAATTAATGTATTTGCCCGCAATCTCAAAGATTTATTGCTTGCTGCACCTGCAGGGCCAAAGGTTACCATTGGTTTAGACCCTGGTATGCGTACTGGGGTAAAAGTGGCAGTAGTCGATGCCACTGGTAAAGTAGTTGACACTGATGTTATCTACCCACACCAACCTAAAAATGATTGGAATGGTTCGCTTCATACGCTTGCCAAATTAGCAGAGAAGCATCAAGCGACTTTAATTTCTATTGGAAATGGCACTGCATCGCGTGAGACCGATAAATTAGCGCAGGACTTAATTAAAGCCAAACCAGAGCTCAAGTTGACAAAGATCGTGGTGTCTGAGGCAGGAGCTTCAGTATATTCAGCATCAGAGTACGCATCAAAAGAGTTGCCCGGTATGGATGTTTCCTTGCGCGGCGCCGTATCCATTGCTAGACGTTTACAGGATCCATTGGCTGAGCTCGTAAAGATTGATCCGAAGTCTATTGGTGTAGGTCAATATCAGCATGATGTCATGCAAACCCAGTTGGCTAAATCTCTAATAGCAGTTGTAGAGGATTGTGTAAATGCGGTTGGTGTTGATGTGAATACCGCCTCAGCACCTTTATTGGCAAGGGTTTCTGGCCTATCAAATACTGTGGCCGAAGGCATCGTTGCCTATCGTGACAGTAAAGGTGCATTCAAGTCGAGGGCAGATCTTAAGAGTGTTCCGCGGCTCGGAGATAAAACCTATGAGCAAGCTGCTGGATTCTTACGCATTATGAATGGCGATGACCCTCTGGACGCTTCTGCCGTTCATCCTGAATCCTACCCATTAGTGGAGAAGATTCTCAAGGATATTCAGAAGGGTGTTAAAGAGCTTATCGGTGATGCATCAATTCTGAAGAACCTTCATCCAGAAAAGTATGCCGATGAGAAGTTTGGTGTGCCAACAGTCACAGACATTATTAAGGAATTGGAGAAGCCCGGTCGTGATCCTCGCCCAGAGTTCACGACAGCAACCTTTAAAGATGGTGTAGAAAAAATCAGTGACCTCAAAGTGGATATGATTTTGGAAGGTGTCGTTACCAACGTTGCAGCCTTTGGGGCTTTTGTCGATATTGGCGTTCATCAGGATGGCTTAGTTCACATCTCCGCACTAGCCAATACCTTTGTAAAAGATCCTCATACTGTTGTGAAGGCGGGGCAGGTTGTTAAAGTGAAGGTATTGGAGGTAGACGAGAAGCGTAAGCGTATCGCGCTTACTATGCGGCTTTCAGATGAGGCTCCAAAAGCAAGTGCTGGGGGTCAGGCCGAACAAAGAGCTAATAAATCAAATTCTCAAAAATCTCAAGACAGAAGACCTCAGGAAGGCCGCAGCGCTCCTCCCATGAATAGTGCGATGGCAGCAGCTTTTGGAAAGCTAAAGAAGTAATTTAGGGAGGTGATAGACCTCAAATTTTTGTGTTGTCATGAATCTGTCATATATTTCTATATAATTGGAAATATGAAAAATACAGACGCAGTCTCTGCTTTCCTGGCTCTAGGTCAGGAGTCGCGACTTAATATCTTTCGCCTGATTGTGCAAAAGGGTGACGTGGGTTTAACGCCCACTCAAATTATTGAGAAGTTGGGCATTCCCAACGCGACACTCAGCTTCCATTTAAAAGAGTTGGTTCAGGCGAACTTGTTGTTAGTAGAGCGCCAAAGTCGCAATCTGATTTATCGCCCTAATGCAGCACTTGTCCAAGAATTAAGCGCATTCTTATTGGATAACTGCTGTGGAGGCAAATCCTGCATTCCTTCAAAAATATCCAAAAAGATTAAATCCTTATGAAAACATACAATATTCTTTTCTTATGCACCCACAATTCTGCACGTTCCGTTTTGGGTGAGGCCTTAGCTTCGACCCATCCAAGCGGCAAATTTATTGGCTACTCAGCAGGCTCAACGCCAGGGACTAGCGTCAATCCAATTGCAGCAGATCTTGCTGCTGAGATGGGAATGGATAGGACGCTACTCAAGTCCAAGAGTTGGGATGTCTTTGGCCAGCCTGATGCTCCTAAGATGGATTTCATTATTACGGTTTGTGATAACGCAGCTGGCGAGCAGTGTCCATTCTGGCCGGGTCAGCCTGCCACAGCACATTGGGGTTTCCCAGACCCATCGCAAGTGCAGGGAAACGATATAGAGAAAAAAGCTGCTTTTGTTGAGGTGATGAATGGTTTAAAGAAGCGTCTCGATATCTTGGCTGCCATGCCTTTAGAGAAGTTGGATTCTATGAGTCTTAAAGAGATTCACCAAAAAGCATGAATTCTCTAACCAAAAAACTTTCTTTCCTAGACCGTTATCTCACGGTCTGGATTTTTGTGGCAATGGCTGCTGGTATTGGTCTGGGGTACTTTGTCCCCAGCATGGAAGAGTGGATTAATTCTTTTCAGGTGGGCGCTACCAATATTCCGATTGCTATTGGCCTCATATTGATGATGTACCCTCCATTTGCGAAGGTGCGCTATGAAGATCTTCCAGATGTTTTTAAAGATAAAAAAATATTCGCTATTACTATCTTAATGAACTGGATCGTGGCTCCCACGCTCATGTTTTTTCTGGCCATTACCTTTGTGCCAAATGAGCCCCAGTATATGGCTGGCCTTATTTTGATTGGTATTGCACCTTGCATTGCCATGGTGATCGTATGGAACGACTTAGCTAAAGGTTCGGCTGAGTATGCAGCAGGGTTAGTGGCTTTTAATGCAATCTTTCAAGTGCTATTTTTTAGTGTGTACGCCTACTTCTTTTTGACAGTATTGCCGCCATATTTTGGCTTAGCTGGCGCCAATGTCAGTGTGAGTATGGCTCAAATTGCAGAGAGCGTTTTCATTTACTTAGGCGTTCCTTGTATTGCTGGCTTGCTTACCCGTTTTGTGATGCTCAAGTTTGTTTCTAAGGAGTGGTATCACGAGCACTTTGTGCCACGCATTGGCAAGCTGACCTTGATAGCGTTACTATTCACGATTGTGGTGATGTTTAGTCTGAAGGGTAATTTGATTTTGACTTTGCCAATGGATGTTGTGACGATTGCTGTACCGTTATTGGTTTTCTTTGTAGTGATGTTTTTGCTTACCTTCTTTGTTACGGGTAAGTTGGGCTTTGGATACAAGCGTTGTTGCACTCTCTCCTTTACCGCATCAAGTAATAATTTTGAATTAGCGATTGCCGTTGCCATTGCTGTCTTTGGTATTAATTCTGGTGCAGCCTTTGCAGCAGTAATCGGTCCTTTGGTGGAGGTGCCTATTATGATTGGCTTAGTCACCGTAGCTTTATGGTTTAAAGAAAAATATTTTCAAAAGGCCGATTCTTAAATGTCTGAGTATGTCGATGAGTTTCCTGCATTAGTCGAATCTTTATTTCAGGTTCCTGACCTTGGAAAACTCGGCATTTCTCAGGCTTCCCATCCCCCTAGATTCTTGATGCTGTATGGCTCTTTACGTGAGAGATCTTATAGCCACCTATTGACGCTTGAGGCGGCTAGATTATTAAGAGCGATGGGTGGAGAGGTCAAAGTTTTTGATCCTACTGGTTTGCCATTGGTTGATAGCGTGCCTGATAGCCATGCTAAGGTACAAGAACTAAGAGAGTTGGCGATGTGGGCAGAAGGGATGGTCTGGACTTCACCTGAGCGCCATGGCGCGATGACTGGACTTCTGAAGACGCAAATTGATTGGATTCCATTATCTGAGGGTGCTGTACGACCTACTCAGGGAAAGACGCTGGCAGTGATGCAAGTTTGCGGTGGATCGCAGTCATTTAATGCAGTGAATCAAATGCGTATTTTGGGAAGATGGATGCGCATGATCACTATTCCAAATCAATCATCTGTAGCGAAAGCTTTTACTGAATTTGAAGAAGATGGTCGCATGAAGCCATCCGCATTTTATGATCGCGTTGTCGATGTGATGGAAGAGTTGTATAAATTTACGCTTTTGACTCGCAATGTCAGCTCCTATTTGACTGATCGCTACAGCGAGCGCAAAGAATCTGCAGAGGCGTTATCTAAACGCGTCAATCAACGCTCAATTTAGATTGGCTATTGCTATGCACGATAAGGACGAATAAGGGCCTCTAAGGCAATAGCATCATTTTCTTGTCTCAAGTTGTCAATTGAACTTCGAAGCGCTCTAATCTCTTTGCAGCTGAGCTTGCGCAGTTTCTTGCGATCTATTCCATAGGTATCCACCAGATAGCGCACTCTCGATAGACAAATTTGTAATTTGATTAGCCAAAAGAGGGCAAATATTGCTGGCGCTAATAAGAGAAACACAATGCTCATTTAGTGACCTATAAAAAAGGCCGTCTTGTAGACGGCCTGATAAAGCATATCCAATATCGAAATTACTTCACTAGTAAAACAGCTTGCTTGGCAGAATTACTGACTTTTTGAGCAACTGAGCCCATGAGCGCATCTAAGATGCCGGTGCGACCTTTGGAGCCCATCACAATTAAATCAAACTTCTCTTTATTAGCCAAGGCAATGATTTCACCAGCAACATTGCCGCGTTTAATCACCATATTGTGCTTAACACCAGCTGCATCTAAAGCTTTTTGTGCGCCTTTGAGATCTTTTTCGCTGATCTCTCTGAGATAGTCATCAATCACACTATTGGCAACAAACTGTTTCACATGACCAAGGCCAATATCGTCATGAATGCTGATGATAGTCACGGTGCACTTGCTGCGCAAATCTTTGGCTAACTTGCCCACATACTTAGCTGCATTGAGCGCAGATTTAGAGCCGTCAACTGGTAATAATATTTTCATTTGTCCCTCTATTTTTTGTAGTGAATAAACTGCAACTTCATGTACTAATTTACTATGAAAATCCCCATAAATCCATGAAAAGCTGACTAATCTAATGGCCTATTTTAAGAAGGCGTCGTAGAAGGTTTTCACAATCAAAATGCTTACTAGAATAAAGAAGCCCTTGCGAATGAAGGTATTCCCATGCGTTATGGCAATCTTGGTGCCGATTTGACCGCCAATCAGGTTAGCAATTGCCATCAAAATCCCGAGTTTCCAGTCAATAAAGCCCATATACAGAAATACGCATAAGGCACCTAAATTGGAAGAGATGTTGAGAAACTTTGCAGGAGCTGCTGCACGCAAGAAATCAAAGCCCATGATGCGTGTATACAAGAGTTTATAAAATGCTCCAGCGCCGGGCCCTAAAAATCCATCGTAAAAGCCAATGATTCCTGCGCCAGCAGATGCTACAGCTTTTTGTTTTTTGGGTTGATGTTTAGGGGCATGCACCAAGCCAGCATTGGACTTGATATTAAAAATGAGTAGGGCTATCAATAAAAAAGGCAATGCACCCCTGAGCCATTGTGTCGGTACTTGGGTTACGAGATAGGCGCCACCGATCGATGCCAAAAAAGCGACGGTTGATGAGATGATCACTAAACGCCAAGGGCTTCTGTTGGCCCTCGCATACTGGATCGCTGAGCCAATAGTGCCTACGCTGGAAGCAAACTTATTAACTGAGAGTAAAGTTGCCGGTGGAAAGCTGGGTAAAAAAGCAAAGAGGGCTGGTACCTGAATCATTCCGCCACCACCAATAATAGAGTCGACTAGCCCGGCGACTAGGGCGCAGGTAAAGAGTAGACTCAGATCGAAGATGGACAGTTCAAGCATTTTTTATTGTTTTAAATGTTATGCAGAGGTATTTTAGAGGTGTTTAAGTTCTTACGTGCTAAGGTGGATAATTAGCATTCAATCCATTTCCAATCATCGATAGCTTATGAAAGTGAACTCAGAAGGGGTATCTTCATCGCGGGTATTTCTGCCGCAAGATACCCATTATGAAAGCTTGCTTGAGTTCTTCATTCAGCAGTTCCCTCATATTGACTCCGGAGAATGGGCGGCGCGTTTTACTGCTGGTTTGGTGATGACTATTGAGGGGGTGCCGGTAGCGGCGAATGATGCTTATCGCCCAGGAAGTCATCTGCTGTACTTCAGGCGCCTAGAGCGCGAGCCTGAGATCCCTTTTGAGCTCAATATTGTGTTTCAAGATGAGCATATTGTGGTGGCGGATAAACCGCATTTCTTGCCAGTGACCCCAAGCGGTCTCTATCTTCAGCAAACGGCGTTGAATCGATTAAAGAAACAAACAGGAATTCGGGCTTTAAGTCCAATACATCGGATTGATCGTGATACTGCCGGACTGGTCATTTTTTCAGTAAATCCCAATGAGCGTGCACAGTATCAAAATTTATTTCGAGATCGTCTGGTACAAAAAGTATATGAAGCCATTGCGCCTTACTCAGAGGAATTAGCAAAAAGATTACCTGTCACTTATCGTAGTCGCTTGCAAGAATCTGAGCACTTCTTACAAATGGAGGAAGTTGCAGGGGAGCCCAATACCGATACCCTTGTAGAAATAACTGAAATCAGTAAGCCCTGGGCCAGATATCGTCTTACGCCTGGCAGCGGCAAGAAGCATCAGTTACGTTGCCATCTGAATGCTTTAGGGATTCCGATAAAGTACGATCAAATTTATCCCACGCTTACCCCTTATCAAGAGTATGAGCTCGATTTTTCTAAGCCTTTGCAGTTGCTAGCTAAGGAAATTGCATTTATCGATCCCATTACGGGTAATCAAAGGCATTTTTTCAGTGAAAAGATTCTTAACCTAAATATGTAGTGGTTTGCCAATGTGAATGAGTACACTATTACTTTGGCAATATTCTGTTGAAGGCATCAATTGAGATTTAGACATTTACTCAAATTTTCTTTCGGACTACTTCTATTTGCCTACGCTGCGATCTCATTTGGGCAGATCGCATCCGTAGCAGTTGCTGCCAATATGAAAGATGCTTTTACAGAAATTCAGGCCGCATTCAAAGCCACTGGTAAGCCTGAGATAAGGGTGGTGTATGGATCCTCGGGAAACTTTACAGCCCAGATCATGAATGGCGCGCCGTTTAATCTATTCATTTCTGCAGATGAAAAATTCCCACTCGAGCTCTATAAGAATGGCAAAACAGTGGATGCTGGAAAAGTCTATGCCATTGGCAGAATTGTATTTATCGCCAAGAATTCCTCAGGAATAGAGTTGAGCAAAGACAAGACTCAGTTAGCTAGTGCAATCACTAAAGCAAATAAGATTGCCATTGCAAAGCCTGAATTGGCTCCTTATGGCAGGGCGGCAATTGAATTTATGAAAGCCGAAGGCTTATGGGATTTGGCTAAAGATAAATTGGTCTATGGCGATAACATTGGTGCGGCCACAATGTTTGTAGCCACTGGCGCTGCAGATGTTGGATTTACAGCCTTATCGCTCGCTCAATCCCCGGAGGTGGCCAAGCAAACCAATTACGTTTTAGTAAATGACAAGTTGTATGAGCCCATCATGCAAAGAATGGTGCTTATCAAGGGTGCACCACAAGAGGCTATTGACCTTTATCGGTTTATGCAGACTGTCAAAGCTAGAGAGATTCTAGCTAAGTATGGATATGGTGTTCCTCAATAACTGCTCTTCATTAGCCTCTTATTGAATGTAGGCATTTGCCAGCGTTAGGTCTTGCTCTGAAATCTCACCAGTTAGTGCAGCTAGGCGTAAACGGTTCAATAGGTAATTGACTTTCTCCATATATAAAGCGTAGTCAGTTCCAATCAAATCACTTTCAGCCCCTAGGAGTTCCATGGTGGTTCGCGAGCCATTGGCATAACCCGCCCGAGTAGAGCTCAAGCGTGCTTCACCAGTCTTCTGGGCAGCTGTTAAGGCATTTAACTTGTCCTTGGTGCTATTTAAAGCATGCCAAATTGAGCGTAAGGTTCTCTCAAAATCCTGTTCTGATTTAGTGTATTCCGCTTTGGTTTTTTCAACCAAAAGTAAAGACTCCTCTTGCTTTGCTGTCCTGTAACCACCTGTGTACAAAGGGATAGATAGCTGAAGACCTACGAGGTAATTGTTGGTTGCCACATTACTGGCTGGACCAAAATTACCCGAGCCAGTAAGACTATCTTTTGAGGATTGGGCTACGGCATCAAGCTTAGGAGATGCAATAGCACCATATTTTTCTGCTTCTTCTCTCGCCACTTTTTCCTGAACAGAAAGCATCTGTAGTTGGATGTTTTGGGATTTCAATTTTCCGAGATAGCTATCCAGAGAGGCAATGCTCAGACGATCTGTTTTGAGGGCGATCTTCATTTTATCGACAGTCACTGGATTACCAAAGAGATCTTGTAGCGCTAATTTTTTAACAGTGAGATTATTGCTTGCATCGAGCATTCTGACTCTAACGAGGTCCAGTCTCTCCGCTGCCTCTTGCAAATCCGTCTGACTTGCATCACCCAATCTATAGCGTTTTTCAATCTGTTGGCGAGTATTGTTAATAGCCTCTTCTTGTTTCTTAGCCAATCTCACTGCCTCTTGCGCACTGAGAACATCAAAGTAGCGTTCAGCCACAAGAAGAATGAGGTTTTGCTGGGCAACCTGCGCGCCAAGATTGGAGGCATCAGCCGATAAATTTAATTGACGACTCTGAGAGAGGCGTTCACGGTTATAAATCGACTGTGATGCCGATACCATATAGCGATTAACAAATCCATTATTAATCGAAGTATTAAAGTTGGCTCCATTGACCGTCCTCATTCCAGGGGCATAAAACTGTGCACCAGTAGTAGAGGTGTTGTAACTCATACTGCCAGTCAAGGCGGTCACACTCACACTAGGAAGCCACAATGAGGTGCCCTGATCTCGGCGCTTTTCACCAGCCATTTGTTCATAACGGCTAGCAATGAACTCCGGATCCCGATTTTGCGCCTCACGCCAGACTTCCATGAGGGTAGTTGCCTGAGCGGAATGGGTCGATATAGTAAGCAGAGCAATGGCTGCCGCTGCTACGGGTTTGATATCGAAAAGTTTCATTGTTAGCCTTTTTCTTAAGCGCCTGCTTTAACGCCCAATTTGCGAAGGATGCTCTCCATGAGGCACCACTGTGTCAGACCACTTTGTAAAACATTGGCACCAACAAATGCAGTAAACGCTAAAAACCACTCATTGACAAACCATGGGCTTGCAGGGGCGCCCAATGCCAATGATAGAAGAATGAAAGTGCCTGCGATTACGCGTACGATTTGCCATGTTGTCATGCTATTTTCCTTTAAAAAATTAATGGTCAGATTGAAGAATAGATTCGGTGCGGTGAGCGTAAGCTGAGAAATACAGCAAGGGAATCACCACTAATGTAAGTGCAGTAGATACTAAAATGCCGAAAATAAGTGAGATTGCTAAGCCATTGAAAATGGGGTCATCCAAAATAAAGAATGCGCCCATCATTGCAGCAAGGCCAGTTAAAGCAATCGGTTGAGCTCTTGTGATGGCGGCATCTACTACTGCATCTTTAAACGAAACCCCCGCACGCACTTGTAGATTGATGAAGTCCACCAATAAGATGGAGTTGCGAACAATGATGCCTGCAAGTGCAATCATGCCAATCATGGAAGTGGCAGTAAATTGGGCGCCCAATAAGGCGTGTCCAGGCATGACCCCTATGATGGTCAAGGGGATTGGAGCCATGATGACTAAAGGGGTTAGGTAAGAGCCAAAATGGGCAACTACCAAGAGGTAGATTAGCACTAGACCTACCGCATAGGCTGCACCCATATCTCGGAATGTCTCATAAGTCACCTGCCATTCCCCATCCCACTTAATCGCGTAATCCTGATATGGGTCACTAGGAGCTGAGGTGAAAAACTCTTCTACTGATTTACCATCTGGAGCTTTTATGTCTTTAGTCAGTCCGCGCGCCATAAATAGACCATATAAAGGACTATCGACTTTTCCAGCAGTGTCCGCGATCACATAGCTCACTGGTAGTAAATCTTTGCGATAAATAACCTGCTCCCGATCAGCATCAACAATGGTGACAAGCTGACTTAAGGGGACAGCTTCACGCTGTGAGTTTCTTACGGTTAATTTCAGTAGCTCATTGAGCGAGTCTTGTTTATTTTCCGGTAATCTGATTTGGGTAGGTGCAGGGTACTTTGACTGATCATGGATGTAGGCTGCATTTTCACCAGTAAGACCGGCCCTCAAGGTGGTCACAATAGCTTGTTGAGACACACCCATCAAGCTGGCTTTACGACGATCTATTACGAGAAATTGTTTGGGAGCCTTAGCAACACTACTATCATCAATATCGACAATGCCGGGAGTCTTCTCAAAGGCCTCCCGAACGGATTTGCTCACCGCTAGCCTGCCTTGTGAAGTTGGCCCATAGATCTCAGCAACAATAGGGGAGAGTACTGGCGGCCCAGGTGGTACCTCAACAACTTTGACATTGGCTTGATATTTTTTAGCAATGTCTTGCAAGACTGGGCGAACACGACTTGCAATCGTGTGACTCTGGTCAGAGCGATGATGTTTATCAACGAGATTGACCTGGATGTCACCCAAAGCTGGACTTTGTCTAAAGTAATACTGACGAACTAGACCATTAAAGTTAATGGGAGCTGCTGTACCAGCATAAATTTGATAGCTACTTACCTCTGGTACCTTAGCCAAGGCTGCACCCATTTCCTTTAGTACGTCTGAAGTCTTTTCAACCCGAGTATTGGGCGGCATATCTAATATCACCTGAAACTCGGACTTGTTATCAAATGGCAGCATTTTCAGAACGACGAGCCCCGTTACCGGTAGCGCTAGCGAGATCAAAATAGCGCCAATCACACCAACGCCTAACAGCCTGCGGTTGCGCTTGCCGGTCTGGTCGCTAAGGAGTGGGTTGAAGATCTTTTTGAACTTTGGGCTAATCCACTGCGCAAGATTAAAGTGATTCTTTTGCTGCTCAGAATGTTGTGCCAGCCAGATTCTGGCCATCCAAGGCGTAATCATGAAAGCGATTGCAAGAGATAGCAACATACCCATGCTGGAGTTAATTGGAATAGGGCTCATATAAGGCCCCATTAGGCCGCTAATAAATGCCATCGGTAGAAGGGCGGCGATCACGGTCAATGTTGCCAAGATAGTCGGCCCACCTACTTCATCAACTGCACCGGGAATAATTTCTCGCAAACTCTTATGAGGGAAAAGAAGTTGATGTCGGTGAATATTTTCTACCACCACAATGGCGTCATCCACCAAGATCCCGATAGAAAATATCAGCGCAAAGAGGGAGACGCGGTTGATCGTAAATCCCCAGGCCCAGGAAGCAAATAGGGTAGCGGCTAGAGTCAGCACTACTGCAGAGCCAACAATGACTGCCTCTCTTCGCCCTAAAGCAAAGAAAATTAAAGCAACTACGGATAAGGTTGCGAAGATCAGTTTCTGAATGAGCTTATTAGCTTTTTCATTGGCTGTTTCTCCGTAGTTTCTGGCAACTGCAATTTCAATATCCTTGGGTATTAATGAGGACTTAAGTGAATTGAGTTGCTCTAATACCCGGTCAGATACATCAACAGCATTCTCACCAGGTTTTTTAGTAATGGCGATGGTCACTGCAGGATGTTCGGAAGCAGATTGGTCATTTGCTTGTGCATGCCAAACCAGGCGCTGATTTTGAACTGGGCCTTCAACGACCTTAGCGACATCTTTAATGAAGATGGGATTGCCTTGACGTACTCCTAGGGCAATACCCTCTACATCCTGAAGATTTTTCAGAAAAGGACCGGTTTCAATTGCAACAGTGCCTTGCTCGGTGATCAAGTCGCCAACTGGCATCCCTAAATTCGCAGTGTCCAAAGCCAATCGAATATCGGGAATCGTAATCCCTTTAGTGGCCATGGCCTCGGGACTAATTTCAATACGAATAGCGCGCTTTGGGCCTCCAAGGGTAGCAACTTCACGCGTACCTTTTACTCTTTTGAGATCGATTTCAATTTGATTGGCAACTTTCTCTAAATCGTAGGCTGTAACTGCAGGATTTTTAGAAAAGAGTGTCAGAGACAAAATGGGCACATCATCAATGCCCTTAGGTTTGATGATGGCAGGCATTACGCCTAAGCCTTTGGGCAGCCAATCCGAATTAGCGGCAACTGTGTCATGCAGTCTCACTAATGCTTCAGTTCTCGGTACACCCACCTTGAACTGCACTGTAATCACTGAGAGGCCCGTCTGGGACATGGACATCACATGCTCGATACCGGCAATCTGCGAAAGCACCTGCTCTGCTGGGATTGAAACCATTTCCTCCACATTTTTAGCGCTGGCGCCTGGAAAAGGGATGATGACATTGGCCATCGTGACATTGATTTGAGGTTCTTCTTCTTTGGGGGTGACAATGATGGCAAATAGACCTAGCAACAAGGCTAAGATTGCTAGTAAAGGTGTAATTTGGGCATTCTGAAAGAAAGCCGCAATACGTCCCGATATCCCAAGTTTCTTTTCCATCGAATGGTGCCTACTTAAATGATTTATTGGATAATATTATATAATAAAGTAAACTGATATACAATGAAGTCCATTCGATAATGAAGGTGAACGCTATGGCGTTGGCAATAGAGCTAGACAGAATGCAGGAATCGGCCAATGAGGCCTGTAAGTTATTAAAAACATTGGGAAATACCGATAGATTGCTATTGCTCTGCCAAATGAGTCAGGGTGAGAAATGCGTTGGCGATCTAGAAAGTACCCTAGGAATTCGTCAGCCAACCCTATCTCAACAACTCACTGTCTTGCGCAATGAGGGTCTAGTGCAAACTCGCAGAGAGGGTAAGCAAATTTATTACTCCCTTTCTAGCAATGCCGTCTTAGAGGTGCTGGGCGTACTCTATAAAAGTTATTGCAAATAATTTTTAGAGAATATCCCTGAAGGTTAAATTAATTCTCGGCTTAATCGGTAGCGTTGTTTTGAGTAGGCTATGCTGCCAAAACTCTTGAGTGGGTGAGTGCATTATTAAAACGCTGCCATTCTCAAGCAATATTGAATTGCTCTCTTTATCTTCTCGATGCCTAAAAGCGAACTTACGTTCTCCCCCTAAGCTTAATGATGCAATGGGTGCCAAGGGATTGAGTTCTGCTTCATTATCACTATGCCAGCCCATTGCCTCATTGCCATCGTGATATAGATTGAGCAGGCAAGAATTAAATTTCCATGCAGCAAGATCCTCTAACTGTTCTTTGATGATGAGTAACTCGGGTGTCCATGATTGTGGATCCTTTTTCTGACCCGAATAGGCGTATGAGCATCCCTCATCGCCAATCCAAACTACTTTTCGCTTGGTGATAACCTGCTTTCCAAACATGGTGAGGTGATCAGGCTGCCAATCAAGGGTCTGCAAGAGGGTATTCAATAGGGTTTCGCAGTTTGCAGAGCTAAATACCTTCGCAAAATACTGCGCATAACCATCCTTACGTAATAAGTTAGGGGGAGCCTGGGTATCGTCAGGCTCAAACAAAGGAATTTGCATTTTCATGAATTCACTCGGAGCAGCAAAGATTGCATTAAATCTCTAAAATAAGCCCTAGTGGCCAATTTCATTTTCTCTAAGGATCATTTTTGAAAGCTCCCAAAAACTACTGTTGTGGATCAGGTGTTTGCATCATTAATGAGGATGGCGAGTGTTGGTGTGGTCAAGTTTGGGATGGGGAGAAGATGGCTCCCGCGATTCTCAAACCTCTTACTCCCTCTAGCATGATTGACAATGCTGATAATCAGGACTCTAAGCCTCAATCTTAGGCTCGGGCTTTAAACACGCTTTGGCAGCCGCAGCTTGGGCTGATTTCAGCCATGCAGGTTTTTGGCCTTTCCCAAGCATTTCAGTGAACTGCGACGGACTTAAAGTGCTCCTCAGTTGTTTTTCTGTGCATTCACAAAAAGCCCGAAAATCATTGGGGGCAATGTTTTTATGTTGCTCATGTAAATTAATCTGAGCTTGTATGCATCTATCTTGATAGCTCTTATCTTGCGCAAGCGCTAAATTCTGTTGACTCATTGCAATCATTACTGCGGTAATGATCTGTAAATATCTCATGATGTTCTCCTATGTAGCTGTTCCGTAAACTCTACGGAGTGAGTGGGCGGCAACCCCATCCTGTAATGCCTGTCGAACTGGTATAGCTATCAAATCAATACTTTTATTAATGGTGAAGCGCTCGATATCACTTGGCTTGCTTCGACCAATGAGGGGATGCACCCAATCTGGTAGGTTTAAAAAACCAGCACGCGTAATTAGCTTTACAAAGGGCTTGGCGGTGAGATTGCTCGGAAACTGATCTAGTAATTGAATGATGGTTTTGGCACGCTCACCGTAATGCAGTTCAGGGATGTATTGCTCGATTGCCTGATTTGTTCCGCTATAGCTTGTCGGTAAGTTCATGGCACCCATCTTCTCGCCAAGCATTTTCATTTCAGAAAAATATTGGTCTTTAGCGGCAGAACTTATTTTTTCTACTCGATGGGATTCAAAAGCGCTCATAAAACTTCGCGTTTCTGTGAGGTGAACCCAGGCTAATAGGTGTGGATCTGTTGCTGCGTAAGGTTTACCAAACTCATCAAAGCCAGTAATTTGAGTGTGAATGCGATTAACTTTGTCAATTATCTGCAGGGCCATATCCCTAGACCCATAAGTAGTCGCGGCAATAAAGAAGGCTGTTCTACCCAATCTGCCTTTGAGATCTTGACGAAAGCTAGAGTGATCCCATACCCCTGCTAAAGCTTGGGGGTGTAGGGCTTGCATGATGAGTGAGCTAATTCCGCCAATCATCATTGAAATAAAATCCGCATGGACTTTCCAGGCAATCGATTCTGGGCCGAGAAGTCCGCGATCGCCCGGTGGCGTCAGAAAGGCGACGGGTGGCCCACCACCCCCAACCATCTCTCGAATGCCCTTGCGAATAAATTCATTGAGCATAGCTTTAATGAATCATGGTGTTTCTGAGGTTGTCATCTTCAATCAGCTCGGTAATTAAATCTAGGCGTATGCGGGGATTTTCTTGTGCAAGCAAATGATTTTTCTGAGCTAGCGATAAGGGTAGTAATTCAGCGAGTCGATTTGAGACCCAACCACAATCATCTAACTTGTGTGGTTCTTTAAAGGGTGCATCCCCCAACAAATCTTCACTGCGGATTACGGAAATGATCTCGTTTAATAATTTGACAACCTTTTGATGTTCTTGCGGCACGGGGATGAGGGGATCATTCTCAAGGAGCTCAATTTCACCCAACCATAATCCGCTCGATTCTTGTTCGGCATGAATTAGCTTGAAACGCTGCGTACCAAATGATCTGGTCATATACAGTGCAGGCTGTACTGGATCAAAATCCTCAATCTTCGCTAAGGTGCCAATGCTCGAAAAAGTGGTCTCTAAACCTTGTTCTGATTGAGTTTCAGATCCTTTAATAATGCTGATGACGCCAAATTGAGTATTTTCACGCAGGCAACGCTTAATCATATCGAGATAACGTGCCTCAAAAATTTTCAAAGCAATTACGCCATCGGGGAAAAGAACGGTGCCCAAAGGAAATAGCGGAATTTGTCTCGTGGAGGCTGATGTATTTGTCATGTATTTAATGTAAAGGAATTCAAAATTTCTTGCTTGTTGCCTGTAATAGACCGCTGAGCCTTTCTCAATATGGTGTCCTGCAGACTTAGAAATTCTCAGATACATTACTGACATACCTTTTGGAGATCGACATGATTCAAATGCTTCGTATCAAGCTTGCCCGCTGGATTCTGGGAAAGCATTGTCCCTGTTACCAGATGGGTTATCACAATATGGTCGATTTTCAGCAGCGCAGTGCCGATCGTTTAGCTAAAGCCGAGCAGCGCTGTAAGGCCCAGTAACCCACGGCAATCCCTGATTTTTTAACTATCACTTACTAAAATATTCACCACATCTACTCATTATGGAAATTACTATTGCCGCTAAAGCTGCACTAAATACCTTAGTAGATATTGCCTGTCATTCAGCGGATGGTCAGCCAGTACCAGTGCCTGAACTGGCTAAAAGACAGCGTTTATCGATTAGCCGTATTGAACTTTTGCTAAGCGCATTGCGTGTTGCTGGAATTGTTAAAGGAACGAAGGGCCGTAATGGCGGGTATCTATTACTGAAGGATCCCCAAGTTCTGATGATTAAGGACATCGTATTAGCGATGAATCACATCAAAAAGCGCAAGGTTGAGGTTTCCGATCTCGCCAAAGATTTATATCAATCTTTGGAGGCTTATATGATTGGCTATCTTTCGACCATGACCTTGGCTTCAACCATTCGCGATTACATTCCGAAGTTTAGTGAAATCAAGACTGCGCCAGAGCGAATTGTGTTTACTCCGCCTATTGAGCCAAAGCAAAAAATATTAAAGGGCGAGGCGCAGAAGGTGGTTAGAGCACAGTTTAAGAAAATGGAGGAAGTGGCCTTAGGCCCCAACTCTATCTTCAATTTTGCGAACTATTTAAACGGTAAACCTTCCTAGTTATTCATCGACAGTACGGTAGCGGATTGTTGTGACAACACCCTCATTGGCTTTTCCTCCTCTGGCATTTGTTGATATCGAAACTACGGGCTCTCACTTTGAGCGCGATCGCATTACCGAAATTGGTATCAAGTCTTTAGTGAGTGGTGAGGTAAGTGTTTGGGAACAGCTTATCAACCCACAGGTATTTATTCCACAAAATATTCAGAAATTGACGGGCATCTATCCTGAGATGGTTGCTGATCAGCCTGTCTTTCCTGATATTGCAAAGCAACTCAAAGAGCAGTTAGAGGGAAAGATTTTTGTTGCCCATAATGCGCGTTTTGATTATGGCTTTATTAAGGCATCATTTAAGCGTATGGGTATGGATTTCAAGCCTAAGGTGCTTTGTACCGTCAAACTTTCCAGATTGCTTTTTCCCAATCAAGCAAGACATAATCTCGATTCCATCATTCATGCTCACGGTCTTCATGTCAGTGCACGGCACCGCGCATTGGGAGATGCAGACTTGTTGCTCCAGTTTTGGAGTGTCTGTGAAAGGTTGGTGGGGCTAGAGCGTTTACTTCAGGCGGTAAATCAACTAGTTGGTAATGCCAGCTTACCTCCCAATATTGATCAGGCCCTTGTCGATTCTATTCCTGATACTCCTGGGTGTTATATCTTTTATGGTGAAAATAAAACCCCGCTGTATATTGGTAAAAGTATTTCATTGCGCAGCAGAGTCATGAGTCATTTTCAGAGCGCATTAACTCAGCGCAAGGAGATGAAGCTTTCTCTGCAGATTAGAGATATTGATTGGATTGATACTGCTGGAGAGCTAAGCGCCTTGCTTTTAGAGTCTCAATTAATCAAAGAGCGTATGCCTAGCATGAACATTAAGCTGCGGCGCTCTAAAGACCTTTGTGCATGGAGTTTAGTTGAGGATGAGTTTGGCCTTTTGCTGCCAACTTTAGTTGGTCATCAGGATTTATCTCCTGGATTGCAAGACAATCTCTATGGTCTGTTTTATAGCAAACGTGAGGCTCATTCTTACTTAAAGGCCGTAGCCAAAAAATATCGACTCTGTGAGGCTTTGCTTGGCCTAGAAAAGCGGATTGAGGGCAAACCCTGTTTTGGCTTTCAGGTAAAGCAATGCGGTGGTGCATGCATTGGATCAAGTCCGATAGCGCTTCACAACCTATCCCTGAAATCAGTGTTTGAGTCCTATCGGGTTCAGGTATGGCCCTATGAGGGTCCAATAGCGATTCAAGAGGGTAAGGCCATGATCGTAGTTGATAAATGGTGCTATCTAGGTACAGCCATGAATGAGTCAGAGCTATATGAGCTTGCGGCTTCTGGTGAGGTGGAATTTGATTTAGATATTTACAAAATTATTAAAAAAGCATTAAGTGGTAGCCATAAACATCGGGTCCATCTGCTGAAAAATGCTCGAGAAGCTACCTACTAACAGGGCGCAGCTTCAGGATTGCGAGATAATGATGCTATTAATTTATTCATACAGATCTCTCACGTCAGGACTGTATCTAGCATTTGAATGACAACTGAACAAAATACGCCTGCCTCACAAAAAAGATTGGCCGTTGCCCCCATGATGGAATGGACGGATCGCCATTGCCGCTCCTTTCATCGTGCTCTGACTAAAAATGCAGTGCTTTATAGCGAGATGGTGACAACGGGCGCACTCATTCATGGGGATGTTCCACGCCATTTAGATTATTCTCAAGATCAACATCCTGTGGTGTTGCAGTTAGGTGGCTCTGAGCCATCTGATCTTGCTAAGGCTGCAGAGCTTGCGCAGCAATGGAAGTACGATGAGATTGATCTCAATTGCGGCTGCCCCTCAGAGCGTGTGCAGCGGGGAGCATTCGGAGCCTGTTTGATGGCTGAGCCTGATTTGGTTGCTAGTTGTGTCAAGGCGATGAAAGCTTCGGTTGATATTCCAGTCTCTGTAAAGCATCGTCTTGGTTTGGACAATATGGATGCTGCTGGCTCTGAAAAAGATTATCAATTTGCCTTGAACTTCATCCTGTCTGTAGCTGATGCAGGTGCTAGCCAAGTTACTATCCATGCACGCAATGCTGTGCTCAAAGGTTTATCTCCCAAAGAAAATCGTAGTAAACCGCCCTTGCATTATGAAGTGGCAGCAAAGCTTCGCTTGGATGCGCAAAAGCAATATCCCCATCTCAAAGTGTTACTCAACGGCGGATTAGAAAATAACGAGCAAATTGCAGCGCATTGGAATGACTTTGATGGATTTATGGTGGGTAGGGCGGCCTATCATTTTCCGGCGATGCTACTTGGCTGGGATGATTTGATTGATAGTGATGGCGAAGCTGCCGGTTATCTCTTTAGTGAGACGGAGTGGCATCGTATTCAGATCGCATTGGTTAAGCAGGTCCAAGCTTGGTTTGACGAGTGCCAGGCAAAACAGAAGCCTTTTTATATTGGGGCATTCACTAGGCATATTTTGGGTCTCGCGCACGGTAGGGCGGGCTCAAGATATTGGCGTCAGCGTCTATCTGATCACCATACACTAGCTAAAGTACAGAGCAAAGCTGCCATTGCTGATTTTTTCTTAGATGCCAGTCTTACCCTTGGAGATTGGGCTGCATTTGAGTTTGAGGCCGCCTAAACCCTTCATCTAAGGCTTTTTTGACAGGGTTTTGGCCCAAAAGCTATAATCTATGTCTTCAGTGGCGGACGTAGCTCAGTTGGTAGAGTCCCAGATTGTGATTCTGGTTGTCGCGGGTTCGAGCCCCGTCGTTCGCCCCACCGAATATTGCATTATCCTAAGGCTCCCAGTGCGGAGCCTTTTATTTTGAGATTAGTTTGATGAAAAAATTCGATATTCTCCCCATCCTCTTTGGTGTTGTACTGTCGATCATCGCAGGCTATTTTATGTTGAGGTCTGCTCCTGCCGATAGCGCTCCTGTATCAACAATTCCCACTGTCAAAGTTGGCAATCTCTCTTGGGATCAAACTGAGATGACGATTGCCGATGTCAAAACTTTTGCCAACGCGACTGGGTTTGTTAGCCAGGCGGAAAAGAATGGCGGTGGCTTATCTTATGAGGCAGGCTTTGTTAAAAAGCCGGGCTGGACTTGGAAAACACCTTATGGCGTGCCTGCTCAAGATACTGAGCCAGCTGTACATCTCAATCAAGCAGAAGCAGCCTCTATCTGTCGCTTTTATGGAAAACGTTTGCCAACTGATGCAGAGTGGACATCAGCCGCATTTTTAGAGCAACGTACCAATCCATCTGCAGGTTACGTCAGGGGCGAGCGTTATCCCTTTCCAGGGGGCGCCAATCCCTCGGTTTCACATTGCCTAAGTGGTTGCGGTAATTACAAGGGCTTAGCCCCTGCCGGAGCCTTAAATCGCGGTACCGGGCATGTAGCTGCTGGGACTACAAAGCCTGGTGTTAACGGCTTAGTTGATATGGGTGGCAATGTTTGGGAGTGGACCTCTACAGAGCAGGGTAGTGGGTACATCACTCGCGGCGCCTCATGGTGGTATGGACCAGAGCGACAAAAAGAGTCCGATGTAGAGTCAAAATCAGGCGATATTGCTGTGGTCTATATTGGCTTTCGTTGCGTTAGTTAATCCCATGAAACAATAGGGAATGACAACAACCATTCCTGATGCAAATTCAATTGAAATCACCCCTGAGTATCAGGAGGTCATCGATGCTATTGAGCGTCATGATCCTTACATTTTTGTAAGTGGTAAAGCAGGTACGGGTAAAACCACTTTAATTGGCTATCTGCGTGAGAACATCCCTGGTAACGTAGTGGTGGTAGCGCCTACTGGTGTGGCTGCACTGCAAGTGAAGGGGGTGACAATTCACTCTTTCTTTCGACTGCCTCCCCGTTTGATATTTCCAGAAGAGGATATCAAGCCTTTAAAAGATAAGCGTCTCTACAAAGATATTCGTCTACTCATTATTGATGAGATTTCGATGGTCAGGGCAGATGTAGTAGATGCTATGGATCTATTTTTGCGTGCTAATGGACCGCACAAGAGCCAGCCTTTTGGTGGAATTCAAGTGATGTTTGTGGGCGATTTATTTCAATTGCCGCCAGTAGTATCGAATGCTGATATGCAAGTGCTTGCTGAGCGTGGCTACGAGGGGCCGTATTTCTTTTGCGCCATGGCATTGCACCGTAAAGATGTGACTATGGTGGAGCTATCGAAAATCTTTCGCCAAAAAGATGCTCACTTTGCGGGCTTATTGAATCAAATTCGCATTAATCAAGATATTGCTCAGGCTCTTAATGTGCTCAATGATCAGTGCTATCACAATGCCGCGCCTGCTGATGAGCAAACGATTACTCTAACGACAACAAACGCACGCGCTGATCAAATTAATCATGCTGGATTGCGCGCTTTGGATACCGAGGCTAAGGTTTATACGGGCAATACTACGGGTAAGTTCAACGTGGATGATCGTAATTTGCCATCACCGAATCACCTTACGCTGAAGGTTGGGGCAAAGGTGATGTTTACCGCTACAGATAGTAACTTTCCGAAACGCTGGGTGAACGGTACGATCGGCGTTGTCCGTGAATTGCTTCCCAATAGCGTCAAGGTGGTAGTTCAAAATGGACCCTATGCCAATACGGTTGAAGTTAAAGGTCACCAGTGGGAGTCCTATCGTTACGACCACGACATGATGTCTGGAAAAATCTCACCCAATATTATTGGCACCTTTGTGCAAATTCCTTTGATGTTGGCTTGGGCGGTGACGATTCATAAAAGCCAAGGAAAAACACTCGACAAAATTAAGGTCGATTTGTCTTCGGGGGCATTTGCATCGGGGCAAGTCTACGTTGCTTTAAGTCGCTGCACATCCATTGAGGGTATTACGCTAGAGCGCCCAATACAGCCAAAGGATGTGAGTTGCGATCAAGAGGTAAAGCGCTTTTACTTGAACTGCTTGCCAGCTTAATAAATCTTTAAAACCCTGCAGCCAAACCATCTCGCCGATGATCGCTTCCGGCAATATAAGCATCTTGAGTTTGATCGCCTAATAGTGCAATTGCTTGAGCGCTACCGAAATCTAGGCTGTTTGCTGGCATGATCATCACGTCGTGACCCAGGGCTTTTAAGCCATCTACAACTGCGGTCGGCATTGAAGACTCCACCGTGAGTTTGCCAAGATCGTCAATTCTCCAGCGCGGGGCATCAGAGCAAGATTGTGGGTTAAGGTACTCATCAACAAAGCGCATGACGAACTGCACATGTCCTTGGGGTTGCATATTGCCACCCATGACACCAAATGCCATGGCAGGCTGATTACCTTTACTTAAAAATGCAGGGATGATAGTGTGAAAGGGTCGCTTGCCTGGGGCAACCTGATTAGGATGGCCCTCGACTAAGCTAAAACTCATGCCACGATTATGAAAGGCGATACCTCCGGGAGCAACTACCCCAGAACCAAATCCTCTAAAGTTCGATTGAATATAAGAAATCATCATGCCCGAGCTATCAGCAGCACAAAGATAGACTGTGCCTCCAGAGTGCGGATCTCCAGGGCCATAGCTTCCCGCTTGCTGGTGATTTATTAAGGCGGCGCGACTAGCTAAGTACTCACGATCTAAGAGTGCGCTAGGCGACATATTCATTGTCTTGGCATCAGATACGTAAGCATAAGCATCAGCAAAAGCCATGCGCATCGCCTCAACTTGTAAATGAATACGCTGCGCTGAGTTCGCAGGATATTGCTTCACATTGGCCGCTTCCAGAATTCCTAAGGTCATTTGCGCAACAATGCCAGAGCCATTGGGTGGGATTTCATGCAAAGTGTATTCGCCATAATCAAACGCTAATGGCTCGACCCAATCGGTTTTATTAGCAGCAAAATCAGCAAGCGTAAAACAGCCTCCGGTGCTTTGGGAAAACTCGACCATGCTCTTAGCCAGGGCGCCGGAGTAGAAAGATTCACCCTCGGTATTGGCAATCTCACGTAAGGTGTTTGCTTGCGCCATATTGCGCCAAATTTGTCCTGCAGTTGGTGCTTTCCCATCAATTAAAAATGCTTGAGCAAAACCTGGTTGATCTTTGAGAATAGGGATTGCCTCTCGCCATTGACGCGCAATCACTGGTGAAACAGGGAAGCCATTTTCTGCATAGTCGATAGCCCTTTTAAAAAGCTGTGCAAAAGGGAGCTTGCCAAATTTTCGAGAAAGATTAATCCATCCAGAAACTACGCCCGGAACCGTTACCGTATTCCAGCCAATCGGATCCATGGCTGATTTCCCGACAAAGTATTCTGGCGTCCAAGCAGCTGGCGCTCTTCCAGAGGCATTCATACCATGGAGCTTTTTGCCATCCCACACTAAGGCAAATCCATCGCCCCCCAGGCCATTCATGGTGGGCTCAACTACAGTAAGCGTGATTGCCGTTGCCAGTGCAGCATCGACTGCGTTACCACCATTTTGCAGGACCTCGATACCTGCTTGAGTGGCAAGAGGTTGAGAGCTGGCAACCACATTTTTTGCTAGTACGGGTGCGCGGCCACCACCGTAAGGAGGGGAGATCAACATAGTTTTATTTGGTTTTAGTTAAAGAGGTGATAAAGAATAGGTATGGCAACTGCACTGATAACACCATTCATGCCCATTGCAAGACTGGCATAAGTACCCGCTTCAGGATGAATGCTAAAGGCGCGTGAGGTGCCAATACCATGGGCACCAATGCCAATAGCAAATCCACGCTGCCACCAAGCTTTCATACCAAGCGCATTCAGAATAAATGGAGCCAAAATGGCGCCTAATATTCCAGTGGTGACAGCAAAGATTGCAGTCAAAGTTGGTGAAACACTAATGCGTTCAGCAATACCCATCGCAATCGGTGCTGTAACTGATTTGGGGTACATAGCCCCAGTAATGCTGCTGTCAGCCCCAAATAATTTAGCGATATTCACAGCGCTGATGATTGACACTAGACCGCCCGCAACTAGTGAGGCTAGCAATGGAAGGGAGCGACCCTTCAAACTACTCAAGCCTCTGTAAATCGGAATTGCCAACGATACTGTCGCAGAGCCCAGCAGAAAGTGGATAAACTGTGCACCTTCAAAGTAGGTGGCATAAGGCATCTTGAGTAACTGAATAATGCTCGCAACCAAAATAATGGCAATCGCTACAGGATTAGCAAGTGGATTTTGTTTACTACTTTTATAAACCCATAGACCAATTTGGTAAGCGGCTAAAGTAATAAAGAGCGCGAATAATGGACTTCCCGAGAGGTAAACCCAAATTTCAACGATAGAGTGTTTTTCGCCCATTAGCCCTCTCCATCGGATTTGGGGCTTAAGAACCTGGCAACCACTGCAGTTGTGGCAATGGTCAGGATGACGCTGCCAACCAAGGCGCTAATAATTGCCAGCGCATTTTCTTGTAATTGGGGAAGAAAGAGCACGACACCCACTGCTGCTGGAACAAATAGTAATCCTAGGTACTGACTAAACCCATCGGCGACCATAGCCAATTCTGCATTAATCCCTTTGCGCAGGACAAGCCAGACAATCAACATGACCAAACCAATCACTGGGCCTGGAAGCGTTGGCAGGGCAAATTTGGAAACTAATTCGCCTAGACTTTGAAACAGCAGAATTTGAACGAGGCCAGAGATCATCGGATATGAGCCTCGTGATGTGTTTTAGTCTGAGAAAACAACCGAAGTGGCGCCATTGATGAGAACGCGATCATGTAGGTAGTAGCGTAGGGCGCGAGATAAAACAGTACGCTCTAAATCGCGACCCTTACGCACCAAATCATCTGGGGTATCGCCGTGGGTAACTCGGGTGACATCTTGCTCGATGATTGGGCCTTCATCTAGGTCGCTAGTAACAAAGTGAGCGGTTGCGCCAATGAGCTTGATACCGCGGGCATGGGCCTGGTGGTAGGGTTTAGCACCCTTAAAGCTAGGTAAGAAGGAGTGATGGACGTTAATACAGCGTCCAGATAATTGAGTCGATAAGTTATCTGAAAGAATCTGCATGTAGCGCGCCAAAATGACCATATCGACTTTTGAGTCCGCAATGATTTCCAGTAGCTTTGCTTCTTGAGTCGCTTTTGTTTCTGGGGTTACTGGCAAGTGATAAAACGGAATATCCGCAAAATCAATGCTGGCATACACATCACGTGGATGATTCGATACGATGCCGCAAATTATCATCGGCAGTTCACCAATGCGCCAACGGTAGAGTAGGTCTACTAGGCAGTGATCCAATTTTGATGCCATGATGAGTACGCGCTTTAATTCTTTCACTGCACGTAAATTCCACGTGAGATCAAAGCGTTTCGCAATGTCTACAAAGCCGTCGCGTAGTGTCTTTGCATCAGCGGCGCAACTAAAGCTAACGCGCATAAAAAACCGTTTTGATGCTTTGTCATCAAACTGCTGCGCCTCCTCGATGTCGCCACCCAATTCAAAAATATAGGTAGAAACTGCAGCAACAATGCCAGGGCGATTGGGGCAGGTCAGTGTGAGATAGTAGTTTTCAGTTGTCATTGCTCAATTATTTTGATGGAATATTGTTACCCTCAATTTTAGACTGCTTATGCCGATTTCCGTATAACTGTTGCTAGTTCAATGACTATTTTTGCTTATCGAGGGTGGGTAGGTCAGCAGGCCCAGGATAGGGTTCACTCATGTCCTTGATTTGGGGGATGGGGATATCTGTGCAAATCGGCTTAGACCCTAGGGCATTGAGAAAATTGCAATCTTGTTTGGTTGCTGCTGAAGCAGCATGTTCAAGAGGGGATTTTCCGGTGGTTACGGTAGAGACTGCGCTGACCGCAGTGCTGGGGTTCGCTACCGCGACCGAGGCTGCCGCGGTGCCGGCTGAACTGGCAACTGCTGTAGTGCTACTACCAAGCGCCATTAATGGCGCCGCACAGCCTGTGGTACTAATGAGAACGGCAATGCTTAGGCCGCGCAATAAAAAAGCAGACCCAAGCGAAGCTTGTGATCTGCCCACAATAGCTAGGATTCGAGTGAACTTACTTACGCTGACAGACAACGTTAAATACTCCAGCGGCCCAGGATTCGTTCACAACGGGCTCGAATTGGCTATCGGGAGTTTTATTGTCTGAGACGACATCGCCCGTACCTTTGTTGCCGGAAAACTCTTTGTATTCGATAGGGCGATAGCTCACTGCAGGGCAGTTGTATTCATTAATGCCAATAATAGAATTGACGGGCTGTTTGGTTTTTGGGTTTACGCCAGGCTTTTTAAAGTCCAGCATAGACATGATTTGGGCTTTTTCGCCAACATCACTAATCGTATCCAGATCAACGTACACCACCATAAGTGCATTTGATCCTAATTCTTTCCAGGCGGCAGAGCTATGGGCAATCGGGAGTACACATAAAGCAGTAAAGAGGGTGAAAGAATATATTTTTTTCATGGGGCTTATCGTGTTAATTGATATAGATTCATTTTAAACCGACCGGATTCATTTACTTCAGATTAAGCTCAAGTTGGCGGCCGGTGCTCGCTGCTTTCATTTGTAGTGGTAAATATTCATTTTTAGCCCACAGTGGGCTCATATTGCGATAAAGCTTACTCTGTACCCAGCCAGATTGACCAGACTGGTAAATAAAGAGGGACTGCTCTAGGTCAGCAAGGTCATAAACCGTTCTCAAGCTCGGTGCTTGTTTTGTTTCAAAGGGGTTATCGGCTCTCAAGAGTTCAAGACGTCCAACATTCACGCTAAAGCTATCACCCGGAAAAGGTTGGCTTAAGTTGAAAAGACTCCCCAATAAAGGAACCTTGCTAAAGGGCCGGTGTTCAGAGACGGCGGTATGCGCGTTACCCCAGACCCAATTTTGAGGGTTGCTACCAAATTGCTTACTCAGTTGCTCTAATGCTTTATCAAGCGCAAGATTGGCTGCAATGGCGCACGTCTCTGCTTGATTGGTCTTAGGATCATCGCACCATGGACTATTGGGATTCTCGAGTTGCAAAGTGAGGGCTTGCCTAAAATGGCGCGCACCGTAATTTTCAGTAAAGAGATAGCTCAAGCGAGAAAAAAGGTGGCGGGTGAGTTGGTCTGCCCATGCATTGAAGATGAGCGCACCAATACTGTCCACCTTCATATTGCCATCAAAATTTTTACTGAACTCCGATGCTTGATTGGCCAAAGCATGTGTTGACTGCGAAGACTTAAAAAGCTTGAGTAAAGGTGTAGCGCCTAAAGATAGGGTATCTGCCTGCATCACCTTCATCGAGGCCAGATCATGGGTCGGCTTAGCTTGAATCAGCTCAACAATGCGATCATAGCGGGTAGGTAGATCCCAGTCACCAGTCAAAGGATTGGGATTATTACTAGAAACTACTTTTTGGTTTGCTGTAGCAATCCAGTGGCTCTCAGGATTATTGCTGCTTGGAAGCTGATCAAATGGAACGTAGCCTGACCAGTCATACTGCTTTTCCCAGCCAAGCGCAGGAGCTAGGCCATAAAGGCCCTGGTGTAGGGTGCGCTTAGGAGCAACGCCTGCTGCCTGAAATGCAATATTCCCATCAATATCAGCCATGACAACGTTTTGCATGGGCGCATAATTTTTGCGTAATGCTTGTTTAAAACCATCCAAATCTTTTGCGTGATTCATTTCGAGCAATCCGGCAACAGACTGATTCTCTATATCCAAAGCTGTCCAGCGTAGTGCCAATGCAAATCGATCGGTGTCAATGACTCGCTTAGCACGAGCATAGGACTCAGAAATAATGGGCCCATGACGTGATTCTTTTACCAAAAAACGTAAAGGTGGTTCACCTTTAATGTCAATGATTTCTTGGCGAACTTTAAAGTGCAAAGGTCCATCTGGCCCTCGGTAGGAGCCAGGATTTTTGGGGTCTAGTTGTTCAATGTAGAGATCTTGGACGTCGGGGCCGGTGTTGGTAAAGCTCCACGCAAATTTATCCGTCCTTCCTAAAACCACTCCTGGTATGCCAGGGAGAGTGCCGCCGATTACATTCAGGCCAGGAGCATCTAGGTGTGCAAAGTACCAAATAGCAGGTGCTGACAATCCAAGATGGGGATCATTAGCGAGTAATGGCTTTCCAGAAATAGTGAGCTTGCCATTAAGCGCCCAATTATTAGAGCCAATGCCATCTTTACCGCCGGGTGCATCAATGAAGGTTAATTCAGTTGAGGGTAATTTTTTAGACTTTTGTTGGCGAGTAACAGGCTGCGGATTAAACACCTGAATATCGCGGTACATTTTTGCAAAATCCAGGTTGCTTACCATTTCCCCAGGTGAATAGGGAGGCATAACTTCCCAGACTTCCTTGGTTGAGAGAAATTGCGATAGCTCCAAGCGCTGTAATTCTTTATGCCAATTGCCACCAAGATCAAGAGCCATCATGAGCATCCACGCAACACTATCGCTTGGAGACCAGTGACCTGGTTTGGAGCCTGTTAAAAAATACTCCACAGGTAAGGCCCAACCCAAATGAGCGTTACCAGCATTCACGCCATCCGCATAAGATTGCAGTAATCTTTTTGTAGCTATGGGGTAACGATCAAACTGTTTTTCTGCGGCATGTTTAATGCCTAAGCTTCGAATGAAACGGTCAATGGAAATTGTTTCCTTGCCTAAAATTTCTGAGAGGCGGCCGCTGGCAAGGCGTCGATTAATCTCCAATTGCCATGAGCGCTCACTGGCATGAAGATAGCCTAAGGCAAAAAGTGCATCTGTTGACGTTTTCGCTTTTATATGTGGGATATCGCTTGCATCAAAAGTAATGACGACCGCATCACCTAAGCTCTTCGTTACCCGCTTGCCAGAAGGACTTGTCTTTGCTGAGAATAAGTATGTCATCACAGCAATTGCAAGGCAGAGAAGTACCCCAGAGCCAATCCAGAAAATCCCTTTTAGGAGGGTTTTGAGGCCAATATTGGTATGGGATATTTTCATAGGAATAGTTTAGTTGGTTTGGTTTGTCAATCGATAAACCCTAGCCAACCCAGTCTTGAGACCCTCTGAGGTCTGCGCATGCTAAAATTTTGTTTGTCTTGATTTATTTAGCGTGGCTTCATTGCTCGCGCGGGCCCGAGTGGTGAAATCGGTAGACACAGCAGATTTAAAATCTGCCGACTCAAAAAAGTCGTGCCGGTTCGATTCCGGCCTCGGGCACCAATCGATTGATTTCAGGCATCCTTGAAATACTTCTCTATTCTTCTACTATTACTATTTGCCACTCCCTGTTTGGCGGTAGAGCCTCTGGTTTTTACTTGTGAGCGTACAGAAAAGAATTACACCGAGACCTACGATCTCAAGCTGATTCCTGCGTCAAAAAATCAAAAGGCAAAAGTCCTTGTTGATGATCGAGACTTAGATCAATCAGATGAACTTGGTCGACAAATAGTTAAGAACGTCCTGATCACTGAATCCACAGTGCTGATTTCAATTGAGGCGCACTTTCCACCAGAGAGCTTTGACGGAGTTCAGTATGGGGCTGGTTCAGTCATCACAGCGATCACGATTAATCGTGCCACTGGTCGATTGAGAAAAGCGGAGACGATTAAAGGCGGAATTCTGTCCGCCAGCTTAGGTGAAGGCACGAAGTTGTATGAGGAAAAATGTATTCCAGCAGCTAATACAAAAAACTAATTCGGCTCAGTAACAAATCCTAGTTTAGTGAGTCCCGCACGCCGTGATGCTGCGAGTACTTGAGCAACATATTCATACTTCACCGATTTATCAGCCCGTAGATTAATTTCTGGCTGTGGTTCTTTCTGAGCAGCTTTCTCGGCATAGCCATCGAAAGTCTTTAAATCAATCGGTGTGCTATTCCAAAAAATTTGACCTTGAGCATCGATGGAAAGTTGAACTGACTCTGGCTTAACTTCATTACGTACGCTATTTGCCTTGGGTAATTCTACTTTCACGGCCTGCTGAATCACTGGTAGGGTAATGATAAAAATAATGAGGAGCACCAACATGACATCCACCATGGGAGTCATGTTGATTTCTGCCATGATGGCATCATCACTTTGATTGTCTTGTAGGTTAAAAGACATTCTTATTCTCCAGACTTTACTCGCGCACCAGTGACAAAATATGCCAGTAAGTCATTGCCGAAACGATTGAGGTCTGCAACAAATAATTTATTAGCTCTGTTTAAAGCATTAAAGCTGAGAACCGCTGGAATCGCGACTGCTAAGCCAAGCGCAGTCATGATGAGTGCTTCACCAATAGGGCCAGCTACCTGATCAATTTGCGCGCTGCCAGAGCTACTGATGGCGATGAGGGCATGGTAGATGCCCCAGACAGTTCCGAATAGGCCAATAAATGGAGTGATAGCACCAGTCGACCCTAGAAAAGTTAGTCCCTTTTGCAGACTTGCAGCAACACTGTCGATACTGTTCTTGATGCTTCTTGACATCCACTCAGAATAGTTCAAGGTTTGCAGGAGTTCACGGTGATTGCTAGACTGACTCTGATGGTGAATAGATGCAGTGCTTGCTGCTTTAGCAATTTGATAAAAAGGATTGCTCACTGAATTTGTAAATGCACTGAGCCCCTGCTCATAAGAAGTTGCTCGCCAAAATTGATCGAGCTCTGCTGTGAGTTTGCGTAGTCTTCTCAAATCCCAAATGCGTGATAGTAGGATTACCCAGGTCACTACTGAGCAGGTTAATAGGGTCAGCGCAACAAAGCGAGTTACAGCATCGCCTTCAAGCCATAAATTAGCCAAACCAAATGGTGTATTCATATTGATTAATTCTTTAAATTAAATTTAATTAATAGGTTAGTAGAAATTCTGGTGGGTGAGCCGTTCACTACATACGGTTTAAAACGATAGCGTTTGCCAATTTCAGTTGCTGCTCGATCAAGGCGTGGAAAAGAGCTTGATCGCATTAATGCAATATCTTCAACATTTCCACCCTCATCAATAATCAGCTTTACTACTACCTCACCTTGCTCTCCTGAGCGCTTGGAAAAAGATGGATAGTAGGCATCTGCATCTGGCTGGTATACGACAATGAGTTTACCAATGTCAGTCTGAATCGGTGTACCACTGGCTCCGGAGCTAGTAGAAGGGGCAACGGCCGCGCTTTGTGTTTGTGCTTCACTACTAGACTGCTGAGGTGTTGGTGGGCTTTCGGCGGCTTGTTGGGCCTTAGTGGGCGCGGGTGTCTGCGATACTTTTTCCTTGACAGCCTTCTTTTTCTCTTGCTTTGGCTTGGGAGGAGGGGCGGCAGGTGGTGGTGCCGGGGGTGTTTGCGCTGCCTCTGGGCTAACCAGATTAGCCATGACCCTCGTCTCGTCTAGATCATTATCGTGATCTGGCTTCATACTGCTTTGAAAGCCTATCAAGAAGAGTAGATGTAGACCAATGACAATGGCAAGGATGATGCGCTCAGTCTTATTGAATGGCAGAAATGCATTCATACGGCTAAAAATCGTCCTCATTTAAAGCTGAGCTCCAATTGCCATTCGAGAGCATGTTGACTCAGATTGGATTGCATTAATTCTTGTGACATGTTTAATAAGGCTTTTGCATCTTTGCTACTAATGAACTTGATGCTGCCATAACGATCACTATCAGCATCTGGATGCAAAGTTTCTAATTTGCGCTTTAGTTGCCGAACCACTGCATCACTCGTATCGATGAGATTAATGGAGTCACCGAGCAACTTTCGGATCGATTTTCTCAAGAAGGGGTAGTGAGTGCAGCCTAATACTAGGGTGTCTGCACCTGCATCTTGAATCGGCTCCAAATGTTTGGCGAGGAGCTCAAGCGTTTCTTCACTATTGGCTTGGCCTGACTCTATAAGCGGTACTAATCCAGCGCCTGCTTGTTTAATGAATTGGCAGCTGCTTGGCAGTGTGCCTAGCAAATCATTGAATTTATCGCTCTTCAATGTAGCTTCAGTTGCCAATACGCCAACGATGCCTTTAGAAGACTGCAGCGCAGCTGGTTTAATGCCAGGCTCCACACCAATAATCGGAATATCAATGAGCTCTGAGCGAATATGGGCAATTGCCTGAGCTGTCGCAGTATTGCAGGCAACAACAATCGCGTTGCAACCTTGCGAGGCCAGAAATCGACAGAGCTCTAAGCTACGAGCAGCAATCCACTCGCTTGATCTTTCCCCATAGGGCGCATGAATAGAGTCAGCTAAATAAATGTAATCATGTTCAGGTAGTTGGCGCAGAGCCTCATCCAAGATGGATAAGCCTCCAACGCCAGAATCAAATACCCCGATGAGTGCCAAGTGGCTGATCGCTTAATAAAAAATATTGAGTTAAAAACTTAAGCAACTACGACTGGAATCTTCCCAATCTTCATTTGCCACTCTTTGGGGCCGATGTCATGCATGGAGGTTCCATCGGAGCTCACTGCGACAGTCACTGGCATATCTTTCACATCAAACTCATAAATGGCTTCCATTCCCAAATCAGCGAAGCCAACCACTTTGGCTGTCTGAATCGCCTTGGACACGAGGTAGGCGGCGCCACCAACAGCCATGAGATAAGCCGATTTGTGTTTCTTGATCGCTTCAATAGCGGCAGGACCACGCTCTGCTTTGCCAATCATCGAAATCAAACCGGTTTTGGCTAACATCATCTCGGTGAACTTATCCATGCGTGTGGAGGTTGTCGGGCCAGCTGGACCAACTGCTTCACTGCCAACTGGATCAACGGGACCGACGTAATAAATCACACGATTCTTAAAGCTGACAGGCAGCTCTTCACCCTTGGCAAGCATATCTTGAATACGCTTATGCGCTGCATCGCGACCAGTCAAAATTTTTCCATTTAACAGCAGCGTTTCACCTTCCTTCCAACTGGCTACCTCTTCAGCGGTCAAGGTATCTAAGTTCACGCGCTTAGATTTCTTGGTATCTGGTGTCCAAGTCACATCTGGCCAATCGGATAAAGATGGAATCTCCAGTTTTGCTGGTCCATCACCATGTAGATGGAAATGCACGTGACGGGTCGCCGCGCAGTTAGGGATCATCGCCACTGGTAGAGAGGCTGCATGAGTTGGGTAGTCCATGATCTTGATATCGAGCACGGTCGCTAAGCCACCCAAACCTTGAGCGCCAATGCCAAGCTGGTTTACTTTTTCAAAGATTTCCAAACGCAACTCTTCAATCCGATTTTGTGGTCCGCGAGCAATGAGCTCTTGAATGTCAACAGGGCCCATTAAAGACTCTTTAGCCATGAGCATGGCTTTTTCTGGGGTACCGCCAATGCCGATGCCCAAGATGCCGGGAGGGCACCAACCTGCACCCATGGTGGGAACGGTTTTCAGCACCCAGTCAACGATGGAGTCAGAAGGGTTGAGCATGACCATTTTGGCTTTGTTCTCAGAGCCGCCGCCTTTTGCGGCACAGATCACCTCAACATCATCACCTGGAACGATTTCATAATGGATAACTGCCGGGGTGTTATCCCCTGAATTTTTGCGTTTTCCGGCTGGATCCGTCAAAACTGAGGCACGCAATGGGTTATCTGGATTCATATAGGCGCGTCTTACGCCTTCATTCACCATCTCAGAAACGCTCATGGTGGCATCTGACCACTGCACATTCATGCCAATTTTGAGAAATACCACCGCAATACCGGTATCTTGGCAAAGTGGGCGATGACCTTCGGCGCACATACGGCTATTGGTCAAAATTTGGGCAATGGCATCTTTGGCTGCAGCACCTTGTTCTAGCTCGTAGGCATTACCCATGGCGGAAATGAAGTCCTTAGGGTGGTAATAGGAGATGAACTGAAATGCGTCAGCAACGCTTTGAATAAGGTCGTTTTGTTTGATATTGGTCATGGTTTGGGGCTTATTTTGTAAGGTTTCTTCTATTTTAAGGGTTTGCCATAGAGCAATTACTGCGTGTTTTCACTTATCTTATTAGCTCTTGGGAATACGTTCCCCTGATTCTGCGGTATTTTTGCAGAATAAGATGACTGAATATTCAATAGAAGGGCTGTGAAGCATGGAACCATTAATGCAAGAAAACCGCGTATTTAACCCACCAGCAGACTTTGTTAAGGGGGCTGCCATTCCTGGAATGGATGCGTATAACAAGCTGTGTGCTGAAGCCGGTAAGGACTATGAGGGTTTTTGGGGTCGCCTTGCTAAAGAAAATATTTTTTGGAAGAAGCCTTTCACTAAAGTTCTTGATGAGTCAAAAGCACCTTTTTATAAATGGTTCGAAGATGGCACCACCAACGCTTCTTACAACTGTTTGGATCGTCAAGTTGAAAACGGTCTTGGCGACAAGATTGCCCTCATTTTTGAAGCAGATGATGGCTCAGTTACTAAGGTAACTTATAAAGAATTACTCGAGCGCGTTTGCAAGATGGCAAATGCACTTCGCAAGATGGGCATTAAGTCGGGTGATAGCGTCATTATTTATATGGCGATGACCATCGAAGGTATCGTGGCAATGCAAGCATGTGCTCGTATTGGTGCAATTCACTCTGTAGTGTTCGGCGGATTCTCTGCTCAAGCATTGCGTGATCGTATTGTTGACGTCGGCGCAGTAGCTGTAATTACTGCTGATGGACAGTTCCGTGGTGGTAAAGCATTGCCATTAAAGGCAATTTGCGATGAAGCGCTTTCCACAGGCGAGTGCCCTAAGGTCAAGCATGTCATCGTTAATAAGCGTACCGGTTTAGATGTCACAATGACAGCGGGTCGCGATGTATGGATGCAAGAAATTGTTGCGAATGAAGCAACTACTTGTGAGCCAGAGTGGGTTAGTGCTGAGCACCCTTTATTTATTCTTTACACCTCTGGTTCAACTGGAAAGCCAAAAGGCGTTCAGCATTCAACTGGTGGTTACTTGTTGTGGGCCATTCTCACAATGAAGTGGACCTTCGATATCAAACCTAACGATGTGTTCTGGTGTACTGCCGACATTGGCTGGGTGACAGGTCACTCCTATATCACCTATGGCCCATTGGCTGTTGGCGCAACTGAGATCGTATTTGAAGGTGTGCCGACTTATCCAAATGCTGGCCGCTTCTGGGACATGATTGCCAAGCACAAAGCAACTATTTTCTACACAGCTCCAACAGCAATTCGTTCATTGATTAAAGCTTCAAGCAACGATCAAGCAGTGCATCCAAAGAGCTATGATTTATCTTCCTTACGCCTCTTAGGTTCAGTTGGCGAGCCAATCAATCCAGAAGCTTGGATGTGGTATTACGAGAATGTTGGTGGTTCACGTTGCCCAATCGTCGATACGTTCTGGCAAACAGAAACTGGCGGTCACATGATTTCACCTATGCCGGGTGCTACCCCAATGATTCCAGGTTCTTGCACATTACCTTTGCCTGGCATCATGGCAGCGATTGTGGATGAGGCTGGTGTTGATGTACCAAATGGCAATGGCGGCATCTTGGTTGTAAAGCGTCCATGGCCTTCCATGATTCGGACAATTTGGGGTGATCCTGATCGTTTCGTGAAATCGTATTTCCCAGAAGAGTTGGGTGGCACTTTGTATTTAGCAGGTGACGGCGCAATTCGTAATAAAGAAACTGGTTACTTCACCATTACAGGTCGTATCGATGACGTCTTGAACGTTTCTGGTCACCGTATGGGCACTATGGAGATTGAGTCTTGCTTAGTTGCTAACCCATTGGTTGCTGAGGCTGCAGTGGTAGGTCGCCCAGATGAACTCACTGGTGAAGCTATTTGCGTATTCGTGGTTCTTAAAGGTGGCCGTCCAACAGGCGAAGAGGCCAAGAAGGTTGCTACTGAGTTGCGTAATTGGGTCGGCAAAGAAATTGGCCCGATTGCTAAACCTAAGGACGTGCGCTTTGGTGATAACTTGCCTAAGACTCGTTCTGGCAAAATCATGCGTCGCTTGCTTCGCGTGATCGCTAAGGGTGAAGAAATTACTCAGGACACATCTACCCTTGAAAATCCAGCAATTTTGGAGCAACTCAAAGAGTCTGTGTAATTGGTTAAATAGGCTTTTGGGGGCAAACCCTTTCGGCAAACGTATAATTGTCGGCTGTACGGAAGGGTGGATGAGCGGTTTAAGTCACACGCCTGGAAAGCGTGCGTAGGTTTATAGCCTACCGCGGGTTCGAATCCCGCCCCTTCCGCCAGTAGTAGAAAAGCCACCTTCGGGTGGTTTTTTATTGTCTAAATTTAGCTATTGGGTACTTTCCACCCTGTTTTTAAGCTACTTATACTTTGTAACGCATTGATTTATATAAATAAAATTGATTAAGTAAATATTTGTTGCGTTGCCGCAAATATTTCTTGCATTGCAACAAAATTCTTCTTAGAATGGTGCATCGCAATAAATTTTTATTCACCTAAATATAAGGAATTCATCATGTTTCAAACTCAATTAAACGACCAATTGGCAACTGCACAAGCTAAAGCTGTAGAAACAGCAAAACATTTGGCTCAAGTAGCTGTTGAAAGCGCTAAAGAATTAGCTGAAATCAACCAAGCTGCTGCTAAAGATGCTTTAGTTGTTGCTCAAGACGCTAGCGCTCAATTGTTAGCAATCAAAGACGCTCAGCAATTGGCTAAATTGGCTCAGCCTGAAGCTGCTCAAGAAGCTGCTAAGTATGCAGCTGCTTATCAAGCTAAAGTAAGCAAAGTAGTTCGTAACAGCAACAAAGAAGTTGCTCAAGTTGTTGATGCTTCAATCGATGACGCACGTGATGACTTGGTTAAGTTTGTTAAAGAAGCTACTAAAACTGCTCCTGCTGGATCTGAGGCATTTGTTTCTGCATTCAAAACTGCATTTGAAACTTCACTCCAACAGTTTGATCAAGTTCGCGCTTCTGCAACTGACGCATTTGCAAACTTTGAAAAGAGTTTTGATACAGCATTTGCAAATATGCAAGGTCAATACGCTGTTGCTAAGCCAGCAGCTAAAAGCCGCAAAGCTGCTTAATTAGTCTTAAACGCTTCATGAAAAACCACCTTCGGGTGGTTTTTTCTTTTTGGGGGTAGCAAAGTCTCCTGGCAATTAAAATGAAATGACCTAGTTTTCTTAGCATTACTATTTCAGCCAAAAATAAATATTAAGAACCAAGTGATCCGTAATATGCCGTTTTTTAAATCTGCGTCACTCAAGCTTTGGATGATTTCATTGGTGGGGCTGATATCTGCGCTCATATTGTCGCTATGGGCGGCTATCCATATATTTCTTCCTGGATTGATTCAAAATGAAGTTCAGTCCTATGGTAAAAAAATCGGCTATCACATTGCTTATCAAGATTTACGCATATCACCACTCCGCTTGCGTTTAGAAATCAATGGCCTTGTTTTAGCTGATAACAATAAAGCCAAACTGTTGGAGTTGGGTAGTGCAGTCCTTATGCTGAATTGGTCGCAGTTGGTATTGGGTGAGCTCGGTTTTGCGGAGATCTTACTTGAGGAGCCAAAGCTTTATCTGGTTAAGCCCATAGCCAAAAGTAGTGAGAGTCAATGGAACTGGCAAGCATTCATAGCAAGTGTGAATCAATCTCTGCCGCCACCGCAACCAGAAAAACAAACCAATCCACTCAAAGTCTCGGTACAGAAGTTCATTATCCGTAACGCTTCATTATCTCTATCGGATGTGGGTTCAAAAATCCAAGAAGAATTAAAGTCATTTTCAATTCAGTTTGCTAATGTCGCTAACTACGACAAGTCGGGCGAGGTTAATGGTGTGGTTGGGCAATACGGACTGAACTTAGGAGCGATTCAATTTAGATTGCCAGGCTTAAATAAGAGAATCAGTTTTAAGCAAGTGGCAGTCAAGGGTGCTTTAGATAATTCAGGCGCTGAGTCCCTGGGGGCGCAGGTTGATTTTGAGTTAGATGATGGTCGTATCTTTACGCATTGGGACTTGCGTGCCGACAAATCTATCTCTGGAAAAATTCGGATTGAAAATCTTGCGCTTGAGCCATTCATTCCATTGTTGCCAGCAAATCATGAATTGCGGGCCAAAAGTGGCTCCGTTCAGTCTGAGTCGGTAATTGAAATCAAGGGTGATGCGTTTTCGATCGCTGGAGATTTACACCTCAATGATCTTGACGTTTGGGAGGCTGGACAACAGCAAGCTCTTTTAACTTGGAGAGCTGCAGATGTGAATCAGCTCACCTTCAGTCACTCTAAGGCCTTAGGCTCCAAACTTGGTGTGGAAGAGTTGGTCGTGAGTCAGCCTGTGCTCCGTTTTGAAATTGATGAGAAGGGTTTCTCAAATTTCAGAAGACTATTTTCAAAGGCAGCTAACTCTGAAGTTACGCAAGCAGGGGATCAAGAGGAGTTACCATCTTCATCGCCAGCCCGGTTTCAGATGGATATGAAGACAATAAAGCTTCGCGATGGAGAAGTGCTTTTTGCGGATTTAGCAATGCGTCCACAATTTCATGTGGATATTCGAAGGTTTAATGCTACTTTACGCGGTGTCAGCAATGCTCCTGGAAAATCTTCCAGTATTGATATTGATGGTGTGGTTGCTAAATCGGGCTCCATGCGGGCAAAAGGGCAAGCTTCTTTCGATGACCCCCGTCGTAACAACGATTTAACTTTGAATTTTAAAGATCTTCCCCTAAATGCCTTTAATCCGGCAGCAATGACATTTGCTGGCCATCAAATTACTGGTGGGCGACTCAATCTCAATTTGCATTACCAAGCAAAGGATGGGGAGTTAAAGGGTAGTAATCAGATTGTGATTAAGAAGGTGGAGCTCGGTGATGAAGTGCCAGATTTTCAAGGCAAGAAACTGCCGCTGGGTTTAGCAATTGCCTTGCTAGAAGATTCTGATGACACCATTGATGTCACCATCAATATTGCTGGCAACGTGGATGCCCCTGAATTTAGTGCGAGTGGTTTAGTGTGGCAGGCAATCTCCAATGTCTTAACGAATGTAGCCACCGCACCGTTTAGGGCTCTTGGAGCTTTATTGGGTATGGGTAGTGATGAGGGTATTTATGCCGTTTTTGGTCAAGCGGTGTATTTACCCGCCGATCAAGATCGCCTAGAAAAATTTGGTGGGTTTTTGGATAAGAAGCCTCATGCAACTTTGGATCTCACAGCAACCTATGATCCAGGCCAAGATCAGCCGGCATTGGCTCGAGCCAATGCTGATGCAGCCATTCTGAAAGCGGCGGGCATTACCTTGTTGCCCAATGAATCGGTACCAAATCCTGACTTTACGGATCCCCGTATCCGGGAGGGCTTGAAATCGGCTTATGCTCAATCGGTTGGAAGAATTAAATTGGCCCAGCGTCTTTTAACTTTGCCAGATGATGCGGCCCGCAATGAGCAATTGCGCACTGAACTCATAGCTAGCATGCTCATCACAGAAAGTGAACTCAAAGTACTGGCTAACCAGCGTGCAAAATTGGCATTGGAAATCATGACCAAAAATAATCCAGGCCTTAAAGAGCGCATTCGTCTGACTGAGGTGAAAGTTGCTAATGCACCAAAAGAAGGGGCGCCTCTCGAAGTTGAAGTCAGAATCAAGTAGACTTGAGGGATGAATTTATCTAAATTGCGCTCTTCTTTATTCCTCATATTGACAGTAGTCCTTGGCCTTACTGGCTGTGGGAGTATTGAGTCTGCAGCCCAGGATGACTGCACTTCAATTGGCTGGCAAATTGGTACAAAGGGCTACGAAGATTGCTTCAAGGCTAGGGTCTATGAGCGCAAGCTAGACTACTCCTTACCTCCAGGCGATAAGCCGTCCCCATCCCTTCTCTAAAATACTAGGGTTTACCCTTATGTAGATTCCCTTGAGCGCCGTCAAGGACTTGGGGGTAGAAATAACCCAAAATCGATCGAGATTTTGGGAATTGCCTATAACTAGCAAAAACACAATTGCCTTATTTCTGGCATTCTCAAAATAGATTTTGTATATAAAAACAGCAGTCATGATTGTGACTAAAAATTTAGAGACTACATACTATGAATCACCCAAAGCCCTCAGATGAGATCCAGGCAGTTGCAGTTGCAACCGCAGATGATTTAAGGGAAACCATTCGGCGTAAAAGTAAGCTTAAAGGGCGTCAAGCTGATGATGCTTCTCTAGCAGAGGTGCGTGCATTAATTGGTGCAGCCCCACACCGTCGTGATTTATTAATTGAAAATTTGCACAAACTGAATGATGAGTATCGTGCTTTGCATGACCGCCATTTAGTAGCCTTAGCAAAAGAAATGAATTTGCCGATGGCTGAGGTGTATGAGGTTGCTACTTTCTATCATCATTTCGAAGTAGTGCGTGGTAATGATCCAGTCGCTGATATTACTGTCCGTGTTTGTGATGGCGTCGCTTGTGAGTTAGCAGGCGCCCAGGGTTTGCTTGAAAAGCTTCCAGCAATTTTAGGAATTCCCAATGTCAAGGTCATTGCAGCGCCCTGTGTGGGTCGCTGTGAGCAAGCTCCTGTCGCAGTAGTGCACCAATACCCTGTGTTATTTGCTACTACTGACAAGGTTGCAGCTGCAGTCAAAAATAATTTAACAACTCATCCAATGGCAGTCGACAGTGCAGTATTTGATCCTGCGGCATTAGCAGAAAAAGGAGTTTCTCCTCAAGGTAACAATCAGCCAGTCTCACCGGAATATGTGGGCTATGAATCTTATTGTGCTCAGGGCGGTTATGCTCTAGCAAAAGAAATTGCAGAAGGTAAGCGTGATGCCGAAAGCATCATTAAGGCAATGGAAAATTCAGGTTTGCGCGGTTTAGGTGGTGCAGGCTTCCCAGCAGGGCGCAAGTGGCGCATTGTCAAAGATCAAGTGGCGCCAAAATTAATGGCGGTAAATATTGACGAAGGCGAGCCGGGTACATTTAAAGACCGGACATATTTAGAGCGTGACCCCCATCGTTTCTTGGAAGGCTTATTGATAGCAGCCAATGTGGTGGGGATTGATGCTTGTTACATCTACCTGCGCGATGAATACCATGGTTGTCGTGAGTTATTAGAGGTAGAGCTAGCTAAGCTTCAAGCCAATCCGCCATTTAAATTACCATTGATCGAATTGCGTCGTGGAGCCGGGGCTTATATTTGTGGTGAAGAGTCCGCCATGATTGAAAGTATTGAGGGTAAGCGTGGTGAGCCACGGATGCGTCCTCCCTATATTGCCCAAGTGGGATTATTTGGACGACCAACTCTTGAGCACAATTTTGAAACGCTCTATTGGGTGCGCGATATTGTTGCGCGTGGTCCAGAGTGGTTTAGTTCTTTTGGCCGACATGATCGTAAAGGTCTGCGTAGTTATAGCGTTAGTGGGCGCGTTAAAAATCCAGGCGTTAAATTAGCGCCAGCGGGTATTACGATTCAAGAATTGATCGATGAGTATTGCGGTGGTATGCAAGATGGCCATCAGTTCTATGGCTACTTACCGGGGGGTGCCTCCGGTGGCATTTTGCCGGCAACCATGAATGACATTCCACTGGACTTTGATACCTTGCAACCATACGGCTGCTTCATTGGTTCTGCAGCCGTGATGGTATTTGGTCATCAGGATAAAGCGCGAGATATGGCTTTGAATGTGATGCATTTCTTTGAGCATGAGAGTTGTGGCCAATGCACGCCATGTCGCGTAGGAACTAGCAAAGCAGCCCAATTGATGCAATCAAAATCATGGGACAAAGAGACGCTTGAGGATTTAGCCACGGTAATGGTTGATGCCTCTATCTGCGGTCTAGGCCAAGCAGCGCCCAATCCTATTCGTTGTATCGCAAAATACTTCCCACAAGAAATTGCTTAATCAACAAGCCAAAATTAGCTAAGAGCAAGACGAGACAAAAATGAACGCACCAGTAAATCCAAAAGAACTTGAGTTGCAAACCGTTGAGTTCAAACTTGATGGGCAAACCATTATTTCCTATGAAGGGGAGACGATTCTGAAGGCCGCTAAACGGCACGGTATTGATATTCCTCACCTTTGCTTTAAGGATGGTTATCGCCCTGATGGAAATTGCCGTGCTTGCGTAGTGGAAATTAACGGTGAACGCACCTTAGCGCCGAGTTGCTGCAGAAGTGCTACGCCTGGTATGGAAGTGAAAGCCAATAGTCAGCGCGCTCTAAAAAGTCAGAAATTGGTTCTCGAAATGTTGCTTTCCGATATGCCTGATGAAGGATTTAAATGGGTAGGCGATAGCAAAGAAGAAGAGCTTAAAAACCAACATGGGGAGCTCAGCACTTGGGCTTCGCGCATGGATGTGACTGTTCGTCCAGAGTTAAAGGCATTGCGCCGTGAAAAAGTGGCGAGCGATATCTCGCATCCAGCGATGGCAGTTAATTTGGATGCCTGTATTCAATGCAATCGTTGTGTGCGTGCTTGTCGTGAAGAGCAGGTCAATGATGTGATTGGCTATGCCATGCGTGGCGCCCATAGTGAAATTGTTTTTGATCTTAATGATCCAATGGGAGAGAGCACTTGCGTAGCTTGTGGTGAGTGCGTGCAAGCATGTCCCACTGGCGCATTGATGCCTAAAGGGCTCATTGGCTCACAAACAGTCGATCGCAAAGTGGATTCTGTGTGTCCGTTCTGTGGAGTAGGTTGCCAAATTACTTACAACGTCAAAGACGAGAAGATTGTGAGTGTTGAAGGTCGTAACGGCCCCGCTAATCACAATCGACTGTGCGTTAAGGGTCGTTTTGGTATGGATTACATTCATAATCCACAGCGCCTGACTAAGCCACTCATTCGTAAAGCAGGCGTACCTAAAGATGAAGCTTTGCTTGAAGGTAAGCAAGATTGGTCTGACATTTTCCGTGAGGCAACGTGGGAAGAGGCGCTTGAAGTTGCTGGTGGTGGTCTGAAGAAACTGAAGGATCAATACGGCAATAAAGTGCTGGCAGGTTTTGGTTCTGCCAAGGGTAGTAATGAAGAGGCTTATTTGTTCCAAAAACTGGTACGCACTGGTTTTGGTAGCAATAATGTAGACCATTGCACACGTCTGTGCCACGCATCATCTGTTGCTGCGCTATTAGAGGGCGTTGGATCAGGCGCAGTAAGTAATCAAGTGAATGATGTAGAGCACTCCAGTTTGATTTTGTTAATTGGATCAAATCCAACAGCCAATCATCCAGTAGCAGCCACTTGGTTTAAGAACGCCGCTAAGCGGGGCGCGAAAATTGTGTTGTGCGATCCTCGCATGACCGATATTGCTAAACATGCTTGGCGTACGATGCAGTTCAAGCCAGATACGGATGTGGCGATGCTCAATGCCATGATCTATACGGTCATTGAAGAAGGTCTTGCTGATAAAGAATTTATTGCCAATCGTGCGAATAACTTTGAAGCCCTTAAAGAAAATATCAAGGGATATAGTCCAGAAGCAATGGCACCAATCTGTGGTATTCCTGCGGAGACTTTACGCGAAGTAGCGCGCGAGTTCGCCACTACGAAGTCCGCAATGATTCTGTGGGGCATGGGTGTAAGTCAGCACGTTCACGGTACTGATAATGCCCGTTGCTTAATTGCTTTGGTCAGCATCACCGGTCAAATTGGTAAGCCGGGTTCTGGTTTGCATCCATTACGCGGGCAGAACAACGTACAGGGTGCTAGTGATGCAGGATTGATTCCGATGATGTTCCCGAACTACCAGCGTGTCGATAATCCAGAGGCGCATGCGTGGTTTGAGAAGTTCTGGGATACCCCATTAGATAAGAAGCCGGGTTATACCGTAGTAGAGATCATGCATAAGATCACCGCACCAGATAGTGACCCCGACAAGATTCGTGGCATGTATGTTGAGGGCGAGAACCCTGCGATGAGTGATCCCGATTTGAATCATGCTCGCCATGCTTTGGCCTCATTAGATCTCTTGGTTGTACAGGACATCTTTATGACTGAGACAGCATTGTTAGCGGATGTGGTGTTGCCTGCAAGCGCATGGCCAGAGAAAGTGGGTACTGCAAGCAATACTGACCGTATGGTGCAGATGGGCAAGAAGGCAATTAACCCTCCTGGGGATGCTAAGCCTGATTTGTGGATCATTCAGCAAATTGCTAAGCATATGGGGCTTAACTGGAATTACCAAGGGCCAGATCATGGCGTTGCAGCAGTTTATGACGAGATGCGTCAAGCAATGCATGCAGCAATTAATGGTATTACTTGGGAGCGTCTCGAAAAAGAATCCAGCGTGACTTACCCATGCTTATCTGCTGAAGATCCAGGTCGTCCAATCGTATTTGATGACTGCTTTGCTACTCCAGACGGAAAAGTCAAGTTAGTACCTGCCGATATTATTCCCGCGAATGAGCGCCCCGATGCACAGTACCCATTTGTGTTGATTACAGGTCGTCAGTTAGAACATTGGCATACTGGCAGTATGACGCGTCGTGCAACCATTTTGGATGCAATTGAGCCGATGGCTACTGTTTCCATGAATGGTGAAGATATGACGCAGTTAGGTGTTTCTGCAGGAGATGTCATTACTGTTCAATCCCGTCGTGGTGAAGTGGGCATTCATGTCCGCAGGGATGATGGGACACCACGTGGTGTGATCTTTATTCCTTTTGCGTACTATGAGGCTGCTGCTAACCTCATCACCAACTCAGCCTTAGATCCTGTCGGCAAGATTCCGGAGTTTAAGTACTGTGCCGTGAAGTTGGCTAAAGGTGGTCAAGCCGCTGCGGTCATGGGCTATGGCACGAATGATCCGCAAAGGCAAAAGGCGGCGGCAAACTGATAAGCTTTCTCTGAAAGTGCTGTTCTAACAAAGCCCCTGTTATAGGGGTTTTGTTCCTATGTGACTCTAAAATTACCCTAACAGCATTTGCCCTTTAGAATGAAGACTCCATGGCAAGTTCTAAACCCTCTATACCTTCAGCTGATGCAAAGGCAGAACTCCCTGTACTGATTATCGGTGCCGGGCTAGCGGGCTTAACTGTGGCCCTGCATATGGCCAAAACTCAGCCCGTCATTGTGATGGCTAAGCGAGGTCTTGGTGAGGCTGCTACCGCTTGGGCGCAGGGCGGGATTGTGGGGGTCGTGGATAAAGAGTTGGATAGTATCGATGCTCATGTAGCTGACACCTTAGATGCTGGTGCAGGTTTGGTGGTTGAAGCAACAGCCCGTTATATCGCTGAAGAAAGCGCTGAAGCAATTCGTTGGCTGGTGGAACAGGGCGTTCCTTTTACTGCTGATGAAGCTGGACCTATGGGTTTGCATTTGACACGCGAAGGCGGTCATAGTCAGCGCCGTATTGCTCACGTAGCGGATGCTACTGGTAAGGCGATTCATGAGGTGTTGCTCGACAAAGCGCGATCACATCCCAATATTCAGTTGCTAGAGCACTGGATTGCACTCGATCTGATTACTAATCGACACCTGGATGCAAAAACTCAGCGCTCTAAACCTAACCGTTGTTACGGGGTGTATGCACTCGATATTAATAACAATCGCGTAGAAACCATTGAGGCCAAATCCGTTGTATTGGCAACTGGTGGAGTGGGTAAGGTATACCGATATACGAGTAATCCTGACACTGCTACTGGTGATGGTATTGCCATGGCATGGCGCGCAGGTTGCCGTGTTGGCAATATGGAATTTATTCAGTTTCATCCAACATGCCTTTATCACCCGAGTGATAGAACCTTCTTAATTACCGAGGCTATGCGTGGTGAGGGTGGTTTGCTCAAATTACCCAATGGCACTCGCTTTATGCCTGAGCATGATGAGCGCAATGAATTAGCGCCGCGCGATATAGTCGCTAGAGCAATTGACTTTGAGATGAAAAAGCATGGATTAGATTATGTCCATCTCGATGCCACTCATTTGGGTGAAGCATTCATTCAAGAGCATTTCCCCATGATTTACGCGCGTTGCAAGAGTCTTGGTTTGGACATCACTAAAGAGCCGATACCTGTAGTGCCTGCAGCGCATTACACCTGTGGGGGCGTTGTTACCGATCTCAAGGGTAGAACGGACTTGCCAGGCTTATATGCCGTTGGTGAGGCTACCTATACCGGCCTTCACGGCGCCAACCGATTGGCAAGTAATTCCTTGTTGGAGTGCGTAGTGATTGGTAAGGCTGCTGCGGAAGACATTTCCGCGCAGAAAGATATTGTCATGCCTAAATTACCGCTATGGGATGAAAGTCAGGTTGAAGATGCTGATGAGCAGGTGGTTATTGCCCATAACTGGGATGAGTTACGCTCACTCATGTGGAACTATGTGGGCATTGTGAGAACTAATCGTCGACTAGAGCGTGCATTACATAGAATTAAATTACTGCGATACGAAGTGCAAGAGTATTACGCCAACTTTAAAGTGACGCGCGACCTCATTGAGCTACGCAATCTATTGGAATGTGCAGAGTTGATTGTGAGATCAGCACTGATGCGCAGAGAGAGCAGGGGCTTGCATTACAGCCGTGATTACCCTGGTACCTGGGCTGTTTCTTATCCGACTATTCTGACGCCTCAGGCTGAAGGTAATTCTGAAGGCCCTGATACCTAAGGGTGCCTTAGGCGGATATTCTCATTGAGAAATCCACCGCCTGAATATCTTTCGTCAGCTTGCCTAAGGAGATGCGATCAACTCCAGTCGCAGCAATGGCACGCATCTGATCTAGATTGATACCGCCAGATGCCTCAAGTAGGGCGCGGCCCTTGGTAAAGACAACTGCTTCCTTCATCTGTTCGGTAGTGAAGTTATCAATCAAGATGCTTTTTGCGCCAGCATTTAAGGCTTCCTCTAATTCAGCAAGGCTTTCAACCTCTACCTGAATATCTACTCCCGAGTTAAGGTCTTGTGCAGCTTTAATGGCAGCAGCAACACCGCCAGCGGCAGCGATATGATTCTCTTTAATGAGGATGCCATGCCAAAGAGCAAGGCGTTGATTTTGTCCGCCACCTACTAGCACGGCATATTTCTGTGCGCGACGTAAACCGGGAATGGTCTTACGCGTATCTAGAACGGCACAGCCCTTTGGGTTTGGGCTCACACCAGCTATAGCATCAACATGTTGACGAGCAATTGTTGCCGTCCAAGAGAGTGTTTGCAAGAAATTGATGCAAGGACGCTCTGCCGAGAGCAGGGCGCGAGAGTCTGCCGAAATATCGCAAACCGTAGTGTTTGCTTTCATGAGCTCGCCCTCACGGTAATGCCAAGTGACTGTCGCTTTTGGATCTAACTGAAGCAGCGTGCCTTCAAACCAATCTACCCCACAAAGAACTGCCTCTTGACGAACAATGAGTTGCGCATGTACTGGCTTACTAGGCACTAATTGCGCCGTCCAATCACACGTGCCAATGTCCTCCATGAGAGCATCATGAATGTTGCGTGCTCGCGCTTGCTCTAAGGTTTCGTTGTATTCAAACATGCAAAATGGTTAATCCAAATGGGGGCAAAAAATTAAGCAGCACCGATGTGCTTGATGAAACCATGCTGGGCTTTCGCTAATAACTCCGGATGGTTTTGGGTGAAATCAAGCATGCGTTCAATACAGCCCAGTGCTTTGGTGCGAACAGGTTCATCGATGAAGATTTCGCCAGAGGCATTTTCAAGACAATCCAAAATTCCTTGTAGACCATTCATCGCCATCCAAGGGCAATGCGCACAACTCTTACAGGTGGCGCTATCTCCAGCGGTAGGCGCTTCAATCAATGTTTTATTGGGGGCAAGCTGGGCAATGCGATGCAAAATGCCTTTATCGGTAGCGATAATATATTCAGAGGCTTTACCTTCAACGACCGCTTTAATCATGGCAGAAGTAGAGCCAACAACGTCTGCTAAATCCACTACCCCTTGGGGAGACTCAGGGTGCACTAACACCATGGCATCAGGGTGGGCGGCCATGAGCATTTCTAACTCAACGGCTTTAAATTCATCATGAACAATGCAGGCGCCATTCCAAAGCAGCATATCTGCGCCAGTTTGTTCTTGAATGTAGCGACCCAAATGACGATCTGGTGCCCACAGAATTTTTTTACCTTCAAGATTGAGTTGATGCACGATTGCTAGCGCACAAGAACTCGTCACCATCCAATCTGCTTGGGCTTTTACTGCAGCGCTCGTATTGGCATAGACCACTACTGTGCGATCTGGGTGCATGGCTCTAAATGCAGCAAAGTCAGCGGCATTACAACCTAAGTCTAAAGAGCAAGTTGCCTCAAGATCGGGCATAAAGACTCTTTTTTCAGGACTGAGAATCTTTGCAGTCTCTCCCATAAAACGCACACCGGCAACAATCAGGTTTTTAGCAGAGTGGTTTTTGCCAAAGCGCGCCATTTCTAATGAGTCAGACACAAAGCCACCAGTCTCTAGCGCAAGATCTTGAATATCCCCATCTACATAGTAGTGGGCCACTAAGGCAGCATCTTTTTCAAGTAGAAGTTGTTTAATGCGTTCAATAACCAAGGTTTTTTCACTTCCATGCAGCGGAGGAGGTGTTTTGGCCCACGCCTGTGCAGTACAGGTGAGTCCAGCAGCATTTTGCTGTGGGTAGTCAAAAGCAATCGGGGCGCTAGCGTTAAAGGTCATGCGCAATTTTAGCCTTCTTATTTATACCTCTTAGGGTGACGCAAAGGTGAGGCGGTATTCACTCTAGAGCTAATGGGAAAATGTACTGTAAACCATTAAATTTACAAGATATTTTGAATGGCATTCCCTTTTAAGGCAATGCTTCTATCTGGAAATTTCCTGTGAGTTCAGCAACTAATCTTCACCCTTTAAAAATATCATCCTTGATTTTGGCAATTTCAAGCGTGATTTATACATCAAATGCAGTTTCTCAAGTTAGTGCCCCGCCACCCATCGATGCCGGCGCCTTGCAACAGGGTTTAGAGAGACAGCTCCCATTGCCGTCTCCCTTGGCTCTTCCAGAACCAGAGCGCAATGCGACGGGGCCTTCGGGGGAGACCAAAGAGGGTGAGGTCCGTTTTACAGTGCGTCAATTTCAGCTGGAGGGTGTCAAGCTTCTCCCTGAAAAAGAAATTCAGGATTTGCTGAAAGCCTGGGTTGGTAGACCGGTTACCTTTAATGATCTACAGAGTGCGTGTGATGCCATTCAGAGTCTTTATCAAAAAAGAGGTTATACCGTTCAAGCTATCCTGCCACCGCAAAAGATTGCTGATGGTAAGGTAAAAATTATCATTACTGAAGCAAAGCTGGGCAAGGTCACTGTCGATACCCCTCAAGGCGAGACTCGCTTTACTAAGGAGCGTGCAGCCGCCTACATTACTTATGCTAATGTGCCTGGTCAGCCATTGAATATGCATCATCTTGAGCATGCCATAGTGATACTCAACGAAACTCCAGGGGTTATGGTTTCCAGTCAATTGGAGCAAGGTCAAAATGATGGCGAGGTAGATGTTCGATTACAACTGACTCAGCCAAGCATGCTTCAGGGCCGTGTTGAAGCAAATAACTACGGTAGTAGAACTACTGGAGCCAATCAGGGGGTATTCGCCCTGACTTTGAATAATCCAATGGGATATGGGGATTCAGTATCAGTTAATGGCATCGCTTCAGAGGGATCGCAGTACATTCAGGGAGCCTATTCTTTGCCGGTCTCACCCAGTGGTTTGAGATTAGGTATTGCTGGGACCTTCCTAAACTACAAAAACGTGAGTAATTACACCTATAACGGTGGCACTGGTGATGCATGGACAACGGGGCTAAGTGCAGCCTACCCCTTGGTGCGAAGTCAAGGTGCCAATTTGAACGGAACAGTCAATTACGACATCAAAAGTTATACCAACAGAAATATGGCGACCAATACTGTTACCAGTGCATACAACATTAATAATCTATCTGCTGGTTTATCCGGAAATTTTATTGATAGTTTAGGTTATGGAGCTATCAATTCAGGATCAGTAACTTTAGTGCTCGGACACCTCGATATTTCTTCAACGAGTCAGGCTTATTACAGCATGTATTACGTGCCAGATTCTGATCCGGCAACATATCAATACATTACACCATCAAACTTTGCAAAAATGACATTTTCTGCGAACCGAAATCAGCAAATTGTTGAAGATGGAAGCACCACTCTATACAGCGCAATTTCTGGTCAATTTGCATCGACAAATCTAAACTCTGCTGAGCAGTTTTATTTGGGTGGACCATATGGAGTTCGTGCATATCCAGTTGCACAATCTGGCGGCTCTCAAGGTGGAATATTTACAGTGGAATTACGTCATCAACTGAAAGAGAAATTGATGATCTCATCATTCTTTGACGTGGGTGTTGTGCAGCAATACAAGAACCTCTATCCAGATTGGCAGGGCGCAACTAATGCGAATAATACTTACTCACTCATGGGTGCTGGTGTTGGTTTACAGTGGGGGTATGAGGGTTGGAATATCAATGCATCTGTTGCATGGAAGGTGGGGCAAAATCCACTCTATAGCTACACGGGTCAGCCTGTTAATACCGATGGCACAACCACCCAACCAAGAGGGTGGATTTCAGCGAGTTATAACTTTTAATTCTGACGATCCAAAAAAGGCTCTAAAAAGCCCTTTTACTTCAAGCTTTTCCGAGTATTCACCCTTGGGCTAATTCAGAAAAAACACCATTTTTGACATAATCCTCTTCCCTAGGGTAAGAAGAGAAGTTAGTGCAAAAACGTCTTGGTGTTGGGTCACTCCCAGCATCCATTATTTCTAAGAAAAATTTCTTTGCAGAAGTATTTTCTGCAAGGACTTTTGCATTCGTATTTTCTGCATTTTCATTGCTCAATTTTCAATTGGCGCATGCGCAAACATCACCAGCAACTTCAAATTCACCAGCGGTAAATGCTCTTCCAACTGGTGGACAAGTTGTCGCTGGACAAGCAACAATTTCTCAAACATCAACTGCTAATTCTGCAACGATGAATGTGAATCAAACTTCACAACGTGCAGTGATTAATTGGGATAGTTTTAACGTTGGAAAAAATGCCCAAGTGAACTTCAATCAACCAAATCAAAATGCAGTTATTTTGAATCGCGTAACCGGATCAAATTCATCTGTGATTGAAGGTGCAGTAAAAGCAAATGGCCAAGTCATTTTGGTGAATCAAAATGGTGTAACTTTTGGTAAGGGGTCGCAAGTTGATGCAGCAGGTGTAGTGGCATCTACTTTAGATATTGCTAATAAAGAATTTATGGAAGGCAAATCTACATTCAAGGGCAATGGTCAAGGTGCAATTATTAATGACGGAAAAATCACCACCAATGTTGAGGGTGGTTACATTGCTTTGCTTGCTCCGGAAGTGCGCAATCAGGGTTACCTTCTAGCAAGAAAAGGTAGCGGTGCAGTAGCAGTTGCTGCTGGCGAACAAATTACACTCGATTTCAAGGGCAATTCCTTGATTAGCGTTAAGGTCGATGTGCCAAGCTACAAGGCCTTACTTGAAAACCGGCATGTTGTTGAGGTGGATGGTGGATTAGTGGTTATGGCAGCCGGGGCTGCAAATCGCTTAATGGGCTCAGTCATTAAAAATACAGGCAAAATCGCTGCCAATAGCTTAGTGAACAACGGCGGCGTGATTGAACTGGTGGCCAATACCGTCACCCAAGCAGGTAAGGTGTCAGCCAATAGCCAAAGTAAAGAGGGTGGCCAGGTCAATATTGTGGGCAATGAGATTACGCTTGCCACAAGCTCCCAAACTTCTGCAACTGGTGCTCAAGGTGGCGGTCAAGTCAATGTGGGTTTAGCTAGTACTCAAGTGACTGGTGGCGCACAAGTCAATACTCAAAACCCAAGCCTACTCAGCAATACGCAGGCTGAGGCAGTTATCAAAGCAAATGCCCAAGCTGCCTCAAGCGCTAAGCAAATGGCTAAGACGGTCACCATCCAAGAAAATGCCTTGATTGATGCTTCCGCTACCAAGGCAGGTAATGGTGGCACGATTGCCATCTGGTCAGAAGTAAAGACCACGGTCGCTGGCATCCTTACATCGATGGGCGGCTCACAATCAGGTCATGGTGGCTTTATTGAGACTAGCTCCAGAGGGCATGTCAGCCTTGCGCCAACGGTCAGTGTCAATACGACTGGGAATAATAAAACCGGAAAATCTGGTACTTGGCTCTTAGACCCAATTGATCTAACGATTGATAGTGGAGCAGCCAATGTCATCTCTGCAGCGCTCACTAATAACAATGTCACCATTGAAGTCAATGCCAATACGGCCTCTTGCCCCATTGGCAGCTGTACTCAAAATGGTAGCGGTAGTCTGACGATTGCCAGTGGAGCCGATATCCTCAAAAGCGGTACTAATCTGACGACCTTAACCTTATCGGCTTCGGGTATCTTTAACCTCAATGCCGATATCCGTGGTGAAAGCCTCGATGTCATCATCAGATCCTCGATTGCTTACCTCAATGTAGGCACTACCATTGCTGCTAGCAAGGTCACCGTGCAGGCTCAGTCCATCTATAGTGCCGGTACCATCCAAACCAATCGCTATCTGAGTAACGCCAATCCAGGCTCCCTTGGCAATATCATAGAGTTATTGGGTCAAGCCATTTATGTCTCTGGCAGGCTATCAGCCAGCACCCCAGTAAACAGTGGGGTAGCCGGTAGCATCAAACTCACAGCCAACACGATTACTCTCCAAGGTGGAGCCACCCTCCAGGCCAATGGTGATGAAGGCGGCGTAATCACGCTAGCAGCTAATGATGCCCTTTGGAGTAGTGCAACAATCCAAGCTAATGGTGGTAATGGCAGGGGAGGCACACTTTCCGCGACTGCAGCAAACGACTTACACTTTAATCAAGCACGCTTACAAGCAAATGGCACTACCGATGGTGGCGCTATCACCCTGATTGCCAATCAAGGCGATCTGATTATCCAAAACGCATTAATCCAAACTAACGGCTCAACAGGCCGTGGCGGTAGCATTGGTGTATCAGCCAGCAATGAGGTGAGCACTGACAGCAGCACCTTTGAAGCAAGCGGCTATACCCATGGCGGACAAATATTAATAGGCAATGATGCACAGCATGGCACATTGCCTTTTGCTTTAGTGGCCAACCTAGATCAATACACCAGCTTTAATACTGCCCAGCTAGACCCCAACCCTGACAACCAGCAAGGCGGCTTTATTGAAACTTCTGGCCAAACTCTGAACATGCTCTCTAGCATCAATGCTGGTAGAGGGGGAATGTGGTTATTGGATCCAACCAACGTTACGATTAATACCACTGCTGGCACTTCAACGGGCACTGACCCACTCTCATTTACCAATCAAACCAATATCAGCGCAGCGCAAATTCAGACGGCTATCAATAGCGGAATTAGTGTGCAAATTATTGCTGATGGCACCATTACCCAAACAGCAAACCTCTCTTTCTCAATCGCTTCTGGCAGTAGTGCGAGTTTCACCTTAGACAACACTAGCGGAACAGCGCAAGCGATTACGCTTACGGGAACTACTACCAATACAGGCGCTGGAGATCTCAATCTCAATTATTTTTCAAATGGCCAAATCAAAATTAATGGAGCTATTAATGCAACGAGCACTGGCAAAATTAATCTTGTTGCACAAACCAGTTATGCAACCAATACCTTAACTAGTTGCAGTCTTGGTGCATGCGCAAGTATTGTGAATGGTACTTCAGGCAGCATTACTACGAAGGGTGGCTACGTTGTGATGGACACCACTGGTGGAGCGATTAGTGGCACAACCATTACCCCGGGCTCTATTTTGAATGGCCCAATCTATTTAAATGCAGGTATTAATACGACTACGAGCGGTGGAGCATCTAGTGGGGCAGGCGGTCATTATTCTGTAGCAGCTTCAGCAAATCAAGCAAGCGGTATTGGCTCATTTGAGCCGCACGCAGCCACATTGAATATTGGTGGTGACGTCAATATTCAGCTACAAAATAGTGCCAGCGCCAGTTATGGTTTTGTAGTAGCTTCATATGGCACGACCTCTCCAATAACTGCATATGGTGACCTGAATATCACGAGTAACGGAGTAAGTACTTCTGGGTATGGCTTAATTTACCTAAGCTCAGCGTTGACCTCTACTACCGGCAATATCAATTTAATAGCCAACTCAAGCAATACAACGGCGACCAATAATGCTGGAGTGAGTGGTACCTCAAATGGAACATTAACTGCTAATAGTGGATCCATTACGATTGATAGTACATCCAATAAGAGTTCTGCTGTATCTCTTGCTGGTGCAATGTCTGCACAGGCTATTAGTATCACTGGCACCTCAACAACCGCTTCAACAATTGTTTCCTTGGGTGCGATGACGATTGTTGCAGGCGGATCTGATCTCTCAGTCACTGCAATGAATACTTCTGGCGGGGCTAATACTGGTATTACTCAGACTGGCGCTATTACAGGTAATGCAAGCGGTGGCAGCATTAGCTTTATTTCCAATAACATTATTAGCCAATCTGGCGCCATCACAATGACGGCCAATACCAGTGGTAATGAATCTACTGTTTTATATGACACAACTTCCGGTGCTAAGACCACTACTATTGCTGCCGGTGCGCTCACAGTTACCTCTGGCTCAACTAGTGGAGTCAATTACACTGTCAAAACACTTGGTGCAGGCATTGATACCGGCGTAATTAATGTTCCAGGATCTGTTCTGTTGGATAACACCTATGGTGGAACTGCTGGAGCAGGAGGAACCCCAACTTCTGGATACATTACTACTGCAAATTCCAGCACCTTCGCTGGTGCAAGTATTGGTGTTTTAGTTAATTCTGCGATCACTGCGGGAACTGGCATTACTCTTAAAGGTGCCTCATTCACAGGCTGGTATTCAGTGACATTGCAAGCAGCTATTGCAACATCGACTGGACCCATTTCAATCACAGGTACTGGTGTTAATTACGCAGTACATAGCAATAGCGCTGGAACGATTCTAGCTGCTGCAGGTGCAGTCACTATTACTGGAACGGCTACAACTGGTCAGGCTGTTCAGCTTGCAGGTGCTATTACTGCGCATACCGGAATCACCATTGATGCCAATGGCACCAGCACATCAACTATTGCTACTGTTGGCGCGCTTACCTTGGGTTATGGCTATTACGCCGGTGATAACTCTAATCCAACGGTTATCTCAACAGCTAGTGGTGCTTCGGGTAGCTTAATGGGGGCTCTAGTTGGCTCTACATTGCCATCTATTAGCTCAGGCTCGCTGACTGGAACATCGGTACCAGGAACATACTCCATCACTGCCGCTAGCTTGCAGAGCTCAACTGCTACAACGGCAACGTATGTCATTGGTTTTTGGAATGGCACCCATACCAAAATGGTTCAGCTGGTATTAACGACTAGTGACAATAATCTTTACGCAACAGAGAAGTTAGCGAGGTACAACACCACGGCATTGTCAACTGGAACGGCTGCTAATACGCTGGGTGGCACAACCAATTTACTCTCGTTGTGGAATGGCTCTGGTGCCGGCGGGGTTGGATCTGTTTCAACAATGACCTTAGCTGCAAGTTCATCGGCAGCGGGCTATGCTGCGGCTAACTTAACTTTATCTGGTGGGGACTATATCCAAAATACCCCATCAGGCAATATCACCATCACTGCCAATAACACTTCTGGGGGTGGCAATACTGGTATCACTCAATCTGGTGCAATTATTAATAATGCCCCCGGTAGCAATATCACGTTTACTTCAAATAATTTAATTAACCAAACTGGAGCCATCACATTAGCAGCCAATACCAGTGGAACTGATTCAGCCGTGAGTTATGACACTACTCGTGGAACGAATGCATCAACGATTACCGGAGGTAATCTCACCATTACTTCGGGATCAACAAGTGCAATCAATTATGTTCAGAAAAGCGCTGGTTCTAACTTAGATCCTGGAGTGATCGATGTCCCCGGAAGTATTACTTTAAATAATACTTATGGTTGTTCTGGCACGAACTGCACGCCAGCTAGCGCATATATTGTTGCCTCTAATATTACTCTTGCACCTAACGGAGTTCCTGGCGCCACTATTAACAATGCATTGACAGCTACTGGTGATATTTCTATTAATGCTGTATCCAATGGTAACCATTCCATTTATGGAATTGCAGCCGTTACATCTACTGCTGGAAACATTAATTTGGTGGGTAGGGCGACTAATTACGGTGTATATAGCAATAGTGCAGGACTTATCACCGCTTCAGCGGGCGATGTTTCTATTACAGGCAATTCAACTACTGGACAAGCGGTAAATCTTGGTGCCCTGGTAACGGGAGATAGCATCACGATCGTTGGTAATGGCACAGCAGCATCAACGATCGTGACCTTAAGTGCTTTAACAATTAATTCGGGCGGTTCAGACCTCACCGTTACTGCTAATAACACCTCGGGCGGCGGATATACCGGCATTACGCAATCTGGCGTAATTACTGCTAACGCATCCGGTGGAAATATCACCTTCACCTCAAACAATCTGATTAATCAAACTGGTGCTATTACCATGGCAGCCAATACCAGTGGCAACACCGCCACAGTAATGTATGACACTACACGTGGCACAAATGCATCAACGATTACTGGAGGTAATCTCACTGTTACTTCAGGATCTACAAGTGCAATCAATTACGTTCAAAAGAGTGCTGGTGCTAACTTAGATCCAGGCGTCATCAATGTGCCTGGAACTATTACTTTAGATAACACCTATGGATGCTCTGGAGCAAGTTGCACGCGCGCTAGTGGATACATCGTAGCCTCCAATATTGCCTCAGGCCCAAGCGGCGTTGCAGGCGTTACGATTAACAACGCATTAACTGCTACAGGGAACATCGTTGTCAATGGTGTTTCTAATGGTAATTACTCTATCTATGGTGTTGCGGCTATTACCTCAACTGGTGGGGATATTACTTTGACTGGTATTGCTACCAATTACGGCATCTATACCAATAGCAACGGAATAATTACTGCTGCCTCCGGTGCTGTGAGTATCACCGGAACGTCTACCACTGGACAAGCTGTCAATTTGGGTGCTGAAGTCACCTCGCATACCGGAATCACCATTATTGGAACTGGCACAAGTGCAGGCACTATTGCAACAGTAAACGCTTTGACTTTGGGTTATGGTTATTACTCGGGTGATGACACTAACCCAAGCATGATTTCTACTGCTACCGGAGCTTCGGGTAGCTTGATGGGCGATCTGATTGGTTCGACTCTTCCAACAATAGCATCGGCAGATTTAACTGGCGGATCGATTGGCACACCGCGTTCAGCTACCGCTGCCATTTTGCAGAGTTCAACTTCAACAACAGCTACCTACCTAGTTGGTTTCTGGGATGGGACCTATACCAAGATGGTGCAGGTCGTGCTTACCTTAAGTGATGGAAAAATATATGCAAGAGAGTCTCTAGCGGGATACAAGGCAACACAGTTAGCTTCAGGTAGTGATGCTAACGTATTTGGAGGTACCACTAACTTAGCCACTATCTGGAGCGGCAGAACAAACCAGTATGTTGCAGCCACGTCCTCTGCTACTGGCTATGGTGCAGCCAATTTGTCACTCAATGGATCTGGTTATTCCTTGAATGCCCCGTCAGGTAATATTTCCGTAACTGCCAACAATACAGCTGGCGGCGGTAATACTGGTATTAGTCAAACTGGCGCCATCACCAACAATGTGGCAGGAAGCAACATTACCTTCACTTCCAATAATCTGATTAACCAAACTGGAGCTGTCACTTTGGCGGCAAATACTACCGTCAATTCTGCAAGCATCACCTACGACACTACCTCTGGCACAAAAGCTTCAAACATTACTACAGGATCTCTGGCAATTATTTCTGGATCAACCAGTGATGTGAATTTACTGATCAAATCTGCTGGAAGCGCAATCAACCCAAATCTAATTGGCACTAGCTCGGTTCGCTTTCCCGGTACGGTTACCTTAGATAATACCTATGGCGGCGTTTCTCCAGCCTCTGGATATATCACTACTAGCAATAATTCATCTTTTGCAACTTCGAGTGTTGGTGTTACGGTCAACAATGCAATACACAGCACCAAGTTGATTAGCGTTAAGGGCATCTCTTATGCCTCACACGGGGTGCAGTACACCGCAGCAATCAATTCTAGTGAGGGTGGGGTGGAGTTGACAGGTACCACCTATAACAGTTACGGCGTTTATACCGCTTCATCACTGATTACTGCTCATTACATCACCATTGATGCTAAGGCGACTGTGGATGCCACATATATTGCCTACCTTGGTCCCATGACAATTAATTCGGGTGCAACAGGTGGAGATATCACGATTTCTGCTATTGGTACAAGCGCAGGAAGTGACAACGGTATCTATCAGGCTGGCGCAATTAGCGCTGCTAATGGCTCTGATATTAGTTTTACCTCAAACAATATTATTGACCAGAATGGCGCTATTACGATGGCTGCCAATACCAACGCAATTTCTAGCATTACATATGATGCGACCAGTGGAAATCGACTCTCTACTATTGGTGCTGGTGTAGTAACAACTACATCCGGATCTACTTATGCGATTAACTATCTCGTTAAGTCAGCTGGATCTGCTATTACCGTAGCTGGTGCAGCTGTATCTGGCTATATCAATATTGATAATACATACGGCTCTGCAAGCGGCACTAAATCTAGCGGATATTTCAACGGAACTAACAATACAACCTCCAATGTTACTGGTTCAGCTGGTGTATTGGTTAGTGGCGTCTTGACTGCTGGCAATGATTTGACTGTTAAAGGGGTTACGGCAAGTAGCTGGGGTATTCAAAATAATTCATATACATTAACTTCAGACGCTGGTGATATCACCTTGGTTGGCGTTGGCGCGCATGGCATCTATCAGATGGGTAGCTTGATAGCAGCCGCTGGAAACATATCGGCAAGTGCCTACGCTAAAAGCAGTAGTTGGGCTTATTACGCTCAAGTGGGATCTCAAAAGAACTATATTGCCTCCGGGAATATTGATTTGATTGGTTACAGCACAACCTATAGTTCTGCGTTGAATATTCAAAATATATTAATGAGAACCGCTTCCGGGGATATCACCCTATCAGCAAGAGGTGGTGTAAATAGTAACGGCGCCGTTAGTCAAATCTTCTATACGGCAGGTGTGGTGATTAATTCTGGTGGTGACTTTACGATTCAGGGCGCTACTGTTACAAGTGGTATTGCTCTAGCTAATCCGGGAACAGCAGTAGCAGCTGGATCATCAATGTCTTTCTTTGCTGTTGATCTTCGTTCCTCAGCAAGTCTAGCGTATGGTGGCATTACCTATGCTGGATATAAGGCAGCCGGAGATATTTCAATTGCTGGTACATCGAATGGTGGGTATGGCATTTACAGTAACTCCGTCATTCAATCTACTGCAGGATCAGTCACCATCAATGGAGCATCAACCAGTAGTTATGCAACTTATTTAGATACCTCGGGAACTGTCACTGGTGAAACTGGTGTAGCAATTTATGGTCGAGGCACTTCAGGTTCTGTTACTACGGTTGGTCTTATTCGTAATACTGGCACAACGGGTGGCATCATTATCAATGCGGTTGGTAATGCTAGCATTGGTGCAGTGACAAACTCTGGGGCAGATGGAATTCGGATTACGGGTGGTAATGGAATTGCTGCTGGTACTACGACAGGCGGAACTATTACTGCTTTGGGCACTGTTACCAACTCAGGTGGTGGGGTTGTTGCGTTGTCTATGGCAAGTCCACGTTCTTCGAATTCATATGACATTGAAGGCAAGATTGGTATCACGACTTCAAATGCATCGGATGCCAATATTCGTTATAGCGTGCAGGGCGGTAACTTTACAACACCAACATCGTATAGCTCTGGTAATTACATTGACTACCGCGCTGGAGCAACCAGCTATACCGTAACCGTTTCGCTCGGGGCTAATTATTCAGCTGCTTATGGAACGGCCTATACCGACTCTAGCGCTTTAACTTGGTTGCGCAATAACGCCACTGTCACTTTAAGTGCAACGCCATTTGGTGTTTCAGCTGCTGGCGTCAAGGCAGGTTTGGTGTGGAATAGCACTATCGGTACTGCAGCTATTAGTGCCAATGTAGTGCAAGCGGGTACAACGATCATTGCAGCTAATATATCGACTGGAAGCGGGCAGGGCGTTTCTTTATCGGGTAGTTCACGCACTTATACGATCACTACAAAATCTCTAACGATTGCCAATAATTCGAGTACCACTACATATGATGGGGCTAGTACCTACGCTGGTCTGGTTTCTAGTTCAGGCTATACAGTTACTGGTTTAGTGACTTCCATTGGTGGAGTAGCAGTTACAGATGCTGTTTCATCAGTGACACAAACGACAAAGTCTGGTTCAACCGTAGGGTCAGGATCAGCAGTTTCTGGAACCGCGCAAAATGGTTCTTTTAATGCGGTACCTAGTTCAGCGGTAGGTTCAGGTCTATCTAATTACTCAATCACATATACTGGCACTGCATACACAGTCAATAAAGCCGACTTAACTATTAGTGCTGCAGCTGATAGCAAGGTCTATGGCAATACCACCACCAATGCTGGAATCACTTATAGCTCTGGAAGCGCCTCTGCATCTGCTGGAGTCGGTTACTCCATTACATCAGGTTCTTTATTGGGTAGCGACACCCTTACCGGGGTTACATTAAGCAGTCTTGGTGGTGCTGCAACTGCATCAGTTGGGACTGGTATTTCCATTACCCCTAGCAATGCAAGCGGCAGTGGAATTGCTAACTACAATATTACATATTCCAATGGGGCAATGGCTATTACCCAGCGTGCCCTGACAATTACTGCCTCTAATCAAGATACTAGTTATGGCACTTCCTTCGGTTTAGGTACAAGTTCTTTCACTACCAATGGTTTGGTCAATACAGATGCGGTGAGTAGCGTTACCCTTAAATACGCCAGCTCCGCAACAGTTCCTGGCACCACCAACGCTGGAACTTATACAGGCGGAATTGTGCCTAGTGCAGCTTCAGGTTCTGGTCTTGGCAACTATGCAATTTCATACGTATCCGGAAATTTAGTGGTAGCTACTAAGGCTTTAACCATAACTGCTAGCACTCAAAATAGTACTTATGGAAGCTCACTATCTTTAGGCACCTCTTCTTTTGCTACCAGTGGTTTGGTCAATAGCGATGGGGTAACTAGTGTGACTCTACGTTACAGTGGTAACGATAATGTGGCGCCTACTGTGGCTGCTGCTACTTATTCGTCTGCAATTATTGCCAGCTCAGCTGTGGGCACGGGATTAAGTAATTATGCAATTTCTTATGTGGCTGGTGATTTAGTAGTTGGAAAGGCTACGCTTACCCTAACGCCCAATGCAGTAGAAACTACCTACAGTGGAAACGCATTAAATAAGACAACTTATTCTACAAATACAGCCAACTATGGTATTGCTGGATATAAAAATACGGATGTTGCTGCTGATGCTCCAGTGAGTTTATCTGGCTCAATGGCATTTAATGGCAGCACAAGCACTACCGTACAAAATGCTGATAGCTATGCATTAACTGTGGGATCTTTGGTAGGAACTACAAGCAATACAAACTATGAAGTCAGTTTTGCCAATGCAGCTAATAATGCTTATGTCATTACGCCTGCTACCTTGTCTATTTCTGCGGTGAAGGATTACGATGGATCTAGAAGCTTTGCCGCCAACCAAATTACCCTTACTACAGGTATCGGCACTCAAACACTCACCCTTACCGGTAGCGCTACAGCCGATAACGCCAATGTCCTTGGTGTGAGTTCTTTATCCACTTCAGGCTTAACTCTCGGCAATGGCAGTAATGGGGGCTTGGCAGCGAACTATGTATTGCCTGCAAGTACCAACAGCGTACTCATTAATCCTGTGGTGCTGACTGCCTCCATTGCCAATACCCCAAGCAAGGTCTATGACACTACAGCTGCCGTGACGTTAGCGGCAAATAATTTTTCAATTGCTAATTTTGTAGCGGGTGAGGGTGCCAGTATTACCCAAACAGAAGGCGTTTTTGATTCTGTCAATGCAAGCACCAATACTGGGTACTCTCCTGCTAGCACTGTTACAGCAACACTAACACCGAGTCATTTCACGGCCAATGCAGGCACCACGCTCACAAACTACGTATTACCCACTAGCGCAACAGGAGCAGGAACAATTACTACTGCACCATTAACGGTGAGCGCTAATTCCTATGCAGGTTTTGCTGGTCAAACACCGACATTTACCGGTTCTGTTTTAGGTGCTAAAGGCTCAGATAGTATTTCAGTGAGCATTGCCTCAAGTGCATCTGGTGCTCCAGGCGTAAATACATTAACGCCATCTGCTGTAATGGCATCGAATTTAGTGGGCAACTATGGAACGCCTATGGTTGTGACCGGTACATATACGGAAGCACAGCAGTATCAGCTTGTCGTAACGGCTGCTAACTCAAGTAATACCTATGGGGCAATTTCAGGCGATTCCAGCGCCAATTCAGCAGTTAATTTAGTTGCACAATATTGCAATGTGAGCTCCAACTGCAATTCAGGGACCATCATTACCCTGAATATGACCGTTCCTGCTTCTACCGTATCTCAGATTACAAGCTCCTCCTCAACAACGCCAACATGGGTAGCCACAGACTCTGCTGCCAACTCTTACGATATTAAGGTTGTTGCAGATGCCACTCTCGGATTTAGCGGCGGCAACTTCTTGAATGTCGGCAATAAGACTTTTACCCCAACCGGTGCATCAAATGCCACGATTGAGGGCGCAACTAATCCTGTGATTTATGTTGCTGGTATCGCTAATATCACTCCATTAGCGCTTACGGTAAGTAATAATTCGAGCCCTAGCAAAACGTATGACGCAACAACTGCATTGACATCCGGAATATCCATAGCTCCATCTAATCAATTAACAGGTGATCGTCTTACTTTAACTGGTAGCGGGGTTTACTCAAATAAAAATGTAGGAAGCACTAATTACACAATTAATTTAGTAAGTCTTGGCGGTCTAGATGCGGCTAACTATGTCTATACTGCTGGTGATATTGCTGGAACAAACGGCTCCATCACCACCGCCCCAGTCACCATCAGCGGCCTATCTGCTAGCAATAAGACCTATGACACCAACACCAATGCTGTCCTCACTGGTACAGCCACAGCAGCAGGGGTACTGGCAGGCGATACCGTCACAGTGAGTGGTAGCGCTAACGCGGGTACTTTTGCCTCTCCAAATGTGACTACTGGTATTGCTGTTACAGCAGACCTCTCCGGCCTATCCTTGAGCAATAGTAACTATGCCATCAGTGGTGTAACGACTGCGCTCAGTGCAGATATTGAAGCGGCTCCAGTGACGGTGACAGCAAGCAATCAAAATACAACGTATGGCACAAGTTATAGCTTGGGAACTTCTTCATTCACTTCTAGTGGCTTACTGGGTAGCGACACCATTAGTGGCGTTACTTTGCAACAGGCAGGTAATGCAACGATTCCTAGTTCACAAAATGCCGGTATCTATTCTGGAGCGACCAACGGAATATTGGCATCGGCAGCAGTGGGATCTGGTCTATCGAATTACGCTATTACATATGTACCCGGTTCATTAACAATCGCTCCAAAGCCAATTAATGTGGTTGCCAATACTGCTTCCATGACTTATGCCGATACTAGCTTGCCGGTCTTGTCTTATCAAACAGTCACTGGCTTAGTGAATGGTGATCAAATCACTGGCGCCCTGGCAACTACCGCAAC